>RECH01000365.1 GCA_007694125.1 Leptolyngbya sp. DLM2.Bin15
TCCGCCGCGCCAAAGATGGCTTCCGGATGGCAATAGTATTTAAATTCCAGCAGGTTCTGAAACGGATCGACCAGGAAAAAGGTGCGATGGTCTAGCAGGGAGCCTGGGAAGCGCCGCTTGGGAGCTTGGTAGAAGGTGAGTCCTGCCCGTTGCGATCGCTCTAGCAATGCCTCCCAATCTGCTTCAGCATCAAACACCAGACCAAAATGGCGAGGATAAATGCCGCGCTGGGGCTGGATTGGCTCATCGGTGACATGGGCCACCAGTTGATGCCCCATGAGGTTAAGGATTACCGATTGAGCGGTCTCGCGACCCACCTGGCAGCCGAGACCATCGGCATAAAACGTTTTGGTATCGGCCACGTTGGCCACGGGAAAGGCAAGATGAAACCGTGCATGGGCCATGATGTCCTCCGTCCTGTTGAATGAACCTGTTGGGGCGTTCTGTTGCGATATTGGGGCGGCTTGAAGCTTAAAAACCTACAGCTTGCCGCAGATGGCCACCGTTCCCCCCTCCATCAACCTTGATTCTACAAACTGCTGCCAAAAAACATCCCCTGACGTTAAAACAACAGGGGCTTTAACCGCAGGGGATGCTTCATGTATTCAAGTGTTAAGGGTGCGATCGCCCTTCCTAGATTAGACAGAAGCGATCGCTCCTAAACCTTATTCAACCGTGACTTTCCCAACCATACCAGCACCCCGGTGAGGCGCACAGTAGTAGCTGAACTGACCGGCTTCATCAAAGGTCACCGCGTATTCTTCACCCGGAGAGAACATCAACTGGTCATGGGAATACTTGGATCCATCGCCCTCAAACATGACGTTGTGGGGAGGTAGCTTGTTGTTGACCCATTTCACAGTGTCCCCAGCCTTAACGGTGAGGTTTGCGGGTTCAAACGCCAACATTCCATTGTCAGCGCCCATTTTAACGGTGAAGGTTTCTGCGGACGCAGGTGCTGCCATCATCAGGAATGTGGTAGCAACCAACGCGAGGGTGCAAACCATCACGCTCAAACTTCTAGACATCAACGCAATCAATCTCATAGGTATCTCGTATGAAACGCTTTGCATAACTCGACGTGTGGCGTGGGCCCACCGTTGATGCAGTGCATACAACGTTAGGAGTCAGGGGTTACCCCCGTGACGGCCCTGGCTTGGGGGAGCGAAACAGGACGTTTTCATCCACCGTTCGCTGTCCACCCGCAGGGATCCTTTCAACGTCTGTACGTCGCCACGCCGCAGACGTTATGAACTGAATTCTTTTACGATTCTATCCCGTTTTGCAGGGGCAACGTCACATCCCTAAGAATTTATGGAAAATTCCTGTCCCAATTTGGCGGACTACGGGACAATCGCGATCGCTTAAAACTCGCTCGTACCCCAGCCTGGCGCTTTCTCCGCTGCCCGCAACACAAAAGCCGCCACTGTTTCTGCCTCTGCATCACTCAGCCAGGTATCAGGTACCTCCCGACACCAAAAGGAGACCTCTTGTCCGTCGTAGGTCATGGGTTGGCGCATAAAAGCGACGATCGCTTGGATATTATCGCGAGAGGGCGTGGCCCCTTTGAGAACATCCAGCGCTAGGGATTCGGTGGGGTTTGGTAGCGTTGCTCCACCGACGTGGCAGTTAATGCAGGTGCTGCTAAAAAATTCTTTGCCGGTAGCAAAATCTTCTGCTGAAAAAAGCTGGGTTTCACCTGCCGCATTGGCTGGCAGCGCAACGGGCTCAGCGGCATCAAAGTATCGCCGAATGAAGGGATCAATGGATGCAGCTTGGGCAGGGATGGTCAGGGATAGCCAAAGGGCGATCGCCACGCCTAGCACCAAACAGCGGCGCAGGAGACGGCGGGCAGGGGAGAAAACAGTCAACATCATAGCCAGTCCAGGTCACGGCTTCGATCATAACGCTACCTGACGATGCGAGGCATCCTAGAAGCAACGTTGGTTCATCTATAGGTTGGTCAATCTATGCAGCGAATACCAGCGAACGCCAGCATCAACAAAGCGCTGCCAACCCTCTACATCTAAGCAAGATGCTCCTACTCAGCGGTAGAACGGTCGGCAGCGCCATTAGTCTAGAGATCGGATTTGATGTCTAGGTGCTATACCGAGTCTTGCCAGCACCCCAGCGCTCACCGAGCACCTTCGGCTGAACCAAGATATGACCAGCGATCGCCACTAGATCATCCTCGGTGAGATTCCGCATTTTGGGGAACACGTCCGCGCTGCTCATAGCTGGGTGTAGCTCAGCGATCGACTCCAGACCATCGTAGGTAGTGGGGTCTTTCATGTAGTCTACAAGCGCTTCCACGTTGGTACGCGGAGGCGTAGCTAGGGCCAACGACGCCGGGCTTAGGTCAACGTTGAAGTTGGTTTTGGTGACGCCCCCAGCATGGCATTGCCCACAGGCATAGTTAAATAGGCGCTTACCCTCAACCACTTGGGATTGATTGAGTACCAGGGTTTCTCCCGTATCGTTTAACGGAATGGTGCGGGTCTCTAGGTCTAACTCTGCTGCATTTGCCACTCCCACAAAGGTCTGGAAGGTTAGGAATGCAGCCATGACCACAAGCCAAATTAGTCTTTTGAACATGGTTCTCCTTGGAAACGTAGCTTGGTGAAATCTCCACATGGGCCCCAACTCAGCGATCGCGTTGGCTCGTTATCCTCGTCTGGCTGGAATATTTGTTATAAGACCGGATGTCAACCTTATCGCCAGAACAGGCTACTTGGCATAGGTGCCCAGTGCTAGGCCAATTCTCCGATATGTTTTGTCTGAAACAAATAAGCCAAAGTACTCATCGGGTTAGATGGCGTACAAAAATCAGATGAATTGCCCTAGGACGATGGAGGTCCACCTTCTTGGGCAATGAGTTCAATAATCGCTTTCACGTCTTCCAAAGCCAGGCGAGTCTGGGGTGTTTTGTAGGAAATCTGCAAGCGATCGCACAACCGGAAAACATTGTCCACCGAGAGGTGATGGTCTTCCGCTATTTCCACAATCGAGAGATCTGCAAACCCCATAACCGCAGCCTACGATAGACACAAAATTGAGCCATGCTAATTCAATATCATGCCACCGATTGAGCCCTTTCCAAAGCGCCTAGGCTGAAAATCAGCAATTCTCTCCGGGAAAATCTGTGGGTGATGGTACAAAACGTAGCAATGCTGTCTGGATTTTTGCATGGAGGATCCTGTTGTTCTCAGCGATCGCCCCCGTCAACGTTGCCCATACGCAGGCCCAAACCCAGACTAGACATCTGATAGCCAGATATCCGCCAAACATCCGCCAGACATCCGCCAGACATCCGATAGAATGAACTCTAGTCTTATCGTTCTGCTTCCTCGTATGCCCTTAAATCCCGGTGATCTCGCCCCAGACTTTACCCTGCAGGATGGCGATGGTAATACCGTTAGCCTCTCATCTCTCAAGGGTCAGCGGGTGGTGCTCTATTTTTACCCCCGCGACAACACGCCCGGCTGCACCAAAGAAGCCTGTGGTTTCCGCGATCGCTACCCGGATCTGCAGGCCCAACATGTAACCGTATTGGGCGTCAGCACCGATGATGCCAAAGCCCATACCAAATTCACCACCAAGTATGACTTACCCTTTCCGCTGCTCTGCGATGGCGATGCGGCGGTGGCTACAGCCTATGAAAGCTATGGGCTAAAGAAATTTATGGGCAAGGAATATATGGGCGTGATGCGCCATACGTTTATCATTGGTGCCGATGGCGTCATCGAAAAAATTTATCGTAAGGTCAAGCCGGCGGAGCACGCTGATCAGGTCTTAGCCGACTTGGCAGAGCTGGACAGCGCCAACCCGATCGCCTGAGGCCATTCGTCAACAGGGTAGACGGAATATGTTCAGTTGCCCATCAGATGCGCTATGAAAGACATGGACTGCGCACCGCTTGTGCTGCTACTCAACAATGCTTAACACGTTATGAATCGGTTGTGGAATCTTTTTCAGTCTGTCCTTGGGCTCATTTTTCATCACCCGATTACGGGTACCAGCATTATTCCGGTGTTGCCTGATGGGCGCATTGTCCTCATCCAGCGGCGGGATAACGGTAAATGGGCGCTGCCTGGCGGCATGGTGGAATGGGGCGAGACGATTGAATCGACCATCCAGCGAGAATTGGTGGAGGAAACGGGTCTGCAGTTAACGAAGGTGGATCGCCTCGTGGGGGTCTACTCTGCCCCGGATCGCGATCGCCGCTTTCATTCTATCTGCGTGGCGATCGCCGTTCAGGTCACTGGCAAAACGGCGGTGGAAGATACGCTGGAAATCCAGGGCGTGAAAGCTTTTGAGCGATCGGAACTGCCGATTGGCCATCTCAGCGCCGACAACGATCGCCACCTACAAGATTATTTTGATAACGCGACCACTCTGGCCTAGCGCCGCACCCGTCCCGTAAAGCCAGATGCCTTAAACTGTTCTAGCTGCAAGGGTTCTGCCTGGTTTGCTGCCACTGTAATCCGCAGCTCAAAGAAACTTTCTCCCGGCGGCACCTCATCGATGGAGCCGACCCTGGTGCGGTTTTGCATGACGGGGTTGCCGCTGGCGTCATAAATTCGCCCAAATACATCTGCATTCAGCACCGGCCGCCCGGAGGTGTTCACGGCCGTCCCGGTGATCATGTAGCATTTCGCTTCGCGGCTGGCTCCCCCGGCCGTCACATTGCCATCGGCCAACTCTTCTGGACAGGTGGTGTAGGATACGTCCGTCAATTTAACTTCTGTGAGGGCGTAGGCTGGAGACGAGATCACCTGACTCATCAGCCAAAAGACGCCTACCAAAATTGCGGTGATGACGGCTCGAAACTTCATGGCTCCACTCCCAATGAGGCGATCGCTAATCGATAGTATTCTCCTCAGCTTATCGTGAATCGCTAACAAAACGCTGACCTCAGATTCGCTCAAGGGCGATCGCCTCGCTTGTCTTGGGGCCATCAAGGGTGCTATCTGTTCAATACATCCGTCTTTGACTAACCCAAGGGTTTATCTATACTTTGCATTGATGACTCAAGCGGAAATTGACGCACTTTTGAGAACCGCCTTTGCCCAATGTGATGAAAAAGGCTGCCCACTCGACGATCGACAGAAGCAGATCCTGACCCAGGTGGCAGAATCATTCCTCGATTCAGTTGCGATCGCCCCTACAGACAATCCCCTTGATGCTCTCACCGATGCCCACCGGCAAGCTCTCCTACAGTTTGTGGTGGCGCAAGAAGAGCAGGGTATTCGCTGGCGGGCCACCTTGCTGAACGATTGGCTGCGGGGGCAAGACTCTGGGTCGGTGCAGTTCATTCGCGATCAGTATGGGCCCCAATGGCTGAATCAAGTCACCGATGCCCATATCAATCAAGCCCTGAATCGGGATGATACCTCTCGCCATCTGCATGTGGGCGATCGCATTGAAGTGTCCAACCGTCTATGGGAATGGGTGCAGGAAGGCACCTCCTGTGATGAAACTTGGTTTCCCTGCACGGTGGTCAATCTATCAATGCTGCCTGTGGATGGCATCAGCATTGAGCCGTCCCTCACCGGCATCGTGCGCTTCGAAAATGGCATGGAGTATGAGATTCAGGGCATGACGGAATGGAATGCGTACAACTGGCGCTGGCCTGAGGGATGAGAGCGATCGCCCCACGAGTTCAGCGATCCAGCATTCGCAAGTGGGAGGACGCAACGATGGACAGGCATTTCGACTGCGCTCAATGCTCAAGTCCTAACGAGAAGAGGGTTGAGCGAAGCCGAAACCCGGCACTTCCTAACGAGAAGAGGGTTGAGCGAAGCCGAAACCCGGCAACGTAGCTTCATGATGAGAAGAGGGTTGAGCGAAGTCGAAACCCGGTAACGTAGCCTCATGGAATGGAGTTCATCGACTGACCATCAACTTTTGCGACACTTCTAGCGCTGTCCTCAGCAGATCAAGATAGTCTGAGGAAACTTTGCAAACAATCAAGGAAAAGAGGCATGGCTTGGCAACGTCCCGATGGTCGGGCAGCAGATCAACTGCGTCCGGTGTGCTTTGAGCGACACTTTACCCACTATGCAGCAGGGTCGGTTTTGGCCCACTGTGGCAATACCCAAGTCCTCTGTAGCGTCACAATTCAGCCGGGGGTGCCCCGCTTTTTGGAAGGCTCGGGTCAGGGCTGGCTGACGGCGGAATATCGTATGTTGCCCAGCGCCACGCCCCAGCGCTGTACGCGGGAGGTGATGAAACTCTCGGGGCGCACCCAGGAAATTCAGCGTTTGATCGGCCGCAGTCTGCGCTCTGCCCTGGATATGGAGCTGCTGGGGGAACGGACGCTGATGGTGGATGCGGATGTCCTCCAAGCCGATGCGGGTACGCGCACCACGTCGATTACCGGCGGCTTTGTGGCGCTCACCGATGCTATTCAATCGTTGCTGGACAAGGGAGAGTTGGAGCGATCGCCCATTTGCCGACAGGTGGCCGCGGTGTCCGTGGGGCTGCTGGAGGGAGAGCCGTTTTTGGACTTGAACTATCCGGAAGATGTGGCGGCGGATGTGGACTTAAATGTCGTTTTGGATGAGCAGTTGAATATTTTGGAAATCCAGGGCACGGCGGAGGAAAACTGTTTCAACCGTGGTCAACTGAACCAAATGTTGGACTATGCAGAAACGGGCATTCAGGAGTTGCTCATGGCTCAGCAGCATGCCCTGAAATCCTAGGGATGACTGCTGAGCCGGGGAACCGGATGTGATCCTAGTGGAAACGCTTGACGATCGCTTGGGCAAACTCCGAGCATTTCAGCGGTGGATTGACCGGTGGGGTCATCATCCGGGCTAGATCATAGGTGACCTCGCGGTTGGCGATCGCTTCCCCAAGTCCCTTTTTGATCAAATCTGCGGCTTCTTGCCAGCCCATGTATTCCAACATCATCACCCCAGAGAGGATCACCGAGCCAGGGTTGATGCGATCGAGACCGGCGTGCTTGGGCGCAGTGCCGTGGGTGGCTTCAAAAACAGCGCAGGTATCGCCGATGTTGGCACCGGGGCCCATGCCCAGACCACCCACGATCGCCGCTGCTGCATCCGATAGATAGTCGCCATTCAGGTTCATCGTCGCCAGGATGGAATATTCATCGGGGCGGGTTTGAATCTGCTGGAAGATGCTGTCGGCGATGCGATCGTTCACCATGATCTTCTCTTTCCATTGCCCGTTGCCGTGGGTGTCCCAAATGCCTTCTAAGACGTCTTTGACCTCCCCACAGATGTCTGCCTTTTTCTCCGGCGTTAGGGAATCGTAGCCGGGCTCTACTTGGCGAGCATTGTCTTCGATGCTCAGGTCAGGCTTGGCTTCCTTGTTGCCCAAAATCCACGACTCGCGCTCGGTGACACATTCCGCCCGAAATTCCGTGGTGGCTAGCTCATAGCCCCAGTCGCGAAAGGCCCCTTCGGTATATTTCATGATGTTGCCCTTATGCACCAAGGTCACCTGTTGCTTGTCCTTGGGTAACCGCAGGGCATGGCGGATGGCGCGGCGCACCAGGCGCTGGGAACCGGTTTTACTAATGGGCTTGATGCCAATGCCAGAATCGAGGCGGATTTGCTTCTTGCCGTGCTCCGGTGTGGCAGGAATCAGCTCCTCGTTGAGGAACTTGATGAGGCGATCGCCCACCTCGCTGCCCTGCTTCCACTCAATGCCCAGATAGATATCTTCTGTATTTTCCCGATAGACAATCACATCGAGCTTTTCCGGGCTCTTGTGGGGCGAGGGGGTACCGGCGTAATACTTGCAGGGACGCACACAGGCATAGAGGTCGTTGATCTGGCGCAGAGCTACGTTGAGGGAGCGAATACCGCCACCAATGGGGGTCGTCAAGGGCCCTTTAATGGCCACGCCGTATTCCTTAATCGCCGTCAGCGTATCCTCGGGGAGATACTGATAGGTGCCATAGACATCACAGGCTTCATCCCCAGCGTAAACCTTAAACCACTCAATCCGGCGCTGACCGCCGTAGGCCTTGGCAACCGCCGCATCAAACACCAGTTGGGACGCGGGCCAGATATCAACCCCCGTGCCGTCACCCCGAATAAAGGGAATAATGGGGTTATCGGGCACAATGGGTTCGCCATCGCGAAAGGTAATGCGATCGCCATTCGTGGGTGGGGTAATCTTATCGTACATATCGGCAACCTTCTTAAAATCTCGACAGTACCAGGGTGGTAGCCATAAGCTACTGAATCTTAGACGGTCGAGGTGAACGGGCACAATCACTGATGGAACATTCGCAAATCTTGCGGGATGATCGAGGTAGTCGCGGTTACGATTTTCAAGTTTCTTAAGATGCGATCGCCTCGATGAACGTCAAGTCCTGCGACAATTCCTAGAAGCGATCGTCCGAATTCCCCCAAAGACCACTAGAATCCTGAGAGTGAGCCGTTGGATGGGTATGACCCTCCATCCTCCCCTAGGCAGCTGCCCTAGATGCCTTGTATCGGCACCTTGGCTGTGCCGATCTGGCTTGTATGGGCTATTCCATGCTCCATCTATGAAAACCTATGCTGCTCCTTCGCGATGGATCTAGGTGAGATGTGGATCACCTGAACGCCCAGAGCCACCGGAGTTTGCCGATGTCGTTTCGAATCTTTGTATGCTAACTAGCGTTGATCGCTTATTGTTTGTTCGGGGTGTCTCGATTTTTAATGAATTGCGAGATGACTTCTTGGTACGTCTCGCATCCATCATGGATGAGCTGTCGTTTCCCGCCCAGCACACCATTTTTACCCAGGGGCAGGAGGGGCGATCGCTCTATATTCTGGTATCTGGGCGGGTCAAGGTGCATATTGGCGATCGCGTTTTGGCGGAGCTGGAGAAGGGCGCTTGCTTTGGCGAGATGTCGGTATTTGATGCCGAACCGCGCTCAGCGTCGATCAGCACCCTGGAACCCTGCGAATGTCTAGTGCTCACCCAGCAGCAGCTCTATGAAGCGGTGGAAGAAACGCCGGGGATTGCGGTGAACATCATCCGCCTGCTGTCGCGCCGCATTCGGGAGCTTAACCGCAAAAAGCTCAATCCCGAGATCTATAACCGCATTAATGGCACCAGTCCCCCCACCCGCATTCAGTAGCTGGGCTGACCAAGGGCGAAAATCCTTGCGATAATGCAAACGGAGCGATCGCTTGGAGCGTTAACTATGGTAAACCGTTCACGAATTGAACCTGGCCCGGGTCAGGAGTCGGTGTGGGACTATCCCCGTCCAGCTATCTTGGATGACTCGACCCAGCATATTCGCGTGGTCTTCAATGGGGTGGCGATCGCCGACACCCATCGGGCGAAGCGGGTATTGGAAACCAGCCATCCGCCTACCTACTACATCCCCCGTGAGGATGTGCAGATGGCCTATTTCACCCAGACTTCTCGCATGACGATCTGTGAGTGGAAAGGGCAGGCGGCCTACTACACCATCACCGTGGGCGATCGCCAAGAGGTAGACGTGGCCTGGAGCTACCCCAATCCCACCCCTGCCTTTGCTGGCATTCAAGACTACATTGCGGTCTATCCAGGACGGATGGAGGCCTGCTATGTGGATGAGGAAGTTGTGCAGGCCCAGCCTGGCGACTTTTACGGCGGCTGGATTACTCAAAATATTGTTGGCCCTTTCAAGGGAGCAGCGGGTACCTGGGGTTGGTAAGTGGGAGGATGTAAGTAACGCTTGGCAAGCATTGTGACTGCGCTCATTTCGACTGCGCTCATTTCGACTGCGCTCATTTCGACTGCGCTCAATGCTCAAATTCCTATGAGAAGAGGGTTGAGCGGCGTCGAAACCCGGCAACCTAGCTTCATTTAATTGAGTCCACCTACTTAGAGGTTTATTGACCGGATATCAATGACGAGTTTCGCGTAGGACTTTGTGGTCAAACTCGGGGGCAAACTGAATTTGACCCGCAAGATCGAGTAGACTTTTCTTGCGACGCGATGCTTCAAAGAAGCCGCTTCGCGATCGCACAAGTTCTTGCAGGGCAAGCTTGATCAGGTCTTCTTGAGCGGTTAGATTAGTGAGTCGGAGCGCTTCATTGAGCAGGGCTTCGTCAAGATTAAGGGTAATTTGCATAGGGTAGCTACCAGAGAAACGGGGTTCAGGAAGGGTTGATTTGAATTCAGTGTAGCTGGATTTATCGATCGCACCCCTATCCCTAGCTCCTGAGCGTATTAAGCCACCATAGCCATCTGAAACGATCTCGAAACCTCACATAGTTTGCCGAGGAAAGGAGCCAGCGTGACCACAG
>RECH01000367.1 GCA_007694125.1 Leptolyngbya sp. DLM2.Bin15
CGGGGATGAGGGAATCGGTTGTTTGGGGAGTTTCGGGTGCCGGTGCATCGTCATCAAAGGTTACCGGTGCTTCGGTAGCTGCCGCGGCCGGTTCTTGAATAGAACGTGCTGGAGGGATGACCTCATCGGTGGGAAGGATGGCGGTGGGATCCACAATCTTCAAGGCCTGAGCGGCATTTAAATCCCCTCGCACTAAACGAGAAAGGGTATCCTGTCCGCCGGGTTCGTAGGTAATCAGCCGAGCTGTGTTGTTAAAGGCATTGGCGATCGCTTGTCCGTCTTCATCCAATAGCTCAAGCTGCACCCAGTTTTGCCCTGGCTTAAATCCCTCTAAATAGATAGGTTGCCAATCGTCAATCAGGAACGACTCGCCATTCACGGTACAGCGGATCATCCAGTCTTTAATATCATCGGTCGTGTCCTGACGGGCAACCAAGTGGAGCGGCGCATGGGTGAGGTAAAAGTCCAGCATGATCGGCTCTGCGCCATAGCTACCTTGGGGGCGGCTGTAGGTGAGCAGGGGCTGGGTATTGCTCGGACGATGCTCATCGGTTTTGGTGAACACATGGAACGTAACTTGGGCATAGGCTTCATTGTTTTTGAAGCTTTCATGCCAAGGGCGGGACGCAAAGGCCCGAAGGGTGTGGCTGCCGACGGCTAGGTTCTCAAACACTAAAGGAACGGTGGGATCATATACCGCTGTGTAGGGGCCATCGTCCAAAAAGACATGCAGGTGGGGGCCAAGGCCAAGCTGCTCATCTTTAAATAGAGGCAGATCCTGCACCGAAAATTGCACCGAAACGCGATCGCTCTCTAGAACGGCATCGGCCTGGGGAGACACAATCGTCACCTGGGGCTGATAGCCATCGAGTTTTTGACGCAATTCCTCTAGGGCAATGGGAGGAGCCACCTCGGAAATGTTGACAGCGGCGGCGGCTGCCACCGATTGTTGACGATCCATCGAGCGATCGCCCCCACAGGCCATCAATCCCACCGATAGAGCGATCGCTAGCCCACCGATACCCATCCGTTGGAGAAGTCGTTGCCACACCATCATCAATTCGTTGTGTCCTTCGCATTGATCGTCATAGGCACTATATCGCTTCACATTCCAGGAAAACCAGAGCATGAGGATTGCCTGACCTCTGGCATCCTTGCATCATGTGGGTTCTACGCCTACTGCCCAGTTGATACAGGGTCTCTAGGGTTATATCTGATACAGAATCTTAGGCATTTAAAGAGTTGTTGATAGAATCCTGGGGAAACTATCTATAGATAGAGGGTTGTTTTCTAGTCTATCGAGTCTAAAGAGAGCGATCGCTGGGGTGGCTCGAAACCAATAGGCCCATTCCATCAAATCTGTCTTGAAACGCAACGTTACGTCACATTGGCTAACCATAGAAATACTCAACGGATGTGCTAAGTAAAACTAATCGATAGGGCTATCATGAATACGACAATCTATGATACTTTTCCAGTCGATGGCATCCAGTTTTAAGGCCTCTATCCCCTCAAAGGCCTAGATTTTGGGACATTTGTCAGACTTCTATAGATAGGATGTCAAGCAAACGACATAAAACCATACCGTTCGAGGATATCCAGACTCATCCTCTTAGCAATTCTGAACGACGCAACACGAAATATTTCGTTTTATTGAGATAGATAGATCTCGTACCCCTTTGTATGTGTATCTCTATAGTCCACACACTAGACCCACTCATTGTTTGATCATTTTGAATTATTGTTAACGCGCGTTAAAGTCGGTGGAAATGCGGCTCTATAATGCACAACAGAGCCTTACTACCTGTATGAAGTAAGCTACCTCGTTAGCTTGTTTCGTTTTGTGGCCTTGGTTTTGTTGCTTTGTGTCACGTTTGCTAAGGGTTTTCCCATTTCTGAGAAATCAGACAGGGCGATCGCCGCAGCACCGTGAGTCAGTCCTTGTACATTCATTGATTGGTTAGGCAGCAACAGCTCAGGGTCGTTCCAGGGAAACGGACATTTCACTCGTTCCTTGTCTAGAGAGAGGAGAGTCTCTGATGACAACTACCCCGCGGGAGCGAGAGGCAAAGGTGAAAGTTGTAGTCGATACCGATCCCGTTCCTACTTCATTTGAGAAGTGGGGCAAGCCAGGTCATTTTGATCGGACCTTGGCGAAAGGGCCCAAAACTACAACTTGGATTTGGAACCTTCATGCCGACGCTCACGATTTTGATAGTCATACCAGCGACCTAGAAGATATATCTCGTAAAATTTTTAGCGCGCACTTCGGGCATTTGGCCGTTGTGTTCGTTTGGCTTAGCGGTATGTACTTCCATGGCGCTAAGTTCTCGAATTATGAAGCTTGGTTGACCAATCCGACTGGGATCAAGCCCAGTGCACAAGTGGTTTGGCCAATCTTTGGTCAAGAAATTTTGAATGCAGATGTAGGTGGCGGTTTCCAGGGGATTCAAATTACCTCTGGGTTCTTCCAGCTCTGGCGCGCATCTGGCATCACCAATGAGTTTCAGCTTTACTGCACCGCCATCGGTGGCTTGGTAATGGCTGGTCTGATGCTATTTGCTGGCTGGTTCCACTACCACAAGAAAGCTCCGAAGCTAGAGTGGTTCCAAAACGTGGAATCCATGATGAACCACCACCTCGCCGGTCTCCTTGGACTTGGCTCCCTAGGTTGGGCTGGTCATCAAATCCACGTTTCGTTGCCCATCAACAAGCTTCTGGATGCTGGGGTTGCACCGCAAGACATTCCGCTCCCCCACGAATTCATCCTCGATAAAAGCTTGATGGCAGAGCTGTATCCCAGCTTTGCTCAAGGGCTAACCCCCTTCTTCACCCTGAACTGGGGCGTATACGCAGATTTCCTCACCTTCAAGGGTGGTCTCAACCCTGTCACCGGCGGCCTCTGGCTGTCTGACACGGCACACCATCACTTGGCGATCGCTGTCCTGTTCATCATTGCCGGTCACATGTACCGGACGAACTGGGGCATTGGTCACAGCATGAAGGAAATTCTCGAAGCTCATAAGGGTCCCTTCACCGGTGAAGGACACAAGGGGCTGTACGAGATTTTCACGACCTCTTGGCACGCACAACTGGCCTTGAACCTAGCCCTGCTCGGTTCTCTGACCATCATCGTGGCCCACCACATGTATGCGATGCCGCCCTACCCCTACTTGGCAACGGACTACCCCACCCAGATCTCGCTGTTTACGCACCATATCTGGATCGGTGGCTTCCTGATTGTTGGGGCAGGTGCTCACGCCGCCATCTTCATGGTGCGTGACTACGATCCCGCCAAGAACGTTAACAACTTGCTTGATCGCGTGCTCCGCCAACGGGATGCGCTGATCTCTCACCTTAACTGGGTTTGTATTTTCCTAGGCTTCCACAGCTTCGGTCTATACATCCACAACGACACCATGCGTGCTCTGGGACGTCCCCAAGACATGTTCTCAGACACTGCTATTCAGCTACAGCCTGTATTTGCTCAATGGCTGCAAAACATTCACACCTTGGCTCCGGGGGGCACCGCGCCCAACGCCCTAGCTACCGCTAGTGTTGCCTTTGGTGGAGATGTGGTTGCAGTTGGCGGCAAGGTTGCCATGATGCCCATCGCCCTAGGCACGGCAGATTTCATGGTTCACCACATTCACGCTTTCACGATTCACGTCACCGTACTGATTCTGCTGAAAGGTGTTCTCTACGCTCGCAACTCTCGCCTTGTGCCAGATAAGAGCGAGCTAGGGTTCCGCTTCCCCTGCGACGGCCCCGGTCGGGGTGGTACCTGCCAAGTCTCTGGTTGGGATCACGTCTTCCTCGGTCTGTTCTGGATGTACAACTCCCTCTCGATTGTGATTTTCCACTTCAGTTGGAAGATGCAGTCAGACGTGTGGGGTACCGTGTCACCCGATGGTTCGGTCTCCCATATCACAGGCGGTAACTTTGCACAGAGCGCCATCACCATCAACGGATGGTTGCGTGACTTCCTCTGGGCTCAGGCGTCTCAGGTGATTGGTTCTTACGGTTCAGCACTGTCTGCTTACGGCTTGCTGTTCCTAGGCGCTCACTTTGTATGGGCATTCAGCCTCATGTTCTTGTTCAGTGGTCGTGGCTACTGGCAAGAGTTGATCGAGTCCATTGTTTGGGCCCACAATAAGCTCAAGGTTGCCCCAGCAATCCAGCCTCGCGCTCTGAGCATCATTCAGGGACGGGCTGTGGGGGTCGCTCACTACCTCCTAGGAGGAATTGTCACGACTTGGGCATTCTTCCTGGCTCGAATCATTTCAGTCGGATGAGCACGAGGAGAACTCATTAGGACTTATGGCAACTAAATTCCCAAAATTTAGCCAGGATCTGGCCCAGGATCCGACCACTCGTCGGATCTGGTACGGGATTGCCACGGCCCACGATTTTGAGAGCCATGACGGCATGACGGAGGAAAATCTCTACCAGAAGATTTTCGCCTCCCACTTCGGTCACCTGGCAATCATCTTCCTTTGGACGTCTGGCAACCTGTTCCACGTCGCCTGGCAAGGTAACTTCGAACAGTGGATCCAAGATCCGCTAAACGTGCGTCCCATTGCCCACGCAATTTGGGATCCTCACTTCGGTCAGCCTGCGGTGGATGCGTTCACCCAAGCAGGTGCATCTGGCCCTGTTAACATCGCTTATTCCGGTGTGTATCACTGGTGGTACACCATCGGGATGCGCAGCAACGGCGAACTGTATTCTGGCGCAGTGTTCCTCCTCCTGTTGGCGGCGGTCTTCCTGTTTGCTGGTTGGTTGCACCTGCAGCCTAAGTTCCGCCCGAGCCTGTCTTGGTTTAAGAATGCTGAATCTCGCTTGAACCACCACTTGGCTGGTTTGTTTGGGGTTAGCTCCTTGGCTTGGACCGGTCACTTGGTTCACGTGGCGATTCCCGAAGCTCGGGGTCAACACGTAGGTTGGGATAACTTCTTGTCCACGCCTCCTCACCCGGCAGGGCTGATGCCCTTCTTCACCGGTAACTGGGGTGTGTATGCCCAAAACCCTGATACGGCGGGCCATGTATTTGGTACGTCTCAAGGGGCAGGCACGGCAATCCTGACCTTCCTGGGTGGCTTCCATCCTCAAACCGAGTCTCTGTGGCTGACGGACATTGCCCATCACCACCTAGCGATCGCTGTGATCTTCATCGTTGCAGGTCACATGTATCGCACCAACTTCGGGATTGGTCACAGCATCAAGGAAATCTTGAAGGCTCACCGTCCCCCCGAAGGCACTCCTTTTGGCGGTGCATTGGGTAAGGGTCACGAAGGTCTATACGACACTCTGAACAACTCGCTGCACTTCCAGCTAGCGCTGGCCCTCGCCTCCTTGGGTGTGGTCACCTCTCTGGTTGCACAGCACATGTATTCGCTGCCTCCTTACGCCTTCATGGCTAAGGACTACACCACCATGGCGGCGCTCTATACCCACCACCAGTACATTGCTGGCTTCATCATGGTTGGGGCGTTTGCTCACGGTGCGATCTTCTTGGTGCGGGATTACGATCACGCTGCCAACAAAGACAACGTGCTGGGTCGGGTTCTAGAACACAAAGAGGCGATCATCTCTCACCTGAGCTGGGTGTCTCTGTTCTTGGGCTTCCACACCCTGGGTCTGTACGTCCACAACGACGTCATGCAAGCCTTTGGCACGCCTGAGAAGCAAATCTTGATTGAACCTGTGTTCGCACAGTGGATTCAAGGCGCTCATGGGAAGGCACTGTATGGGTTTGATACCCTGCTGTCTAACCCCGATAGCATTGCAACGACGGCTTGGCCAAACTACGGCAACGTCTGGCTGGGTGGCTGGCTCGATGCCATCAACAGTGGCGCGAACTCCTTGTTCTTGACCATTGGCCCTGGCGACTTCTTGGTTCACCACGCGATCGCTCTCGGTCTGCACACCACCACCTTGATCTTGGTCAAGGGTGCGTTGGATGCCCGTGGTTCCAAGCTGATGCCCGACAAGAAAGACTTCGGCTACAGCTTCCCCTGTGACGGTCCTGGACGGGGCGGTACCTGCGATATCTCTGCATGGGATTCCTTCTACCTCGCCATGTTCTGGATGCTGAACACCATCGGCTGGGTCACTTTCTACTGGCACTGGAAACACTTGGCGGTATGGCAAGGTAACGTGGCTCAGTTCAACGATACCTCTGTCACCATCATGGGCTGGCTGCGTGATTACCTGTGGCTCAACTCGTCGCAGTTGATCAACGGCTACAACCCCTACGGCATGAACAACCTGTCGGTCTGGGCTTGGATGTTCCTCTTTGGACACCTGGTTTGGGCAACCGGCTTCATGTTCCTGATCTCTTGGCGGGGTTACTGGCAAGAGCTGATCGAAACCATTGTGTGGGCCCACGAGCGCACGCCTCTAGCTAACCTAGTTCGCTGGAAGGACAAGCCCGTTGCTCTCTCAATCGTTCAAGCTCGTTTGGTAGGTCTGGCTCACTTCACGGTTGGCTATGTCCTCACCTACGCGGCCTTCTTGATTGCATCCACTGCAAGTCGATTTGGATAACCGCTGCTAGCTTAAACTAGCCTGAAGAACCTCCCGCTGGTCGGGGGGTTCTTTTTCATGTCTAATCAACGATCTGAGGCAGAACGCTGAAATCATCGCGATCGCCCTGGAATCGGCATAGCATTTCATCTATGGTTATGAAATCCGTACGATCGCTTTGTCGGCTGCAGCGTTTGTGTAGATTCCGATTGGGCTGGGAATACTAAAGATATCAATATCTATGGGATAGCCCTACTTCTAGGAGGAGGCAGCGATCGCCCTTGGGAGTCACATCTGTAAATATACGGAATATATGCGGACGTCGTCTCAAGGAATCGTTACTGCTGATTGTTAGGCTAGGGTCAAAACCTAAGCTTAGAAATCAGATACCATCCTAGGGCATACAACGGGGAAAACAGTTCACTGAAGCTCTTTCAGAGCACTTTCCGCGTTACTAGGGGCCATCTTGCTGGAACGAGTAGAGAGCTTCTACCCCGTTACAGTTTCAAGACATCGAGACTCTAGGTACAAAGGGCGATTATATTAGAAGTGTTCATGAAGTTATTGTATGGATATTGTAAAGCTGGTGCTGACGATTCGACGTGATTTTCATTAGGATGGGCATCAGGACGCTCCATAAGGCTGTGCCCTAGTGGAGTCCAGCGCTAAGGCTCAGTAGCTTGCATCACCCAAACCCCAACTGGCAGAGTTGCCCGTAGATCCTCTAGATGCTGAGCGATCGCTCCTGTCTTCTCACAGCAACATCCCAAGCTTTAAAGATCTTAAGAACGGGAGTGGCATGACAAGGCAGCATCTGATGTACAACGTTAGGAATCTTGCAGCAGGCAGCCCATGGCTCATGATTTTTTTAGGAGCACGTTTCTTATGTACAATTCATTCCCTTTCGCGAGCCATGGCCTCCTGTAGCCATAGCATTTTGTATGATGCAATTCCTCACAAGAGGAATGCCTAACGTCCTCAACCAGCCGTTGAGCGATTGGCGATGATCCATTGGAGCGCACTTTAGCAATGACATCGGACTTTAACATTGGTTCCAAACTTGCAAATCGCTATCTGCTGACCGATTTACTAGGGCGCGGCTCCATGGGGCGCGTGTATGCGGCTAAAGATATCGTTCTAGGAGGTGTTCCAGTTGCGGTTAAATTACTGTCTCAAACACTACTAAACCGTAAAATGCGCGATCGCTTTGAGCGAGAAGCCACAACATGTGCCCTGTTGGGACAAAAAAGCATTCATATCGTCCGCGTGACAGACTATGGCGTTCGGGAAGACGATGAAGTCCCTTTCTACGTTATGGAGTACCTGCAAGGTGAGAGCTTGAGCGAAGTGCTGAGCCACCAGCCCCTTGTGCTGCCACGTTTCTTGAGCCTGACGCGACAAATTTGCCTGGGTTTGCAGTGCGCCCATCAAGGGATCTTGGTTGATCAAAACGTATATCCGATTGTCCATCGTGATATTAAGCCCAGCAATATCATGATCACCCAAGACGAAAGCTTGGGAGAATTAGCCAAAATTCTTGATTTTGGGATCGCCAAGCTACTTCAAGCAGATGCTGGCCAAACCACCTGTTTTATGGGCACTCTCGCCTATTCGTCACCGGAACAGATGGAGGGGTGCGAACTGGATGCTCGATCTGACATCTACAGTCTAGGCGTGATGATGTTTCAGCTCTTAACCGGCAAGATGCCGTTGCAAGCTGACACTCATACCTTTGGGGGCTGGTATCAGGCCCACCAGTCTCAGCCGCCCCGAAGCTTTGAACTTGCCAATTCCACCATTAAGGTTCCCAAGGCATTAGAGTCCTTGGTGATGAGCTGCTTGTCCAAGTTACCCAAAGATCGTCCTCAAAATGTAGCAGAAATTCTCAAAGCGCTGGAACCCTTAGAACAGCGTTTTGGAGCGGGACAACGTCTAGGGCGACGGATTAATGATGCCCTTGTGAAGCTGCCGGTGAAAGCACCCCCTAAGGGAGGTAGCCACGTAACGATTGATGATCTCTGTAAACAGGCTTCTTGGCCAAAAAACATGCCCATCGCGGATATTGTTTTTCCCAAGCCTATGCGATCCAAGCAAGATATGCTGCCAACGTTGTGGGTGATGTTGCCTGTATCGGAAATCAAAAAACGCCTTGTCTGTAGCCGCTATAATCGATTTTTATTTTTAGAATCGCCCCATCCGATGCTGCTGTGGCTAACCGTATTGTATAACCCAGATCATGGTCCTCGTTGGCTGCCCTGCTACCTAGATTTAAAGACAAGTCAGGGTAGCCAAATGTGTCGATTGTTGGGCAAGGTTCAGCAGTATCGCCTGCTATTTTTCTCCCATGAAAATCCGCAGCAGTGCATGACGGTGATGACCTCTACGATCGCTGAGGCCCAATGCCGTATGTTTCAACAATGGGCCAGCATGGCGCAGTCGGTACGCTCGGCAGGACAATCGGCGACCAGCAAAAATATGCTGAGGACAGAGCTAGAAAACCTTAAGCCTAAGATTCTGACAAAGCTGGAGTCTTTATACAATAGTGGAAATACAGATATTTCTGGTTAGGATAAGAATCGCTGGCATCCTATCAACGGGTGCTTTGAGTTGAACTGTCTACAGCTAACTCAAAGCACCCTAAGATGTGAACATACCGCCACACTGGTCTGAGAGGTTACCAATCTAGTTCGGCACCTATCGCTTTTCAGGTGGGAAGTAGAGCACAGGATGCCAACTGCGCCGCAGAATATCTTCAGCAAAGCTTGGGATCGACCAACCCACCAATCGATTAGTTGGACTAGAGGAAATGGCGATCGCTGTGATATCTCGCTCTAAAGCCGCTTCTAGCAGTTCATTCATGGGGCTACCCTCCCGCACCTCGACATCAATGTCTAGCCCAAGCTTCACTAAGTCAGCCTTAACGGTATTGAGTTTTTCTAGGGCGGAGTCTTTATCATAATCTCTGGGCAAACTGCGGCGGTTTTGCTCCTCCAGCACCCAGCACAGCAGTCCTCGTTTGAGAGAACCCTCAGGGTATTGTTGAGCGATCGCCTGCACCCTTTCTACTAAATAGTTGGCCGAATCACTACCATCGTAAGGAAGCAGCAAATCTTGGAAAAGATGACGACAGCGCAGATCTAGCTCTTCCGTAGTGTAGGTAGAAATGAGCTGGGGGCGCAGGGTCAGGATGGGCAAAGGGGTACGCTGACAAAGCCCCATGGTGGTGCTGCCAAACAGCTTTTCGTTGAGCAGACCACGTCCTGCCATACCGACCATGATCAGGTCTATGCCATTGCTCTTGCTCACCTGCAAGATGTTGTCAATCGGCTTGCCAGACTGAACCTCAATCTTCACCTCGATGCCAGCAGGCACCTCGCCTAAACTAGCCGAGAGGCGATCGCGTATGGCTTGTAAGGCCTCTTCATCGATCCGTGGAACTTCACGATCCTGCGAAATTGTAACCGTATGGAGAAACGTGATCTGCTGGAGACCACTGGCAGCTAGGCTTGGGACGAAACGAACCAAGCGGTGTAAGCCATCGGAGAAGTCAGTGCAAATGAGGGAGTGCCGGAACATGGGTGGAAATGATAAGCCTAGCTCAGTAATTATAGAGACGTGTCTCTATACTCTTCAAGCCTAACACTGCCTAG
>RECH01000205.1 GCA_007694125.1 Leptolyngbya sp. DLM2.Bin15
TGATGTATGGAAGTTGTCTAGACTGACACCTTCTGCAACAGAGCCACCATTTTTTCACCCACCCCTTGAGCAGAAACTGGGTTTTGTCCTGTCACCAAGCGATCGCTCACTAGCTTAGATGTATTGAACTAGATACCGTTGGATTGTGCAGTGCTTGTCTTAACCTGTAGATGACCTGCAAGGACTAAGCTTTAGGCGATCGCCCCTTGGTGAACTGATATAACCCAGCGATTAATGCCACACCGACGGCAGCTCCTCCGAGGTGGGCAATGCGATTTACTCCATCCTGGGCATCGAGGTTTTGTACCTGGCTTACGACTTGGCTGATCACAAATTGACCAAGAATCAGCACCTCAATAATTCTGCGCCAGCTCCAGCTTATCTTGACGAGGACGCTGATCGCGAATAGACCAAAGACTGCTCCAGATGCGCCTAGGGATACCACATTGGACGGCAACAATAGCCAACTCAGTAGGTTTGCCCCTAGTCCCGTGATCAAGTAACTGGCAACAATCCCCAAAACACCCTCTTCTTCCTCGACAATCTTGCCGAAAACGTAGAGGGAAAACATATTGCCCGATAGGTGAGCCCAGTTGGCATGGCAGAACATGGAGGTAATAAACTGGAACCAGGCAGGATTACTGTGGTTTAGGTACAAAAACTGGAGAGGTAGACCTAGAAGGTTAATCAACACAAACAGCGCTAAGTTAATGCCCAAAAGGGCAAAGACGCCGTTAAAGACTTGTTCGGAGCGGGCTGGAGCGGTGTTGATCATGGCAATCCTCAGGGGGTTGTTTGTTGAAACCAGATGACTAGGGCATCGGCAAGGGCGATCGCCATCTCTTGCTGGGCATCAGGATCAATAATCCATTCAAACTCATAGGGGTTGATCATAAACCCTAGTTCCAGTAAAACCGAGGGGGTTACGGTGGGACGGGTGAGAGCTAAGTTATTCCAGAACACACCGTAGGAGGGGCGATCGAGGGTTTCTACCAGATAATCATGGAGAAACACCGATAGATCATGGGCTTGGGCGTGATACCAGAAGGTGCCGATGCCCGCCGTATTCAGCGCATCTCCCGCATCCGGTAAGGCGTTGTAGTGTAAGCTAAGGGCGATCGCTGGCTCTTGGGCAAGAATTTGATCGACTCGATCCTGTGGGAACAGATCATCATCTCCTTCCCGAGTCATCAACACCGTTGCGCCTCGTAGTTCTAACTCATCGCGCACCAGTTGAGATATGATCAGCGCCACATCTTTTTCCGGATATCCTGTCGGCCCCCGCGCTCCTAGATCCTCGTCGCTGCCGTGGCCAGGGTCAAGTAAGATCGATACGCCAGCTAGGGGGCGATCGCTCGTCGCTTGGCTACGATCGGGGGGATGGCGCAGAGATAAGACAAGGCTGCTGTCTTGATACTCCAGCTTGTAGCCCCAGGATTGATCAGATTTGAGGGTAAAGGTATAGTCCACCTGTCCCGGTTGGGGTTGATACCAATCGAGCCGTTCGATCACCGGATCGTCGTCGAGATAAATAGTATCGGTCTGAGCAGTAGTGTGGTGTAGGGTGAGGGTGAGGGTGCGATCGCTCTGGCGTATGGTGACTGGCACGGGCACCTCCAATGGAAAAATGACCTCCGTCCAGCCATCCAGCGATCGCGACTGGAGACCCCGAATCTGCGATCGCACTGGCGCAGCACCAGGACGCATGACCACCTCGCTGGCCCGAATCCAAGCGCCATACTCCAGGCGCACCCAGTCGCCCTGCCGCCCGGTCACCGCCGATTGGCTGCCGCGGGGCAACGGGGTGAGGCGAGAGTAATCCGTGCCTGGCCCGGTGCGGGCGGTGCCAGACTCGACCATCACCTCCGCGACGTTAAAGGCGGTCGGCGGCAAGCTGGTGATCTGCCCCGGCGCTGCCTCGGTATGCATCACGTCGCCCTGAATAATCTGGTAGGTGGGCGCACCTAGGGCACCGGGAGCTGGCATGATCGTACAGCCCCGATGGGCGATCGCTTCTTGGTGAGGCAGGGGTTGGGTATCGCCGGTGAGCACTGCAAAATTGGGCGGTAGGGTCACCCCATCGGTTAGGGGCTGGAGGGTAATGGACTGCCCTGCCCAGTCTACCGACACCGTGCTGGCACGAGCAGCGATCGCTTCAAAACACACAAGTTCTCCTGGCTGTAGGGCCAGATCCGCCGTCGGGGTGAGGGAGCCGGGCACGACCATTTCACTCGCAGCCAGGGTCGGCACCGCTGAGCGACGGTGAATTGAAAACGTAAGGGAGCGATCGCCTTGTTGCAGGGTCACCGTGTTGATGCCTAGCTCTAGGGGAATAGACGGCGCAAAATGCCCCGCAGGACTACGTTCCACCACCTCGCCGTTTAAGGTCACCGGTTGGTCGGGCTCGGCCGTGCCAATAAAAAACAGGCGATCGGCAGTCGTCTCGTGGTTCTCTGGGGGATAGACCACGGATAGGGCCAAGGCGGATGGCGTCAGAGCCATACCCACTAAACTAGCGGCGATACTAAACGTAGCAAGGGCGGGGATGTGCATAAACTACTCGTCTCCGGAACTCTGGACGCTATCAGTTGTTTCACTCAAGCCCAAGGTTTCGCTCAAGCCCGAGGTATTGGCTCCGCTGAGGTAGGTCACTTGGGTGGGGTAGGCAAATTCAATGCCCCGTTTCTCAAAGGCTTGTTTGAGCTCTAGATTAATCGTCTGCTGGGCATCCATATAGGTAGCATAGTCCCCAGTTGTCACGTTATACACCACCTCAAAGTTGAGGCTGAAGTCACCGTAGGAGGCGAAGTGGGCGCGATCGAAGGCGACATGCTCAACCTGGTCAATAATGTCCTGAATGATCCTTGGAAGTTCCTTCAGATGCTCCATCCCGGTTTCATAGGTGACGCCAATGCGAAACACAATGCGGCGGGTTCTCATCCGCTTAAAGTTGCGAATTCGGGATGCCGTTAGGTCTGTATTGGCAATCACCAACTGCTCGCCGTCGATGCTGCGCATGCGGGTGGTTTTAATGCCAATATGTTCCACCGTGCCCACGCTGTCGCCCACGATAATAAAGTCACCTAGCTCGAAGGGCACATCCAGCAGAATCGAGAAATAGCTAAACAAGTCTTGCAAAACACCTTGGGCAGCTAGGGCAACCGCAATTCCCCCAATTCCCAGACCGGCGACGATCGCTGCGATGTCAAACCCAAAGTTGTCCAGCAAAAACACCACGCCCACGGCCCAGAGGGCAATACGAATAGCTGGCACCAGGGCATGTAAGCTAGCTTCAAAGGCGGGGCTGCTGGGGCGGCGAGTCATGGCATAGAGTCGAATGCCGTATTCCACTAGTGCCCCTAGGAGCTGGATCGCGCAGAGGGTACCCAGCACCACCCAGACGATATTGACGATCTGCACTAGTGTAGAGTGCAGGTCTAGAACATTAATGGCTAAGTAGGTGATGCCTAGGAAGGCGATCGGGATGAGAAATCGCTCGAAAAGCTGGATGAGGTCGTGATCGAGCGGTGTACTGGTGCGGCGGGCAAACTCTTTCAACCGCCTCACCACCACGATTTGAATAAGCTTGATGGCGATCGCCCCTAGGACTGCAGTCCCTAACGCAACCAAGTAATTGGCGACCGTGTTGTTCAACACCGTCGTATCTAAAATATCTTGCAACATACCGTCATCTTGCTGGGATTATACTCAACGCTGCGGTGCTAGGTTTGCCCTGCTCGCGTCCGTGAACCATCCTAAAGTTCTTAGGGTCGCACAAAATCCGTCGCAGGGCGGAAATTTTCCACAGGCTCACCCTGTAACGCTTTCAGCATGAAGTCTCGCCAGATGGGAGCCACAAAGCTGCCTCCCGTTGCCCCACCCCACAGCGGGCGATAGTCGTCATTGCCGATCCAAACCGCCACGGAAAGCTGAGGCACATAGCCCACAAACCAAATATCCCGTTCCGATGAGGTGGTTCCGGTCTTGCCGGCGGCGGGGCGATCGAGGCGGGCGGCGGTGCCCGTGCCGCTATCGATGACGCTGCGCAACATACTGTTCAACGATGCTGCTGCCCAGGGATCAAGCACCAACTGCGGGCGCGGCGTATTATCAAGCAACACGTTGCCGGAGCTATCGGTGACCTGCACAATTAGGGTAGTTTCCGACTGCCAGCCATTGCTAGCGAAGGTGGCATAGGCGGCGGCCATTTCCAAGGGCGTCAAATCGACGGAACCCAGGGGGAGGGAGGTGACCGGCTCAATGGGACTGGAAATGCCTAAAATGCGGCTAATCTCAATGACGCGGTTGATACCCACTTCTTGCCCCAGTTTCACGGCCGGCACATTCCGCGATACGGCCAAGGCCTGGCGCAGGCTGATATTGCCTGCAAAGGTGCCATCATAGTTGCGCGGACTGTAGAGCGAATTGCCATCGGGATAGCTGACCGGGCTGTCGTTAATGGTGGAATCTGGGCCATACTTGCCGGATGCAAGGGCGGCATAGTAGACAATGGGCTTAAAGGCAGACCCAGGTTGTCGTAGGGCTTGGGTGGCGCGATTGTATTGACTTTGTGCATAATCGACTCCGCCCACGATCGCCTTCACGTAATGGGTGCGAGGGTCAACGGCAGCTAGGGCAATTTGGTCTGGGTAGAGCCCTTGGGCCTGGAGGCGGCGGTGATTATCGCGCACCACCTGCTCCGCCATTGCTTGGAACTCTAGATCCACCGTGGTCTGGATACGCATGCCGCCCCGCAGCAGTTCATCTGAGCCAAAGCGATCGCTTAATTCTTGCACCACCGCCTCGGTGACATAGGGCGATCGACTGGTCTGAAATGAGGTGACCTGCCCGAGGGTGATGGGCTGACTGCGGGCAGCCGCTTCTTCCGCTGAGGAAATCCAGCCCAACTGGCGCATCCGCATCAACACTAACGCCTGCCGCTCCTTGGCAAGTTGGTAGTCTACAAAGGGGCTATAGTCTTCCGGTGCTTGGATCAACCCCGCCATCATGGCTGCTTCTGCTAGGGTTAAGTCCGATGCAGATTTGTTGAAATAGCTGCGGGACGCGGTTTCTGCCCCGTAGGAGTTATGCCCCCAATAGACCTGGTTGAGATACATCTCAAACACCTGATCTTTCTCAAAAATCTGTTCGAGCCGCATGGCCAGCACCGCTTCTGCCAGCTTTCGACTGACGGTGCGATCGGGGGTGAGGAACAGGTTTTTGACTAACTGCATGGTTAGGGTAGAAGCCCCTTCCACCGTACGCCCTTCTTCTAGGTTGCTCAAAAATGCCCGGGCCACACTGGTGGGGTTGATGCCACGGTGCTGAAAAAAGTGGCTGTCTTCAATGGCCAGCACTGCCCGCTTCAGATCGGGGGAAATGTCATTCAGGGTGACCACATCCCGGTTGGCCTCGTCATGGAGGCTGTAGAGCAGGGTGCCGTTAATGTCGTAGAGATAGGTGGTCTCTGCGGGGATATAGTTGCGCAGCACCCGCACATCGGGCAGGTTCCGAAAGCTCACAGCCAGCCCCACTAGCCCGCCTGCGACCACAGAACTCGTGAGCATGGTGATCCCCAATAGGGTACCCGTCGTCACTTTCAAGACTGATCCAATGAAATCAGCCGTAGCAAGGATCGCTGAACTGGAGCGTTTACGTCTGGCAGCCTTTCGGACGGTGTTTGAAGCCACAGGAGTTCTAGCCGTTAACGACACAAGAGATGGACGGGGGCGGAAGCTCGGAGAGCAGAAGGACTCAGAGCACGGTTGCTACGATCCATCAGCCGGAGGAGGAGATGGAGTTCGAAGACAGAAATGTGACTTGCCCTGATCGCAGGGGGGTCACTTGCTTCTCATGGTAGCCCGCGCAGTCGGGTACAAGACAAGTGAGTTGCAGAATAAGACGATGGCGGAGAAAAATTGGTGTGATGGGCGGAGTTTTGCAATTATAGTAACTTGGCTGAGATCTGAGGGTATTCTCCCAAAGAATTCTCCATAGTAACCAATCGCTTAGCTGCCCTAGGGGGCTCTCCCCGCCATCTGCATGGATTTTGCACCAGGACAAGAAGTATGACGACCGAGCAATCACCTAACGAAATAGAGTCCCTGCCGTGGCTATATCGCGGCACCAGCGAAATTTTTCCAGACCAACCAGCGTCGAATAATCCGGATGAGTCCTTGGTCCAACGTCTGCGGGAGAGCGATCGCCCCCTGCGAGTCAAGCTAGGCATCGATCCCACCGGAGCCGATATCCATCTAGGACACAGCATTCCTGTTCGTAAACTGCGGGCTTTTCAGGATGCTGGACACACCGCTGTGTTGATTATTGGAGACTTTACCGCCCGCATTGGCGACCCATCCGGAAAATCTGATGTGCGCAAGCAGCTCACTGAGGCAGATGTGGCCCAACATGCGGCTACCTATCTGGATCAGGTGCGCCCCATTCTTGATTTTGAAACCCCCGGTCGTCTAGAAATTCGCTACAACTCCGAATGGCTGGCAGGGCTGGATCTCTCCAAGATCCTCAACCTGCTGACCACCATGACCGTGGGACAAATGCTGGCCAAGGAAGGCTTTGCTGAACGGTACAAAAACGCTAGTCCCATTTATCTCCATGAATTTCTCTACCCGCTGATGCAGGGCTACGACTCCGTGGCGGTGCAGGCTGATGTGGAGCTAGGCGGCACCGACCAAAAGTTCAATATTGCCGTGGGCCGGGATCTACAGCGCCATTTTGGCATGAGACCCCAGTTTGGCCTGCTGCTGCCCATTTTGCTGGGCACGGATGGCGTGCAAAAAATGTCCAAGTCTCTCAACAACTATGTGGGCTTGCAAGAGGACGCCCTGTCCATGTATTCCAAACTGGAAAAAACACCGGACGCGCTGATTGCCAATTATTTTGAACTGCTCACCCATCTGCCGCTGGATCAACTGCCGGAGAATCCCCGCGATCGCCAAAAGCTGCTGGCGCTGGATGTGGTGCAGCAATACCACGGCGAAGCAGCGGCCCTCGATGCCCAGAAAGCGGCTCTGACCCTTGTGCAAGGGCAGGCTAACCAAGCAGAAGCGGTGCCGGAATTTTCCCTGGCGGAGGTGCAGTTTCCCGCGAAGCTGTTCTACATCCTGGGGGTAACGGGCCTGTGCAAAAGCAGCGGCGATGGTCGGCGACAAATGCAGGGCGGTGCGGTGCGTCTCGATGGCGATCGCATCCAGGATGTTGATCTAGACTTCTCCGCCGAGGAGCTGGTGGGCAAGGTGCTGCAGGTGGGCAAAAAGCGGTTTATGCGGCTGGTGCCCTAGGAGAATGACCATGACCCTATCGCCCCAAGAGCGCGTGATTGTCGCCCTGGATGTATCGACGGAACAGGAGGCGATCGCTTGGCTGGATCGCTTGCCGGAGGTCACCTTTTGGAAAGTCGGTCTGGAGCTATTCGTGAGCTGTGGCCCTGCCATTCTGGCGGAACTCAAGGCTCGCCAAAAGCGCATTTTTCTAGACCTGAAGTTTCACGATATTCCCAACACCATGGCCGGAGCCTGTCGGGCGGCTGGTCGCTACGGTGTCGATCTGATGACCGTCCATGCGCCGGCCGGTAAAGTTGCCCTAGCGCAAGCGGTGCAGGCTGCTCAGGAGGGAGCGATCGCTGCTGGATACCCTGCCCCCCAACTTTTGGCGGTGACAGTGTTAACCAGCATCGACTCCCGCACCCTGGCGTTTGAACTGAAGGTGCCCCTAGAATTGCCGGACTATGTTCTGCAATTGACGCTGCTAGCCCAAGCGGCAGGCATTTCCGGCATCGTTTGTTCGCCCCAAGAAGTGGAACCCCTGCGGCGATCGCTCGGTCAAGACGTTCTACTGGTATGTCCCGGTGTCCGTCCCACCTGGGCGATCGCGGGCGACCAGCGGCGGGTGTTTACCCCCGAGGCCACGGTGCAGGCTGGAGCTGATTACCTGGTGATTGGCCGACCGATTACCGCTGCGGAAGATCCCGTTGCGGCGTTTCAGCGCATTTGTGACGATCTAGGTTGATGATCTAGGTTGACGATTGTTGACGATCGGCATGAATGACTCGCTCTAGTCCAAGGTTTATCCGAGGTTACCCATGGGACGTCACCTGCACACTACCCTCACCGCTTGCCTGGCGATCGCTCTCACGGGATGGCCAGCGATATCGCCGGCGATCGCCGACCCTGCCCCGGCGGCCAGCGCTACCTTTATCCGTCCCAATATGCCCTGCCCCGCCGATCTCGATACCCTGACGACCCTGCTGCTGCGCGACCTGCCTAGCTATGCCAACCGCACGAGTCAACGGGCCGCTAGTTTATTGGAGAGCGATCGCCAACAGTCCTACGTGCTGCTGGCAGAAAAACCCGACTTTGCCCCCCTCACCCTCGGCCCCGGACAGTACAACCCCACCACGGGGGCAGAGCCGCCCCAAGTCTTTTTTGTCACCCTCGAACGCCAATACACCGCCACGGAAGCCCGCCTCTTGGAGCATTACCACTGGGTGTTTCTCACCGAAACCCCTAGCGGTTGGCGCTTTGTCATGATGTTCTCCCGATTGGCGAACTATCCTGATGGTCAGCCGATCACGCCGCCCCGCGACACCAGCTACGGCGTCTTGGCTGAGGCTACTCGCCAATGGCTCAATGATTGCCGCACCGAAAATATTGCGCCCCTAGATGAGAGCGATCCTTTCTAAGCGCCTGCCCTGTCAATCAGAACTATGAGAATGTCGCTGGGATTGGTAGAGAAGATGAGACGTTGGCTGATCGTCAGGCTCTGCCCATGCGTCCTTCTAGGAACAGGCCGCAGCCCCTACAATAACAACAGTTCTGGCCGGTTCCATCCTCTTGTCTCACACCCGGATGAAGACGAGGTGCCAACCCTCCAGATCCCTAGCATGACCTAACCTTTCAACCTCTCACGACCTATGAGTGACCGACCAGAAACCCTGTTCAGCAAAATTATTAACCGCGAGATCCCTGCCGATATCGTCTATGAAGACAATCTGGCGCTAGCGTTCCGAGACATCGCCCCCCAAGCTCCTGTCCATATTCTGGTGATCCCCAAGCAACCGATCCCCAAGCTGGCCGATGCGGAATCCCAAGACCACGCCCTCATGGGACACCTGCTGCTGACCGTCAAGCGGGTGGCAGAACAAGAGGGGTTAACCAACGGCTACCGGGTGGTGATCAATACAGGCGCTGATGGTGGACAAACCGTCGATCACCTCCACCTGCACATTTTGGGTGGACGAGCGATGGCCTGGCCGCCCGGTTGAGGTGTCACGCACAACCCTACCCACATCTAGAGAGTTGCTATCCGCCGTCCTAGGCAGTTTGTAACAAAAATGAAACAAATTACCCTTTGCCGCCTACCTAATGAGATTTAGGTTCAGCGGCTTTTTTATGCCTGGCTTTGAAAGCTTGGTGGCGCAAGCGTTCCAGTTACCCGAATCTCCTTGCCATTGCGAAAGGAAACTCAACAAACTGCCAAAAAACTTAAAAAATTAATCAGGAATTATGAAGTCGTCCCTTTACAAAACTAAATAATTATCGTAGTCTTAACTCATGCACTGAAATGTGCGTAACACTTTAGATACATCTAAGCACTGATAAATATGACCACAACTCTACAGCAGCGCGAAAGCGCCAACCTGTGGGAGCAGTTTTGTAACTGGGTCACCAGCACCGAAAATCGCCTCTATGTAGGCTGGTTCGGCGTTCTGATGATCCCCACCCTGCTCACCGCCACCATCTGTTTCATCATCGCCTTCGTAGCAGCTCCTCCCGTTGACATCGACGGCATCCGCGAGCCTGTTGCAGGTTCCTTGATCTACGGCAACAACATCATCTCCGGTGCAGTTGTTCCTTCCTCCAACGCCATTGGCTTGCACTTCTACCCCATCTGGGAAGCCGCTTCCTTGGATGAGTGGTTGTACAACGGTGGTCCTTACCAGTTGGTCGTCTTCCACTTCCTGATCGGCGTATTCTGCTACATGGGACGTGAGTGGGAACTCTCCTACCGTCTCGGTATGCGCCCTTGGATCTGCGTTGCCTACTCTGCACCTGTTGCAGCAGC
>RECH01000233.1 GCA_007694125.1 Leptolyngbya sp. DLM2.Bin15
TGGGGAGAAGGGTTGGGGATGAGGGCAAATCATCTATCGATTCAGCAATACCGATGACAGGATCGACAATAATCATGAGACTCTCTTGCCCAGTTCTAGCCCCAGATGGGTAGCAACCCGCCGCTCTAGAACCATCCCATCATCTTCGACATGAGCGATCACAATGACCTAACACCCTACCTATAGAATATAGGCATTAGAGATGTTAGAATTACCATTATTGGCATTAGTTTATGATTAAATCATCATACTATTTATGAAGCCTACACCATGGCAAGATATAGAATTTCGACATTTAGACTATGCGATCGCTGTCAAACGCCACCAAGGATTTATGCAAGCAGCGATCGCGTTGGGGATTGATCAAGGCTTTTTAAGCAAACAAATCCAACGATTAGAAGCTAGGCTGGGATTTTCATTATTTGATCGAACTCATCGTCCCCTAGGTATGACAGAGGCTGGAAAAAGCTTTTTAATGAAAGCTGAACAGATTATCGAGCAGACAGAGAACGCTGTTGAGCGGGCTCAAGATATCCAAGCTGGCAAGCAAGGACGGCTGGAGGTAGGCATCAATACATCTATTGCTAATAGTAAACTACCCGATATTATTCAAGCTTTCCATCAACAGTTTCCTCATGTCAATTTAGTTCTGCATGAGCTGGCTTCTTATCACCAAATTGAGCACCTGCGCAACCGTCAACTTGATGTAGGTTTTTTCCATAAACATACATTACACAACCTAACGGCTGAAGAGCGCAGCATGTTTTCAACGATTCCAATTCTCCATGAACCCTTAATCGTTGTCTTACCCCAGCATCACCGTCTAGCTAAGCAATCTAAGATTTCCCTTGCCCAGCTCAACGGCGATCGCTTTGTATTACCACCCCATACCAGAATGTATGGATTGCGGGATCAGATCGATCAACTATGTCTAAGAGCCAACTGCAAGCCTAAGGTTGTGCAAGAAGCAGCTTGGATTACCACGGTTCTAAGTTTAGTAGCTGGAGGCATAGGCGTCTCGCTGCTGCCTGCCAACGTCAACTATCTACAACGGGCTGGAGTTGTTTACCGCGATATCCAGGAAACGTCTCCTCTGCTAGAAATCGTTGCTGTTAGGCACGTGAACCACCACTCTGTCATCCTGGAGAATTTTCTCACCACATTGACAGATAGCTAAAAACAGTAGACTATATGCCCCCATCCCATAAGTTATCGCTCTTGATGGATTCTTGAACTTAAAGTATTGCAGTAGGATGGGCAATGCCCACCCTACAACTACTAGAACTACAGTATTTCCAGCTCTCTAAGCAGACTTGGATAATCATTGAATGGGTGAGTTGTTTCACCTAATTATCTCCTCCACAGTCAATGAAGAGCGTTAGGCTATAGCCAATGGACTAGCCGCCGCTCTGCCAGTACAAAAACACCGTAGAGCACTGTGCCCATAACCGCTAAAGCTAGCAGAGACAGAAACGCTAAGGGAATATTGAAGTTGGAACTTGCCGTCAGAATGACGTAACCAATACCGCCGTTAGATGCTACAGTTTCAGCAATCACCGAGCCGATAAACGCTTGAGAAATAGCAACTTTCAGAGAGGCAAATAGATAGGGCAGGGTGTGCGGAAACCCAACTTTCTGGAAAATCTCGAAGCGGCTTGCTCCCAGGGACACTAGTACATCCTGCATTTCTGTCTCCACTGTAGCTAAACCGATCGCCACATTGACTGCAATCGGGAAGAAAGCTAGCAAAAATGCTGTCAAGACTGCTGGAATCGTACCAATACCAAACCAAATTGACATCAGGGGAACCAATGCTACCTTAGGAATCGTATTGAACCCGATCAGCAGCGGATAGAGAGTCATATTGGCTAGTTTGGAGTAGCCAATGGAAAAACCTAGCAACACCCCTAAAAACAAAGCAGCTACAAAGCCAAAAAGGGTCGTAAAAAGGGTGATCCAAGCGTTTTTGGCGACCACAGCACCCCACGGAGCAATTTGCGCTAAGATCACCGATGGCGCAGGCAAGATAAATGTTGGAATTGAGAATAGACGAGTGACGAGCTCCCAAACCACAAATAGAAGCACCGTGGTGATGGACGGCAGCACATACACAGCATGTTTCGATTTGAGAAACGTCGATAGAGTGATGCGCGCCTGCGGCGGACTAAGATATTCTGCGCGAGACATAGAACTAGATCCTAAGGTAAGGGTAGGCGGTACTGAATTCAATCCATCCAAGATACATGAGGGCACCGCGGTCATCTGACCGACAAGGCCCACATATCTGCCCAACAGCAGTCATGATATGTATTCACCAAGGTGAATTAGTTGCGATGAATATGCTGGCGCAGTTGGGAATACATGTGATGAAATTCGTCAGTAAAACACATCTCCAGCGATCGCGGCCGAGGTAAATTAACAGAGAGCTTCAACACAATCCGACTGGGGCGTGGGCCCATCACATAGACGGTATCTGATAAAAACAGAGCTTCCCGCAGATCATGGGTGACTAAGACACTCGTACATTGAGTGCGCTCCCACAAACGCTGCAACATATCCCACATTTCTTCGCGGGTGAAGGCGTCTAGTGCGGCAAAGGGCTCATCGAGCAACAAGATTTCTGGCTGGTGGATCAAGGCGCGGCAGAGCGAGGCCCGTTGCCGCATCCCGCCCGATAGTTGCCAAGGATAATGATTTTGAAAATCACGCAACCCTACCGTGCCCAGAAGTTCCTGTGCCATGCTGATATAGTGCGATCGCTGCTGACGCAGTTTGTGCTTATGGGGCTGAACAATTTCTAAGGGCAACAGGACATTTTTAATCGTGTTGCGCCAAGGCAACAGCACTGGGTTTTGAAAGGCAATGCCCACATTTTTGAGCGGCTTCGTAATGGGCTCCCCTCGAAAGCAGACAGTGCCTTGATAGGCAGGATTGAGCCCTGAAATCATACGCAGCAGGGATGTTTTACCGCAGCCGCTGGGCCCAACAAACGACACAAATTCTGATTGCTGAATCGTCAACGAGACCTCTTCTATCACCACCATCGGGCGATCGCGCGTGGAGTAGTTTAGGCCCACATCAGTAAACTCAAGCACTGATTCAGTGCCGATAGCCGCCGGGGTGGAGAGGTAAGCAGAGTCAGCCATAGGTATTGGATTGCCAAGTGCGTGGTCTATGATCTCGGAAGCATGAACCATAGTCCAGAACATCAGCTCTAACATAGATACTCATGTCATCACTAGACAAATGCTACATGGGCGTATGGGCGATCGCTCACGTAGCAGTTCTGGGATTCATAGCAACCTTGCAAAGCAAGGGACAACTACCCTCACTCGGTTTTCAATCATTCTTACCAGACTCACGGGATGTGATTTTGCTAACATGGATACAATTTGTCGGCGATCGCCAACAATTAGTCCCACCCCCAACAGGCTGACCATGACTTGCAAACCTGAGATCTCTCCAGCCGTCATCCCCTTTCCATGTGTGATCTCCACCTGCCGACCCGTCCACCCACAGTTCGATCCAGTCCCTCAAGCGATCGCCTTCGGATTAACCATTCTGCTGGCGATCGCCCTTTGGGTTGTAACGCTAACCTGGGCCTCCCCTGCCACAGCTCTGTCCTGCCGCATGGTGCATGATCAAGAAATTTGCATCCTCGACATCCACCGCAGCGCCAAATATCACTGGGAGTACCGCGCTACCGTTCGCATCAACGGCGATCGCCCCGTGCGCAACCTGTACAACTGTCGCGATCACACCCAACGACGCGACGATGGATCCACGGTTCCCTTTGAGCAGCATAGTGCGGGAGACTATATTTGTCGCCTCATCCACCATGCCTAATGCGGTTGGGCATGGCTGAATCGCGATAGGATTTGCGGCTAATATCAAAGCTGGTTAGATGCGCGCTCTTCAAGGCGGTGGCAGTATCCAGAGGTTGGTAACCCCGTTGCCAAGGGGGCGGCAAAGCGGGGGATCGAAGGCAGGGTGTCTCAACCATGACCATGCAAGCGGCCTTGATACCACGAACCGTGAGCAAGACGCTCACATTCTGATTTCATATCTTCATTCAGCAACATTCAGCAACGCCGAACCATTATTGCACCGTAAGTCCATGGGCTTGAAAAATCTCCACAGCTCGCTGCACCTCAGCCGCAGTCGGGGTTGCTGTATCTTCCAACGCATAGGCATAGCCAAGTTGCTGCCATTTGTAGCTACCCATTTGGTGGAACGGCAAAATTTCTACCTTTTCAACGCAGGTTAGTTGGGCCACAAACGCAGCCAGTTGTTCCATATTCTGGGTGCCATCGGTTAAGCCTGGCACCAGGACGAAGCGAACCCAGGTAGGTTTCTGGATTTGGTTTAAATAATGCGCCACATGTAGCGTTGGCTCAATGGGCACATGGGTCACGGTTTGATAAATCTGAGGATCAAAGGATTTGATATCCAATAACACTAAATCTACATCATCTAACACCGGTTTAGAGCGCTCAAAGTCTGGATAGCCAGAGGTGTCAAGGGCCGTATGAATACCGATCGCTTGACAACGACGGATGAGTTCATGGACAAACTCCGGCTGCAGCAAGGGTTCACCGCCGCTAATGGTCACCCCACCACCGGAATAGGCCATATAGGAACGATAGCCTTGAATGTCTGCCATGAGATCATCAACCGTGACCTCTTGCCCTTGGTTCGGGTCACGGGTATCTGGATTATGGCAATAGAGGCAGCGCAGGCGGCAGCCCTGGGTAAAGATCACGAATCGAATGCCTGGGCCATCTACTGTGCCACAGGTTTCCACCGAGTGGATTCGGCCGCGATCGCCCCTGATGAGACTTGAACGAGAGACTGAAGTAGACATAGGTTGCATAACTAGACCGTTGATGAACAACGCTTCATCACAGTAGCATTGCCCACCATCCTGAGCTTTTGGGGAATATTGAGTTCTGGGAGACGGATCTGAATGTACGGATCTGAATGTGAGGGCGAGGGTTGAGGGGTGGGCAATGCCCACCCTACAGCACGTCACATTACATCGGCATGAGTAAGAAACAATCGAAGTAGACCCCAGCGTCTACAGATGGCTACAGATGGCTATGGAAGGTGCGGTTAATCACATCTAACTGCTGTTCTCGGGTCAGCTTGATGAAGTTCACGGCATAGCCCGATACCCGAATCGTAAGCTGGGGATACTCTTCAGGATGATCCATAGCGTGGAGCAAGGTATCTCGGTTGAGAACATTGACGTTAATGTGATGCCCGGTTTCATGGAAATAGCCATCTAGCATTCCTACCAAATTGGTCACTTGGCTGTCTGTACCTTTACCCAACGCTTGGGGCACGATGGAAAAGGTGTAGGAAATACCGTCTTGGGCATCATCATAGGGGAGCTTGGCCACCGATGCTAGGGAAGCGATCGCTCCTTTTGTATCGCGTCCATGCATAGGATTTGCGCCGGGGGCAAAGGGTTCGCCGGCCTTGCGCCCATCGGGAGTACTGCCAGTTTTCTTGCCGTAGACCACATTGGAGGTAATCGTCAAAATTGACTGGGTGGGCACAGCATCTCGATAGGTTTTGTTGGTGCGTACCTTATTCATAAAGGACTGCACTAGCTCAATGGCAATCCCATCCACCCGATCGTCATTATTGCCATACTTCGGATAGTCGCCATCTAGTTGGTAATCAACAACCAAACCAGCTTCATTGCGGATGGCTTGCACCTTCGCATATTTGATCGCCGATAGGGCATCAGCGACCACGGATAAACCAGCGATGCCGCAGGCCATGGTGCGATAAACATCGCGATCGTGGAGGGCCATCTCCAAGCGTTCGTAGCAATATTTATCGTGCATGTAGTGAATCACATTCAGCGTATTCACATAGAGCTTGGCTAGCCAGTCCATCATCCGATCGAGCTTATCTCGCACATCGGTATAGTCTAGCTGTTCTGTGGTGACAGGTGCATAGGGAGGAGCAACTTGGCTTCCATCTTTCTCATCCCGACCACCGTTGATGGCGTAGAGCAGGCATTTAGCTAAGTTCACCCGCGCCCCAAAGAACTGCATTTGCTTACCAATGGGCATGGCCGATACACAGCAGGCAATGCCGTAGTCGTCCCCATAGCTGGGGCGCATCAGGTCGTCATTTTCGTATTGGATGGAGCTGGTGTCAATGGAAACCTTGGCACAGAACTGCTTAAAGGCTATGGGCAAGTGGGTAGACCAGAGCACCGTCAGATTGGGTTCAGGAGCTGGGCCAAGATTATAGAGGGTTTGCAGGAAGCGGAAACTGCTCTTGGTTACCAAAGGACGACCATCGTGGCCCATGCCGCCCAAGCATTCGGTCACCCATACCGGATCGCCAGAAAACAGTTGGTTATAGTCGGGTGTTCGCAAAAACCGCACCATGCGCAGCTTCATGACAAACTGATCGATCAGCTCTTGGGCTTCTGATTCTGTTAAGAGTCCCTTCGCCAAATCACGCTCTAGATAAATGTCCAAAAACGTAGACACCCGTCCTAGGGACATGGCTGCCCCATTTTGCTCTTTAATGGCACCCAAATAGCCGAAATAGGTCCACTGCACAGCTTCCTTGGCGGTGGCGGCCGGTTGGCGGATATCACAGCCGTAGCGTTCTGCCATGACCTGCAGTTCAGCGATCGCTCGGATTTGTTCGCTGATCTCTTCCCGCAGACGAATCACCGACTCATCGATGACATCAACCTCAAGGGAATTCAGCTGATCTTTCTTATCAGCAATCAAGCGATCGCTGCCGTAGAGCGCTACCCGCCGATAGTCGCCAATGATCCGCCCCCGTCCGTAGGCATCGGGCAAGCCAGTGATAATACCCGAGTGGCGCGCCCGACGCATTTCTTGGGTGTAGGCATCAAAGACGCCATCGTTGTGGGTTTTGCGATACTGGGTGAAAATGTCTTCGGTGGCCGGATCAAGGGTGTAGTTATAGGATTGAAGGGATTTTTTAACGATACGAATACCGCCCAGGGGCATGATGGCTCGCTTGAGGGGGCGATCGGTCTGCAGCCCGACAATTTGTTCTAGGGACTGATCGATATAGCCCGGCGCATGGGCCGTGATGCTGCTGGGAACGGCTGTATCCACATCCAAAATGTCTCGTTCGCGCTCCTGGGCCATCAGATCTTTCACCTGATTCCAGAGCGCTTGAGTCCGAGGGGTGACGCTGGCTAAGAAATCCGCCTCCCCGGTATAAGGAGTATAGTTACGCTGAATAAAATCCCGGACATTTATCTCGGTCGTCCAGGGGCCAGTTGTAAATCCAGTCCAAGCCGCTTCATGGGTAGAATTGACAGATTCGTTGGATGCAATCGTCAATTTAGTTGGGGTGGAAACCATATTTCAACAACCTCAAAGTCTCTATAGCGGCAGGTGTGGCCATGAGTGTAGGAGCGAGAGCCCCATGGCTCAACAACCACACAGGCATTATGCCTAGATCAGGGGGCGATCGCTGCCCAAGCCGGTTGCTCGACAACGGGGGCGATCGCATTCCAATCCTCTTTAGGTTTAACGCATAACCCCCGAGACTCCGCCAGGACGCAGAATATCTTCAGAATCCAAAGCCCTTGAAGACAATCCCCTGAAAATAATCCCCTGAAAACAATCCCCTTAAGATGCCAAAGACGGTAGGCTAGCCTTCAGCGATCGCCGCAGTTCGCTAAAGCCATCAATCGACTGGGGCAGATGATCCCAATCAAAGGCATCGACTTGATCGAGCAATAGGCGGGCATAGCGGTCGAGGGAGGTATTGTCATAGGTTTGGGCCAGCTCCTGCAAGGCCTCGGCAAAGGTAACCACCCCTCGCATGGTCATGGTTTGCCGCAAATTCTGCCAATGATCCTGTTCAACTTGGTTGAGGGCCAGCAGCAGTTCCGCTCGGCGATCGCTCCCCTGTTCCATAGCGGCTAGCGGGTAGACAGTTGGTGATAGAGGTGCGGTTGCCTCTGAGCGAACTTGGATCGTCTTCAAAACTGCCCATAGCTGTTCCCACCGAATCGGCTTATGCAGCACAGCGTGGCACAGGGGCTTGATGGCCTCATCCAGTTCACGGGAGGTGCTAGCCGTCATCACCACCACCGGAATCATCTGGGTGTCAGGCTGTTGATTGAGGGCTTGGATGACCTCCTGCCCACTGCGATCGCCCAGTTGTAAATCGAGCAGGATCAGGTCTGGGTGATGAATATGGGCCAATTGCACCGCCTCATTCCCATCTCGGCCCAGAAGAACGCGATGGTGGCTGTCATGAAAATACTGCTGAATCAGCTCTCGGTTGGACTTCACATCATCTACCGCCAAAATCGTCACCGGCGGCAGGGTGTTCAACCTATCATCCGCGATCGCCTGCTTGGGCAACGGTTCAGATTGATAGGCACTAGGAGCGATCGCCACATGGGGAAAGGTAAACGTAAACTGAGAGCCTCGCCCCAGATCACTATCAAGGACAATCGTGCCGCCGAGCATCTTGGTCAACCGTTGGGTAATGGCTAGGCCTAAGCCTGTGCCGCCATATTTCCGCACGTCTTGACCATCACTTTGGGTAAAGCTTTCAAAAATCTTTTGGTGCTGATTCGGAGCAATACCGATACCGGTATCGCTAACCGTAATTTCTAAGGTCAGATGTTGATCACTCTGAGCCTCGGGAACCACCGATACCTTCAGATAGATCCCCCCCTGTTCGGTGAACTTCACCGCATTGCCCACCACATTAAACAAAATCTGCCGTAGTCGCACCGCATCAAACACAACCCATGGCAGATCCTCATCCAGCGTCACATCTAAAACTAGATTCTTTTCCCCCGCCTTTTGGCTGAAAATGGTTTTGACATCCATCATCAGGGTTTGGAGATTCACCGGCTCATAGTACAGCCGCAGTTGTCCAGCCTCAATTCGAGAGAGGTCGAGCATATCATCAATCAACGCCAGCAGCATCTGACCGCTCGTTTCAATAGAGCATAGGTACGACTTCTGGCGACCATCCACTGTTTTTTGATCCAGCAATTGCGTGAATCCCAAGATGGCATTCATGGGGGTACGAATTTCGTGGCTCATGTTTGCCAAAAACTCACTCTTGGCAAGATTGGCCGCCTCCGCTTCTTCCTTGGCGTGCCGCAGTTCCCGGTTGAGGGTTTGCAATTCTAACGTACGCTGCCGCACCCGCTGTTCTAGGGTACTGTTGGCTTGGCGGATGTGATCAAACTGTTGCTTTAGAGCTAGCAACATGGTGTAAACGTTGTCAGACAGCAGCGCCACTTCATCAATGGAGCTGGTCGGGAGGTCAATGGTATGGTCGCTGACCAAACGCTGGGGCACATTGGTGGTCACTGCAGCCAACTGCAAAATGGGCGTCACCAAGCGACGGCTGACCACCACAGCGATGGTGATCGACAGCAGAGCGATCGCCCACAGAATCGCCAAATCTCGGATATAAAGCTGTTCCAAATAGATCACATAGGGAGCCGTCGCCACCCCCACGGCCAAGGTCCACTGATTCTCAGTGCCAATGGACGACGTTTCCACATAGAGCGATCGCTTCCAGCGCACCATAATGGGCGGCCCCGGCGGCGGCAACCACTGCACGATGTTATCCCTAAACTGACGCGTTTCTCCCGGCTGGCTAGGATCGAGAGGCGGCAGCAGCGTGCCCGTCCCGCCTTTTTCGGCTAAGAGCACCCCCTGCTGGTTGAGCAGTTGCAGGGTGACAATATCGCGCCCAGCATAAAAGTGAAAGAGACGCTCAAGGTTTTGTAGGTTGATATCAGCAATCAGAGAGCCTTGTAGACCAGACTGATCGTAGATCGGCACCAAAACTCGCATATAGCGGGTGAGATAGATATCAGAGGGCTCAGGCAGATAAAACTGAATTCGGGCCTGATCCCTATCCAGCATGGTCATGGCCTCTCGGGCATCCGCCTGAATATCGTCAAGCACTTGGGGTGAGGTGAGGCGGGACGATTCTGCTAACACCT
>RECH01000117.1 GCA_007694125.1 Leptolyngbya sp. DLM2.Bin15
TGCCGGTGGTGGTGGTGGCGCTGAGGGAAGAGCGATCGCTGTCCCATCGATCCGCATCAATCGTCAGGGCCCCGGCGGATCCCTCATTGGCCGACACGGTGAGTGTTGCCTGGGCGGTCTCGAGCTGGGCGGTACGGATCTGGATCCCTCCCGCATCGCCGGAGCCGTTGGCCTGGGAGCGAATCTGGCTATTGTTGAGCGTGAGGGTTTGCCCTGGCTGGGTGCTGAACACAATGGTGCCAGCGGTACCGTCAATAGTTGAGGCTTCCACCGTGGTGCGTCTTAGGCGTGCATTTTGATTGAGGGTGGCGGTGATATTGCCACTGATGCCGGTGGTGGTGGTGGCGCTGAGGGAAGAGCGATCGCTGTCCCATCGATCCGCATCAATCGTCAGGGCCCCGGCGGATCCCTCATTGGCCGACACGGTGAGTGTTGCCTGGGCGGTCTCGAGCTGGGCGGTACGGATCTGGATCCCTCCCGCATCGCCGGAGCCGTTGGCTCGGGAGCGAATCCGGCTATTGTCCACGGTGAGCTGTTCCCGAGCCGTGAGCCGTACCGTTCCTGCACGACTGTCTCGCGTGCCCGCCGTCAGCTCCGAGCGATCGGCGATGGTGATCTGGTTAGCCTGGAGGCTTAAATCGCCCGCCAGTCCTGTACTGAAGGCCTCCACCGTCACCTGGCCGCCGTCCAGCACGTTCACCACCCGGGCCCGCACGTCAATTCCCCTAGCATCGCCGCTGCCCTCGGTGCTAAACCGTAGCGTACCGTTTTGGATCTGGAGCGCATCGGTGGCTACCCGCAACACGCCCCCCTGACCTGCCCCCGCCGTAAAGGCAGACACCAGTCCTCCGTCTTGAATCTGGAGGCGATCGCTCACAATCGATAGGCGGCCCGCATTATCCGTCCCCTGAGAATCCAGTAATACCCGGCTTCGGTTACCCTGCACCGTTACCTCCTCCGCCCGCACCGTCACATTGCCGGCCCGACCGGCCCTCCGCGTCTGGGTGGATAAGGTTCCGCCCGATTCGATCATCAATGTCCCCGTAGTCACGTCAACATTTCCCGCCTGCCCGGTACTGCCCTGGGTTGATTCCGTGAGAATGCGTCCGCCATTGCTGATCTCAAGGCGATCGCTCTCTAGTGTTAAATCCCCGGCATTGCCGGTACTACGGCGGGTTGAGGATGAGATTGCGCTACCGCCTTCGTCCCCACCTCCCGTGACAAGCACCTGCCCTGTCCGGATGTTGAGTCTCCCCGCATTGCCAGTCCCGTCGGTTTCGGTGAGGATCCGTCCGCCGTCGCGGATCTCAATGCGATCGCTCTCTAGATTTAAATCCCCGGCATTGCCGTTGAGGCGACGAGCTGAGGATGAGATCGCGCTGCCGCCTCTGCTCCCTGACCCAGTGACCTGCACCTGCTCCGCCCGAATATTGATCCGTCCTGCATCGCCAGTACCGGCGGTTTCCGTGGAAATATTGCTTCCATCTACAACCCGCAGGAGGTTGGTTTGAATATTGATCCGTCCCGCATTGCCGCTAGAACCAGGACTTGCTACGGATTGAATCGTGCTAGGACTACCTATCCCTTCACCCGAAACCTCTAGAACTCGCGTTTGAAACGTGAGGTCACCGGCATTGCCGCTTAGGTTGCTTGGGGAGAAGATACCACCACCGTCTCGAATCAGCAGCCGATCGGCCTGCAAAGAGAGGTTTGCTCCATCCCCAGTTCCTTCTGTCCCAAGGAAAAAGCCTAGGAGGCGGCTGCGGTTGGGATTACCAAGAATCCGGACTTGATCCATATTTTGGAGTTGAATCTGTCCGCCTCCCCCTGTGGATAGATGGCGCAGTGAGATTTGGGCATCGTTGCGTAAGGTAAGAGATCCTCCCCGAATGAGGATCTCCCCGCCTTGACCGGCCCCGTTGCTGTTGGCAAAAATAGAAGCCCGAGATAGATCCATCAGCGTGCCAATGTTAAAGGTGACCCGCCCGGCATTGCCTAAGGCCGCATTGTCTGTGTTCACAAAAATACCGGCACTGCTTTGGTTGACGCGATCCACGCTGCCAATCATCGAGATGCGGTCGGCGTTGATTGTTACATCACCGCCCTGCCCTCGGCCAAACGCAACGGCTTCAATGCGTCCCAGTTGGCTAAATGTAATTTGATCACCATTGAGAACGATCGTGCCGCCTGCCCCACGCCCCAGGCTATTGCTCTGAATAGAAGACTGGTCGCTTAGGGAAATGCGATCGCCCGTGAGGGTCACCTGTCCGCCCGCGCCTCGGTTGCGACTGTTAACTTGAATTGAGGCCTCATCGCTTAAGGAAATGCGATCGCCTGTTAAGCTTACCTGCCCGCCTGCCCCTTGGTTACGAGCGTTAACTTGAATCAAGGCCTGGTTGCTTAAGGAAATGCGATCGCCCCTCAAAAGCACCGTTGCCCCCGTCCCAAGACCGTTAGTGCCTCCCACAATGCGAGATAAATCGTTTAGCTCAATGCGATCGCCCCGCAGTTGAATCGTTGCAGCGTTACCAGCCCCCGTGGTAATAGCTTGGATCGCAGCATTTTGGCTAAGACGGATACGATCAGCCCGCAGATCAATGGTGCTGCCTGCCCCATTGCCGCTGGTATCGCCAAACAGGGCCGCCTGATCTTGTAGGTTAATTTGATTGGCTCGGATATCAATGCGTCCGCCTCCAGTATCACTCTCAGTGCTAGCTGCGATTCGACTGTTGCCCTGCAAGGTCACAGTGTCTCCCTGAATCTGAACCTGCCCGGCTGCGCCTGATGGCTCTGTCCCTGTCCCTTGGCTGCTAGTCACCAAAATAGTGCTGTTTTCCAGAGTAAGTTGGTCAGCATTGAGAGTGATCTGCCCTGCTGTTCCCTGGTTCAGGGTACTTGCTTCAACGCTTGACTCAGTTAACGTTAGTTGTGCAGCCTCAACCGAAATTTGTCCGGCGTTGCCTCGTCTTGAACTAGATGTGCTGAGGCGGACGCCATTGGTGAGGGTGACAGTGGGTGCCGTAATAGAAATTTGACCGCCTGCACCTGCTCCGGATGTGGCGGTATTGAGCAGGGTGCCATTGGCGAGAAGCACCGTGAGGGCATCGATAGAGATTTGTCCGGCCGCGCCGCGTCGTAAGGCCCCCGCATCTAGGCGTACGCCATCGGTGAGGGTAACCGTGGGGGCAGTGATCACAATTTGTCCACCTGCCCCTGCGCCTGATGTGCCCGTCAACACCTGTACGCCATCGGCGAGGGTCACGGTGAGGGCATCCATCGAAATTTGACCACCTGCCCCGCTGCCTGAGGTGCCTGCATTCAACTGGGCCTCATCGGTCACCGTCACGGTGGGGGCAACGAGGCTGATTTCTCCTCCTGTCCCGTCATTGAATCCTTGAACCGAGAGTTGAATGGGATCTCCGGCGACTTGGCCACCAATGGTGAGGGTATCACCAGCTTCGAGGCGCAGCGTGCCGCTAGCATTGTTGGCTGACTCACTGGTGATCGTTGCGGCAATGGTGAGATTATCCTCAGCAAAGAGCGAAATTGGCACGCCATTTCCATTCGGTGAATTGGCACCGATCCGACCCGCAACGGTAAGATTATCGCGGGACTCCACTACCAGTCGTCCGCTATTGGCTTCATTAAATAGAGCAATGGGCCCATTCAGGGTGATATCACCAGGATTCCCATTGGCTTGAAAGCGATTGGTGATCAAGACCACTCCATCAGGGGCCAGCACCGATACTTCACCTAGGATAATATCTGCTCGGCCATCCAAGTTATCTATAGTGTTGCAGTCTATACAGACTTCTAATCCTGGAACTGCGCCTCCTAGAAACCCTTCCGGTAGCGGAATCGCAAAGCTATTGAGAAAATTTTGAACCTCCGCCTCGGTCATTCCCGCGCGGAGATCCAGGGTGGGGGCCGTGCTGCCGTCAATCACCAGGGTTGTGCCATCGGCCAGGGGAACATTGGAATAGGGATTGGCGGCCGTGATCGCTTGGTTGGGCTGGGCCGCTCCGGTAATCACCACCGTGCCGATGCGAATGCTGCCAGCGGCTAGGATATGGAGCGATCGCCCAGCATAGGCCGCAAATTCTACATCCCTGAGACTGCCGAGGACTGGATCATCCGGACTTTCCAGGGTACCTAGAGATCCATCCAACTGTTCGACCCGTAGCAGCCCCCCGGAAAAGAATCGTCCATCCCCCAGCACCGGCGCGGCAGACTGAAGGGTGAGGGCATCTCCTGCGGCCAAAATACTTTGGGGATCCGACAAGGCCTGAATTTGGATGCGATCGCCTCCCTGGATGAATAACGACCCCCCAGCGATCGCCGTCACGGGAGCACCAACCTGATCCACAATCCAGACCTGACGTTGACCGAGAAGCGTTAGATCCTGTTGCGTGACCAGTTGACTGCCCAGTAGCCACAAATCGTTCCCCGCAGATAGGATGGCTGATTGGGCATTGACCCCCTGGATTTCCACGTCCCCCGCCGCCACTGTCGGTAGATCCGTCAGTGGTATCAATCCCGAAGTGGTGATCAGATACGGAGAAGCATGAGACTGAGGGGAAAGCCTTGGATCTACTGGCATTAAGGTGAGAGGCTGATCCAAATGAGACAAGGTCTGAGAGCGACTAGAGGGTGTGGCGATCGCGACGGTTCCCTGGGGGGCGATCAACTGTCCTGTGCTCACCACTCCTCCGCCTGCCAGGACGAGATCCTGACCTCCCTCTAGATGTCCTAGGTTAAGAATCGCGGCTGGATCTGCGCCAAACTGAAGGCCGATAGGAACTTCCATGGTGAGCAGGGGCGGAGCATCTGGCTGACTCGCGCTAAAGTCTGCATCAGGGCCAAAAACCAGGCGATCGGCGGTGGTGCCCACAAACGAACCGCGCAAGTCCAACTGAGCATTGGGGCCAAAGATTAGACCATTGGGATTCATCAAAAATAAATTGGCATCCCCTAATACACCGAGGGTTCCCAGAATCGTGGAGGCATTGCTACCGGTAACCCGTCCTACGATGGTATGAATGCCGTTGGGATTTGTGAAATAAACACGCTGGCGATCGCCCACGTTAAACTCTTGAAAGCTATGAAACAAATGTCGCCCCCGCTGGGCACCGCCTTCAATTTGATCGACGCGCCGACCATCTAAATTCACCCGCTGATTGAGACGGCTGCGCTCTGCCCCGAGGGACTCATCCGGCACAATCTGAGCGATCGCTGGAGAACCTAGCCCCGCGATCGCCAGTAGACTAATGGTATAGGTTACCCATGAACTGCTGGCCATGTCTTACTCCTGAATGCTATGACCTTGACTTAAAACGGTTGTGTTGTGATAGAAAATAACACCCCATTTTCCTGCCAGGTGCGTTCTGATGACGGTACTGAGGTTAAAGGGGTTGCCCAATCGACACGTAGGGTAAAACCGGGCTGCTGCCACTGCAAACCCAGCCCAATGGAGGCTAAAGATGACTGTTCTAAGGGGCGATCGCCCTGATTCCACGCCCACCCCGCTTCGATAAACGGGCAGAGCTGCAGCACCGCCTGCCATGCCGGTACCCGCAGCACCGGCAGGCGTAATTCTGCCGCCGCCAACGCGCCATGATCAGCTATCACCGCATCCTGACGATAGCCCCGCACCGTGTTGAATCCACCCAGGCTAAACTGTTCCACGGGTACGAGGGGCTGATCTGCGAGCTGCATCTCTCCGCGCAGATAGAGTAATGTATCCGGCGCTAAGAGCTGTACCCACTGCGCCTGTCCCTGCCAACTGAGAAATTGACTATCGGGTTCCGTATCATTGCGGCTAGCATCAAAGAGATCAACACCGAGGTTAAATTGCGATCGCAAAGCCAGCACATTGCGAGGACTGCGAGACGTCCAATCTTGGGAAAACCGTAGGGCAGATATACGCAGACGACCAGTACTGTCACTGCCTGGCGACAGGGCAATGCCGCTATCGGCTAACAAGCTGCGACTGCGATAGTGAGACAGCGCCAGACCCACTGCAAATTCTTGACGCGCTGACTGCCACAGTGGCTGTCGTAGGCTTAGATCATAGGACTGAGATGAGGACTGAATATCTAACTCATTAAACGGTGGTTCAATGATGCGATTCGATGTCGTGCCAAATCGCAGCGAAAGTTCACCTCCCTGGGCATTGATCGGTACCCCGTAGGATAGATCAATTACATCACTACCGTCTGTATTGCTGTAGCCCACCGAGAGGCGATCGCCCCCGCCTAGTAGATTTGCCTCTGTCAACACCGCGCCCCGCCGGAAACTCCCGACACTGGGAGAGCGATCGTTGGCTGCCACTAAGTTGAGGCTCAATGAGTCAGCCTCGTTCACATCAATGGTTAAGGTGGTGGATCCTGGGGTGATGCTGGGCACCAGCCTAGCATCAAAGGAGTCAATTAACGGATTATTTTGCAGTTGTTGTAGGGCATCTAGAAGTCGTTCTTGATTCAGGGGTGTCGTTGTTCCTCGCGCCAAACGCGATCGCACATAGCTGGAGCGCAGCCGCTCGGTGCCGGTCACCACAATGTCATCAACTTGTCCCTCCACAATCTGCACGATGGCTATCCCGTCAGCCAACTGATCGGAGCGAATCACTGCCCCGGAGGTAATATAGCCCTGCTCGACATAGAACCGGGTAATTGCTTGGGTCACCTCGATCAGGTCAAGATAACTGAGGACTTGCCCGGCATAGTTTTCTACCAGGGCAGCTAGCTCTATATCGGTAAATTGAGTATTGCCCAAAAACTGAAATGACTGTACCACAAATGTGTCCAGCGGTACGGCGTCTGGCTCGATAATATCTACCTCCGGAATGTCCAGATCCACGGGACTTGACAACTCTGGCGATAGATCGGGACTGGGGGTGAACCATGGCTGTCCTGGCACCAAATCTTGGGGAGGTGGTAGATCAGGGGGTGAGCCTTGAGCGACTAACGGATCAGAAGCGATCGCCAGCGATCGCTCTTGTAAAACTGACCTGTGATCTGATCTATCAGACGGTTCATGAGCAAGGACGCTGCTAGGTATCAGACCCCCCAGAACTGCTCCACTGATAAAGCACCTAGCGAACCAGCGCCGCCCAGATCCTCGACATACTCGACATAGCATAACTAAGCTCAATATAAGGAACACCCTGTTCATAGAGAGCGATCGCCCTCAGAGATGCGATTGCACTATGGAAAATACGGACAAGGCCGTAGACTTTACCGCGTTTTGTTGGATCGAGTCATGCGAGTTTATACGGAGACTTTCCTAAGGGCAAGCATGAAGAATCAGTAAAGTAACCTGATACTTGTTACCCATTGTTACATGCAGCTTAAAACGTTCTCAAAGTCCTGATTCCATCGTTCCATTCAACTCAGTTTGCGATAGGTATTATAGGGGGCTTGAGCATGGGGTGAACTCCACGCATTATATAGTTCTGCAAAAATCATCGAAAAATATGCAGCTATATTGTTTTGATGAGGCGATGCCAGGAGAATCCAGGACAATACTAATTTTGTTTAAAGAAGGCGATCGCTGCATATTTTTCCGCCATATTGCCTGAAGAACATTTTAGTTAAAACACTACATCGATTGCTCAATCGATTGCTCAATGGAAGATCACCTGAAATGCTCAAGAAACATGGTTGTTCTGCATGTCGATATTGCTCAATCCACAGAATCAAGCCGTCTGTTGACTGAGCCTGGTCGAACCCACAGGTGAGTACTATTGCTTGGCCAAGTGTCCTTGCTCCGTTGAGCGGGGCTAAACCTCGATGCCTAGGCTGGGCAGCGCCGACGTCATTGTAGTCAACCTTGATGATTCCATGAGCAGCGATCGCCCTTGAGTTTGTTCATAACGTTAGGATTTCTGCGGAAATCCTGGCTTATCCATGGCTGAATTTGCATACAATCACTGCAGTCTACCTATGTCACAATCTAACCAGTTTTCCCGTTCTGCTTCCATCCTGCAAGCCTTTGCCCTCGAACCTATCCTCACCCCTAGCGGTTTGATAGATGGTGTTGAAGAAACCGTAGATGCTACCTCTATCGAGGTTCCAGACTACGTGGCTCCTACGGTTGAACGATCCGAGCTAGATCTCGATCTAGATTGGGAACGTGATTCAAACGATCCGGTCGATGAGCCCATTGATTTTAGTGACTTAAATGATGCTTCACCGGATGACGATACCTGGATTGAGGATCCATGGGCTGAGTCCGAGATTGATTCAGAGGGTATCCCCTTATTGTTTATTGATGAACTCGAACCCCATACCTTTGAATCAGGTGTATTTGTGGTTGGTGAATCCGGTGAAGTCGGCATTGATTATCTTTTTGATGGCGGTGGTTATCAAGGAGAACTAGCCATCTTTAGCCTGGATGGGATGGACGACTTTGAACCCGGCTCAGAAGCATTCATCCAAGAAGCGGCGCGTCGAGCAGCCAGCAATTCCGAACTCGGTCACGTTGTGATCTCCGATCGCACCGAAGGCGCGCGCTTCAGCGGCATCCTCGGCAGCAGTGATAGACAAGATTTCAATAGTGGCGACTATCTGGGTGTGCAGACCTTCTCCATGCGCCCTGGGGATGAATTTGGGGTGATGTTGGTGCCCAACGGTCGAGTAGAGCAGGTGTTAGAAAATCCCGGTGTGGGCGGTAACCTACGTCCGCTCTTTTCCCTAGCGACCAATAATCCCAATGATGGTCTACAGGCTGGCCAGATTGTGGACGTGACCGGAGATGGCAATACGTTTGTCTTTGAAGATCTGCGGTTGGATCAGGGGAGCGATCGCGACTACAACGACATCATCTTCCAAGTGCGCGGCGCAGTCGGTAATGCTGAGCTGATGGAAAACTGGATCGACCCAGCCAACGATTGGCGCACGGAAGATTTGGGTACGGCATTAGTGGAGTATGCCAAGTCTTACATTGTAGAAACCCTAAATCCATCGTTTGATGCTCCAGTGGAAGATCAGCCCCTCATTGGAATTATTGACACTGGATTTAATCAGAATAACCCCGATCTCGATTCTTCTCGAATTATCCCGGGTCGTGACTTAATTGATGGCGATGACAATCCTTGGATTCAAACAGATGAAGGAGACGAACATGGCACCTCTGTGGCCGGCATCATTGGAGCCACACGAGATAATGACATTGGCATTGATGGAATTAATGATAAGGCACCGCTGTGGATTGGGCGGGCTGTAGGATCTGGCGACTGGTCAGGCTCATTAATGGAATTTGTTGATGCAGCTCAGGAATCAGGGCAGCCAAATGCTGTGGTCAACCTGAGTATGGATCTCACCCAAGTGAATCCAGATGGCAGCGTAACGACTCGCTATGAGTTGACCCCACAAGAACGCTATGCAATTGAATATGCCCGCCAAAATAATGTACTGATAGTTGTTTCCTCTGGCAATGACGGCAGTGTGATGTCCGCCTTGGGGCAAGCCTCCCAGGAATTTGACAACGTCATTACAGTGGGTGCTGTAGAGATGATCAATCCTGAAGCAGAGACCCTTAATGCATACCAACGAGCAGACTATTCCAGCTATGGTTATGGACTAGACTTAGTAGCTCCGGGCGGTACGCTAGACTCACCTAAATTTTCCTTGATCGGTGAGGATGTCGGCAGTTTAGCCGGGACATCTGTGGCGACTGCAAAGGTGACCGGAGCTGCTTCTCAGGTTTGGGCGGCAAATCCAGGGCTACACTACCGCCAAGTCATTGAAATCTTGAAAAGCACCGCCATTGATATCCATGAACCAGGCTGGGATCTGGAGACGGGAGCGGGCTTGTTGAATATGATTGCGGCTGTTCAGGTTGCCCGTATTACAGAACCCCAGTCGTACATCTCACCCTCTATCGATCCCGGTGATTGGTACCCTGATAAGGGCGTCATTCCGTCTGAGCGTCCTACCAATAGTAATG
>RECH01000368.1 GCA_007694125.1 Leptolyngbya sp. DLM2.Bin15
TTGCGCTGTTTCCCCAAATTCCTTTTCGCTTTCAGGCACCTGAAAAATGGACACCGCAGCAAAATGGAGACTACACCCTCTACATTTGGTTTTCCGGGCTCAATGGTGAGGAACCCGACCTCCCTGCCAGCACCACCATGGAATATCAGGTTCAAGTTTACGATTACCTGGTGCCCCGGGAGCTTGCATTACTGGAAAGTTTTTCCAGTATCAATGCATCCTGTCCCAACACCTAGGCGACCTAGAGCACCCATCCGCGATCCTCGCCTACCAAGCGACCCTGAAGCTATACCTAGACCTGTTTGAGCATCAACCATCAGCGATCGCCCTGGATGCCCATCCCGATTATAGGTCCAGCAAACTAGGTCAGCGCTGGGCCGCCGAGCAACACCTCCCCGTCTATCCCATCCAGCATCACCATGCCCATATTGCCGCCGTCATGGTAGACCATCACCTACCCATCGACACCCCAGCGATCTTAGGCATCGCCCTGGATGGCCTAGGCTATAGCGAAACCGGCGACCTTTGGGGCGGCGAATTCTTACACGTCAACTACACCGACTATCACCGCCTAGCCCACCTACAGCCCATCGCCCTGCTAGGGGGTGCCCAAGCCATGCGTCAACCCTGGCGGAATACCTATGCCCACCTGCGGGCCCTGTGGACTTGGGACGAATTACTCAGCCAATACGGCGACCTACCGCTCGTGCAAGCCCTAGCCGAAAAGCCGCGAACCCTGTTAGATCAGATGCTAGGGAGCGGGCTGCGATCGCCCCTAGCCACCTCCGCCGGGCGATTATTTGACGCTGTTGCTGCCGCCATCGGCTGCTGCTTCGAGCAGGTTACCTACGAAGGCCAGGGAGCGATCGAACTAGAAGCCCTCATTGGGCCAGACATGGAGCCAAACCTAGCCCACACTACCCCCTACCCCATCGACATCGACCTAACCCAGACACCGCATCAGCTATCCTTTGCATCCCTTTGGGCAGCCATCCTCACCGACCTACGCCAGAACGTTCCTGCCCCCATGATCTCCACCCGCTTTCACCTGGGCCTCGCCCAAGGGATCGCCCACCTCGCCCAGCATCTAGCGCATACCCATGGCTTCACCACCGTTGCCCTCTCTGGCGGCGTATTTCAAAATCAGATCCTGCTCACCACCCTGCGCCATCAGCTAGAACAGCAAGGGCTCACCGTTTTGACAGCCCAGCAAGTTCCCTGTAACGATGGAGGTTTATCCCTAGGACAGGGAGCGATCGCCGCCGCTCGCCACTTGCTAAAACATCCTGATCATTCATAGAAAATCAGCATTTGTGGCGGATGATGGCCATAGCCGCTCTAGCCGATCTAACGAAGAAACCTGATATAGGGCCGTAAGCAGCGATCGCCCCCCAGCTCAACACCGTTCAACAAGGACAAGTATGAGGATGAGTCTTCATGTGTTTAGGTATTCCAGGACAAATTTTAGACATCATTGACCCACAGCACCTCCTAGCGACCGTGAGTATCGGTGGTGTGAAGCGCTCCGTGAACATTGCCTGCATTGTGGACGAGGATCACCCGGTGGATGCTTGTGTCGGCGATTGGGTCTTAGTGCATGTGGGCTTTGCCATGAACCGTATTGATGCCGAAGATGCTCAGATCACCCTCACGATGCTCGACGAGATAGCCGAGCTGAATGCAATGACGCAATGACAAGCGTCCTAGAGCAAACTGACCTCAACGTTCCTCAACGTTCCTCGCACTTGCTACAAGGTAGCTTCACGGAGACGCAACACGATGAAATATGTCCATGAATTTCGCGATCCGCAGCGAGCCCAGGGAATTCTCCGGCAGATTGAAGCGATCGCTGCCCAGCTTCCTCCTGGCTTTCCTGGTTCCCCGTCAAGCGATCGCCCCCTGCGGATCATGGAGATTTGTGGCGGTCATACCCACGCAATTTTTAAGTATGGATTAGCCGATCTGTTGCCTGATAGCGTAGACCTGATCCATGGCCCCGGCTGCCCCGTGTGCATTATGCCCAAAGGACGGCTGGATGACGCCATCACCCTAGCCCAGAATCCGCAGGTGATCTTAACCACCTTTGGTGACGTTTTGCGGGTGCCGGGATCGAGTCAATCCTTGCTGCAGGCCAAGGCTAAGGGAGCAGATATTCGGGTGGTGTATTCTCCCCTCGATGCCCTTCAGATCGCGATCGCCCACCCTGATCGAGAGGTGGTCTTCTTTGCCATTGGCTTTGAAACCACAGCTCCCAGTACCGCCCTAACCGTCCTGCAAGCTGCCGCCCAGGGCGTGAGCAACTTTAGTCTATTTTGCAATCACGTTTTGGTGGTGCCAGCGTTGGAAGCCTTGCTGAACCAACCGGATTTGCAGCTAGATGGCTTTATTGGGCCAGGGCACGTCAGCATGGTGATTGGTGCTCGTCCCTACCAGGTGATTGCTGAGCGCTATGGTAAACCGGTGGTTGTGTCTGGATTTGAGCCCGTCGATATTTTGCAATCTCTCTGGATGGTGCTGGATCAACTGGTGACAGGGCGCTGCACGGTGGAAAATCAGTATAGTCGTTTAGTTGCAGAAGATGGCAATCCTGTAGCTCTGGGGGCGATCGCTCAAGTCTTTACGGTGCGGGAGCAGTTTGAATGGCGTGGTCTTGGTGAAATTCCTGCCTCGGGGCTGCGCATCCATCCCGACTATGCCCAGTTTGATGCCGAGGTGAAGTTTAGCTTACCGCATCCCCATGTTGATGATCATCGCGCCTGTGCCTGCGGTGACATTTTGAGAGGCGTGAAAAAGCCCTGGGAATGTAAAGTCTTTGGCACTGCCTGCACACCAGACTCTCCCTTAGGTGCTTGCATGGTGTCCTCTGAAGGGGCCTGCGCCGCCTACTACAACTATGGCCAGCTTGATCGACGTCGTCCGGCTGCTCCATCAGCAGTTCCATCCCATTCATCTAGTGCAAGGTAAGGTTATGCCCTCGGTTACTCGTGATATGTTTCAGCGATCGCATCCTGCCCGCCCGAGTCCGCGCCTTGAATCGACCGTGACCCTAGCTCACGGCAGCGGTGGCCGGGCCATGCATGATCTGATTGACAGTATTTTTGTAGCCCGTTTTCAGCAATCTCCCGTTCCCCTAGAAGATCAGGCCCGCCTTGATTTGGCGGCCTTGACGAGTTTGGGCGATCGCCTGGCCTTCACCACCGATTCCTATGTTGTTGATCCGCTCTTTTTTCCTGGCAGTAACATAGGTGAACTAGCGGTCAATGGCACGGTGAACGATCTCTGTGTCAGTGGTGCTATTCCGCTCTACCTAACCTGTAGCGTTATTTTAGAAGAAGGCCTATCAACCGATCTCCTAGCCCAGATTGTAGATCACATGGCGATCGCCGCCGTCCAAGCTAGGGTACAGATCGTCACAGGCGATACGAAAGTTGTACCGCGCGGTTCTGTAGATAAGATATTTATCAACACGGCTGGTATTGGCGTTATGCGTGCGGGCATTAATCCCTGCGCCACTGCCCTGCAGCCAGGCGATCGCATTCTGATCAACGGAGCGATCGGTAATCACGGTGCAGCCATCTTGGTCGCACGGGGTGAGCTGGCTCTCGATACCGATATCCAAAGTGACTGTCAGCCGTTGAATAGTTTGGTCGATGCGATTGTAGCGGTATGCCCTGATGTACGGGCTATGCGGGATGCCACGCGGGGAGGCGTAGCCACCGTGCTCAACGAATTTGCCACGGCTTCCCAGGTAAGTATTCAACTGCAGGAAGAGGCTATTCCCATCGACGAACCCGTTGCCGGGCTCTGTGAACTGTTAGGACTAGATCCGCTGTACCTTGCCAATGAAGGTAAACTCGTTGTAGTCGTGCCTGCCCATCGAGTAGACGAGACCCTAGCCGCCATGCGATCGCATCCAGCCGGGCAGGGAAGCTGCTGCATTGGTCAGGTGGGCGATCGCTCTCCAGGGTTGGTGTCGCTGCAAACGGTTTTTGGTACAGAACGGGTGGTGGATGTATTAGTGGGTGATCAACTGCCGAGGATTTGCTGATGCATGAATTAGGACTGACGGAAACCATCGTAGCGATCGCCCTTGACCATGCCCAAGGCGCTCACGTCCTGCGTCTTACCTTAGAAGTCGGGCAACTGACGGCCGTTATGCCCGATGCGATTCGCTTTTGCTTTGATGTTTGTGCTCAGGGTACGTTACTGGAAGGGGCCCTGCTAGAGATTGTGCAACCGCCTGGTTTAGGGCAATGCCGAGCCTGTGGTGCTACGCTGTCTCTCGATAGTCCCTTTGGGCAATGTGCCTGCGGTAGTGTAGATCTAGCCATTATTCAAGGACAGGAATTAACCATTAAACAACTGGAACTGGAGGAATTATGTGTGTAACCTGCGGCTGTTCTGATGAAGCAACACCCACCCTGACGCATCCCATTACGGGAAAAACAGAAGCGATCGCCTCCCTTCATACCCCCCAGAGCCATACGCACATCCAACCCGATGGCACCGTTCTTACCCATCACCATAGTCATGACCATAGCCCTAGTCATCATCCCGATCATGCTGCCGCTCTCCACGCTCAACATCACGGCACAACCCTTACCCTAGAACAGCGCCTGCTCTCGAAAAATGATGCGATCGCCAGCCAGAATCGAGGCTGGCTCAAAGGTCGAGAATCTGTGGCGCTAAACCTAGTCAGTTCTCCTGGGGCTGGCAAAACAACCCTCCTGGTGCGCACACTGGAGGATCTACAGAGCGATCGCCCCATGGTGGTGATTGAGGGCGATCAGGCTACCAGCCACGACGCCGACCGCATTCAAGCTACCGGTTGTGCCGCCATTCAGGTTAATACCGGCACCGGCTGCCATCTAGATGCTGCCATGGTAGAGCAAGGGTTAGATACCCTGCATCCCCCCCTTGGTTCACTGGTGTGGATTGAGAATGTGGGTAATTTAGTCTGTCCTGCTCTATTCGACCTGGGGGAAACTGCCAAAGTGGTGATTCTCTCGGTAACCGAAGGAGAAGATAAACCCATTAAGTATCCCCACATGTTCCGAGCCAGTCAGGTGATGGTGCTCACCAAGATTGACTTGTTGCCCTACGTTGCTTTTGATGTCGATCGCTGTCTGGATTATGCCCGCCAAGTGAACCCTCACCTCATCTGTTTCCAGCTATCGGCAACAACAGGAGCTGGCTTAGAGGATTGGTACGCCTGGTTACAGCAGTTACATGCCTGACGGCGTTGCATCAGGTAAAATGACGTAGGGTCAAGGGAAGCCATGATGAACTGTCCTCTTCCAACATTCACTTAAATCATTCTTTGTCAGCATGGCTACAGGTTACCTGGGCTATAGCTACTGGTAAATGCTTGCCTCGTCCCCTAGGCGCGAAGCGCAGGCGATGCCAACGAGGGAAACCGGCAAGCGCGGGGAGTCCATGTATCCCAACACTGTCCGTGAAAGGTTAGCGCGCAGGACTCATAGCTCCCCGAACCCCTCAAAGGTTACATGCCTGGGACAACCACCCAGGATGCCATGACCCACAACAGCGTGATCAGCACTAAACTCATGCCGCCGATGAGGTGCTCCAGATTTTCTGCTTGCGGGGGTAATTTAAATTGTTTCCATGGCATGGGCCATTGCGTTAGGAGGCCATGCACCAGCCAGCCGATGGCGATGACGACTAGTGCCTTGGTGATGGAATGCCATTGGTAGGCGTCTCTGTAAACCCAATTGGCAGCGATGATGCCGCTTAGCAGCAGACCTGTTGCAAGCCACACGCCAATCCGGATGGGGTGTGGGGAGGCAGGTTGAGTCTGTGGGTCTTTCCCAACCGGCAGAAAAATAAATCGGGCATAGATGGCCGCAGTGCCCACGGCGGCTATATCCATGGCGGTGGTTTGCCACGGAAGTAGGTGGGTGAGGGTGAGGGTTTTGGCCCCAAAGCCAGCCAACAGAGGGGCACCGGAAATCGATAGACTCGATAGGGTGAGGGGAATACGCAGGGGGACGGAGACAACGGTCTGGCGAAGGGTGGCAATATCGCGGCTTGGCAATTGATCCACCAATAAAAATAAGGTGGACTTGACTAAACTGTGGGCGAGGGCGTAGAGACCCGCCACAGCCGGAGCTGCCAGCAACCATCCCAGTTGTGATAGGGTACTACAGGCAAGCATTCGCTTCGTGTCCTGTTCTGCTAAGGCATAGGTGACCCCCAAGAGCGCCGCACCAACCCCAATAGCCCGGATGATGGGGTCGAGGTCGTCCATCATCGAGACAAAGCGCAGGAGTGGAAATACCCCTGCATTTTCAACCGCTCCTGACATCAGCGCTGCTACGGGGGCTTCGGCTTCAGCATTGGTGCGGGGGAGCCATAGACCGGAGACAAAGACGCCACCCTTGGTGAGCAGACCGAGACAAATCAGGGCGATCGCTTCTGGGGAGGCCTGGCGCAGTCCTGTAAATGCAAATCCGTTGCTGGCTTGATAGACCAAAATTGTGCCCACTAGGTAGAACAGCATGGCGGTGTTGCTAATAAACAAATAGCGCAATCCTGTCCAAATGGCGCGATCGCTTCTGGGATAGGCGAGGAGGAGAAATACGATCACCCCAACAACTTCAAGGGCAACGTAGAGGCTGATGAGGTCAGCGCAGAGAAATACGGAGTTGACGCTGCCGTGGAGAATAATGGTTTGGGTATAGAAAAATGCCGTGTAGCCCTGCTGCCAGCAATAGATGACAACGGCGGCGGTAATAAGGGCGTTGGTTAAGATGAGATATGCGCTGAGGACATCGGCTTGTAAAATGACGCCGAACCGATCGATGAGATGCAAGCTCAGCGGTTCTGGCATTAAAAAGACTTGGATTGCATAGCCTACAGAGGCGATGGCAACCCCCAATGCCAAATACCGATCTAGCCTTGGGAAAAGATAGATGCTCAACCCAATGATGATGGGCAGCGCAAGCCAGACAATCGTGAGAGTATTCATAGACATAAGTGTGAGGCTTGGAATCAGAGCAGGCAGCATGAAGGATTCGCTGCATGAAACCATGTCAGAGATGCCAATTCACAGATGTTCCATGATGGATAACATCTGCCTGGGGTGAGCGATCGCCCGCCCCTATTCATATCAAGTCCGGGTAGATGACAAAGACGGTCTGTCCTATATCTCGCGCTTCGCTATCCTGGGTGAAGCGTGGATCTAGCCGGATTTAAGATTGGTAGCTATGACCTGAGACCTGTGTAGAGGTCGTCACAGGATGAATGCAGGGTGAAAAATGGGATAGGTGTTGCCCTCAGATGGTTCAGCACTAGGCTATTGCCCATCTAACAGCGACCCAGAGGCTTGGACTGCCCAGGGTCTAAACCGGATTAGCGTCGAACTACTAGGACGTATTAGGACTACAATCAACGCGATCGCCCCAGACAATGTTCACTGGGTTGCGGAACAAAACAGGCTGGGCAAGGGATAAACTACGATGATTCTAGTATAGATTATTGTTGATGAAACATTCAATGTCCATTGAAATTAAATGATGTGTAATTCACGCTATGGGATGAGGGTTTGGTGCAGTGCTCGATCGCTCTGATCGTGAAACTAGCGTCCTGATGTGGTTTCAGTGACGCTTAAGCGGTAGGGGTGACGGCTCCTCTCAACCTCTGACTGATATCACGTCCTGTTAAATGACCAGTTTTGGAGCATCCTACGTGAAATCCCCCGTGTTGCTGCCACCCCTACGCCTGCAGCCGCTGGAGCTGCTGTGGCACAGTCTTTGCTGCAAGCCGGTAAGCCATGAATGGAGGCGTTCTGGGCACAAACTCAAGCTACTGCGGCTCAACTATAGTTTTAGGGAAACGTCCTTTGCTGGGAAGTGGGGATTCCTCGGTTCATCTGGCAAGCTTTTGATCCTAGGACAGGAGGCTATTGGAAAAGAGAAGCTAGCGTTTCAATGCCTGTGGCGATCGCTCCTTCATCCAGCTCCGTAAAGCTAAAGATAAACTCGTGACCGGGGCTATCCCCTAGGTACTGGGGAGCCGCTGAGATCAACCCGACGCCCACCTGCTCTGCCCGAGCGATCAGCTCTGCATCTGGAATGGTGGTCTGAAACCGCACCATCATATGTAGCCCAGCATTTTCGCCCAGGATGGTGGCACAATCGCCAAAATGAGTCTGCCAAGCCGTCACCATGGTCTGTCGTCGCTGGTCGTAGAGCGATCGCATCCGGCGAATGTGGCGCTCCAGATGCCCCTCAGCGATAAAATCCGCCAGTACTGCCTGCTCCAGGGTGGGCACCTGGCGATCGGCCAGCCACTTGGCCCGGCTGAAGATCGGCACCAGGGACGGAGGCAGCACCATGTAGCCAATCCGCAGAGACGGAAACAGCACCTTCGAGAACGTGCCCAGGTACAGCACCGACTGCCCGCTGCCCAACCCCTGCAAGGCCGGAATCGGCCGCCCGCCATAGCGATATTCGCTGTCGTAGTCATCTTCGAGAATTAGAGCGCCCTGCTGCTGCGCCCAGGCCAGCAGCGCCAGCCGACGCGGCAACGACAGCACCGCCCCGGTGGGGAACTGGTGCGAAGGCGTGACGTAAACCAGCCGAATCGGGTCAGTCAACCGGGCCAGGGTGTCTACATCCAGGCCTTCCCCATCCACCGAGATGGGATGCAGATTGGCCCCCTGGCTGGCGAAAATGCGGCGGGCGCTGAGGTAGCTGGGTTCTTCGAGGGCAACGGTATCGCCGGGGGAAACCAGAATCTGGGTGGCCAGACTGAGGGCCTGCTGGGTGCCGTTGGTGATCAAGATCTGGTCGGAATGGCACTGAACGGCGCGGGTCTGGGTGAGGTAGGTGGCGATCGCCTCCCGTAGTGGCCCATAGCCCATGGGGTCGGTGGCGTAGTCGAGCCAGTCCGCCCGCCGACAGTGGCGCGACAGCAGTTGTCGCCAAATCCCCAGAGGCACCTGGTCGAGGGCAGGGCGACCATAGCGAAAGCTGATCGGGGTCTGGGGTTCCAGACTTGGCCCGGCGTCAACCTCCGCCAGACGTTGACCGTAGGACGAGAGCGTCAGGGGCGGCAGTGATTCTGAGGGAACTGGCTCGGCTCCGGGCGCATGAAGCAGGATTTCCGGCAGGTGGTCGCCCACGTAGGTGCCGGAGCCGACCACGGTTTGCAGATAGCCCTCGCTGAGCAACTGGTCATAGCTCTGGGTGACGGTGGCCCGAGCGACCCCCAGGCTCCGGGCCAGGGCGCGGGTTGAGGGCAATCGCTGACGAGGGGCGATCTGTCCGGCAAGAATCTTCTGGCGCAGGGCAGCGTAGATCTGCTGGTAGTAGGGCAGCGGGCTGTGGGGGTCGAGCAGCAGGGTGAACTCCATGGGGACAAAGTGGCCTGGTAGGTTACGTCAAAATTGGCTCTTGTGGGTTGCCAATCTGTTGCCTATGCTAGGCGAACAAGCGTAATTGCGCTATTCCCAGTTCTGCTAGCCGAACGAAATCTCCCATGGTGACAACCCCTGCCGTAACCTTTCGAGCCGCCACGTCCCAAGAGGACGGAGTGATCGCCGAGCACTTTTACCGCATGTGGCGCGACTTGGGGATAACCGATGCGGGGATGTTGCCCCAGTGGCCCACCCTCTGCACCGAGTTCATCGCCCAGGCCCGCCAGCACCTGCACTACCAGGCCTTTGTGGCCGAGGTAGGAGGGGCTATCATCGGCTCTGCGGGAGGCCAGCGCTTTGCCGGGCTGTATCCCTGGGTTTTCTCCTGCAGCGATCGCCAGTACGGCTACATCTGGGGTGTCTACGTGGAGCCTGAGTATCGCCATCGGGGCATTGCTACCCGGCTGACCCAGCTTGTGGTGGAGCATTTGCAGGGCATCGGCTGCACCAAAGTGGTGCTAAACGCCGCCC
>RECH01000371.1 GCA_007694125.1 Leptolyngbya sp. DLM2.Bin15
ATCGCAACCAGTTGTTGACAGGGCCGCACCTGATCCGAGCATGATAAATAGTTAGCAATTTATCATGACAGATGGATTGAAGCTATGTCAAGACCAGATGGCGATCGCTGGGTGGCTAAACCCCAGTGAGCTGGCTAGACGAGGAAGGAGGGACAGTGGACTGCTATCGGCTAGAAGTACGTCTCTATCGACGACCGTTTCAAACGCCTTTGCATACCAGTCATGGATGTTGGCAGGTGCGGGATGGGTTAATCGTGCGGTTGGAAAACAAAGCGGGGCAGGTAGGATTTGGGGAAATTGCCCCCCTGGCTTGGTTGGGTAGTGAGTCTTTGGAAAGGGCGATCGCTTTTTGTCAACGCTGCTTGCCGATGGTGACATCTGAGCAGATTATGCAGATCCCCGATACGCTGCCAGCCACTCAGTTTGGCTTGGGCATGGCGCTAGAGCGAGTGGGAGATATGGCGCGATCCCCAATCACCTGGACCTGCAGTCAACTGCTGCCCACGGGCGTTGCGGCCCTGCAGGTGCCCCTCTCTCCGGGCGGGACCTATAAGTGGAAGATTGGAACACAGCCCCTACAGCAAGAACAGCAATGGCTGCAGGAACGGTTACAGGATTGGCCTCTGGGGGCAAAACTGCGGCTGGATGCCAATGGCGGCTTGGATCAGGCGGCGGCGATCGCTTGGCTGCAGGTCTGCGATCGCCTCAATCAGACCACTCCTGTGATTGAATTTTTGGAACAGCCCCTGCCAGCGGATCAGGTGCCGCAGATGCAGCAGTTGGGCGATCGCTACACCACACCCATCGCCCTCGATGAGTCGCTGGCCACCATGCACCATGTGCGGCATTGGCATCAGCGAGGTTGGCGGGGGATTGGAGTGGTAAAGCCAGCGATCGCCGGATTTCCCCAAACGATTCGCCAGGTTTGTACCGACGTAGACCTGGATGTTGTATGGTCGTCTGTGTTTGAAACACCCATGACCCAGCGGTTTATTGCCCAGCATCTTGCCCCTGTGGCGGGCGATCGCGCCGTAGGCTTTGGGATTAACCATTGGTTTGTCGATGCCGGGTGTCACGGATTGGAGGATGAGGATCTATGGGCCACGCTCCCACCCCTAAGGACGTAGAGCAGCAATGTCGAGGGCGATCGTGGCTACTGGGCGATCGCGCCTCGGATCTCCAGACTCAGTTTCAGCAGGTCTTAGATGCTCGCCACGCTGACGTTCAGCCATGGATCCAGGCAGGAGCGCTGCCCACGGTGGCGATCGCCGACGACAACCCCGCCGCCTATCTAGCCAGTTTTCTAGCGGCTTGCCAGGCAGGCTGCCCGGTGGTGTTGGGCAATCCTAAGTGGGCGATCGCCGAATGGCAGACGGTGCTAGACGTCGCGCAACCCACGCACGTTTGGGGATCGCCACCCCCCTTAGCGTTGCCTACCACGGCAGTGCCCCTGCCCCCCGGCTGGATTTTGATCCCCACCGGAGGAACCTCAGGGCAGTTGCGGTTTGCCATCCACACCTGGGCAACGCTCATGGCTGCCGCCGTAGGTTTTCAGCAGCATTTCCACTGCCAGACCGTCAAAAGCTGCTGTCTGCTGCCGCTCTACCATGTCAGTGGTCTGATGCAGGCGATGCGAGTTTGGCAATCCCAGGGACAGCTAGCGATCGCCACCCTGCCCGACCTGATGGAACATGGCCCCCAAGGCTTTGATCCCCAACAGTTTTTTATCTCCCTGGTGCCAACCCAGCTCCAGCGGCTGTTCGATTCACCCTCGTCGTCCCCTTGGCTATCTCAGTTTCGTGCCGTCTTACTTGGCGGTGCACCAGCCTGGCCAACCTTGCTGGATGACGCCCAGTGCCGCCAGATTCCCATTGCCCTCACCTACGGGATGACCGAAACCGCTGCCCAGGTTGCTACCCTATCGCCTCACCGTTTTTTGCAAGGCGATCGCAGTTGTGGCCCGGCCCTACCCCATTGTGCGATCGCCATCGTGGACGACCAAGGCCAGCCCCTCCCCAGTCACCAGCCTGGGCGCGTGGTGTTGCGCAGCGCATCCCAATGTCTTGGCTATCTACCGGCACCGCTGGATGGGGAGGCGATCGCCCCCGGCCAGCCCTTCCCCACCGACGACCTAGGCTATCTAACCTCCGCCGGTGATCTCCACCTGGTAGGACGCAAGAGCCACACCCTGATTACGGGGGGTGAAAATGTTTCGCCGGAGGAGGTAGAAGCCGCTATTCGGTCTACCGGACTCGTGGCAGATATTGGCGTCGTTGGTCTGCCCGATCGCCATTGGGGAGAGGCGGTGACGGCGGTCTACGTACCCACTGCAGCAACCCCCGCCGAGGATCAAATGCTGGCCCCTATGGCGATCGCCCTTCGCCCGCACCTCAGTCGCTTCAAGCATCCTAAATATTGGATTCCTGTGGATCACTTGCCCCGCAACTCCCAAAACAAGCTCCAGCGCGCGGCTTTAAAAGCGATCGCTCACCAGTGGATAACTCGACAGATGATGCCTAAGCCATAAGATGGGCGGCAATATTGCGCAGCACTTGGGTAAAGCTGTGGTCTGGATATTTCACCGAAAACAGGCCGCTACTGGCCAACACCATCATTTCATCCGAATGGGGTAAAACGCCCGCCACGGTTGCGCCATAGGTTTGCTCGACCCGGAGTTTCAGTTCGTCAAAGTCAAACACCATGGGAGCCTTGTTCACCACCATCAGCAAGTTAGGCACCTCCAGCTTACGGGCCACATCCACCGTAACGGCGGTACCTTGGTAGTCTTGGGAATCTGGCCGGAGAATGAGCAACAGCACATCAGAAATGGTGATGGACAGTAGGGTTTCTTCATTGAGACCCGGATGGGTATCGATAAACAGATAGTCCAGCTCTAGATTTTCAATCAGGTCTTGAAAGCCTTCATTGAGCAAGCCGACATCATACCCTTCCCGCAATACTCGGGCAATTTCCCCAGCCTTAACGCTAGCGGGAATTAAATAAATTTTGCTACTGGGCTTGGCACTCTCACCGATCGCGTAGGTGACATCATAGGCGACTTCAGCAATGGAACAACGCCCCCAGAGGTAATCATTGAGCGATCGCTCAATTTTTTGATCATCAAACCCAAACAAGACATGAATGCCAGGTGACTGAATGTCCGTGTCTACAATCCCAACTCGGTTTCCCTGGGCCGCCACTAATGCCGCCAAGTTTGCTGTGGAATTTGACTTGCCGGTTCCACCCCGATAGGAGTGGATCGAAATCACTCTAGACATGAACATCCTCGAATAACAACAATAGGGCTGGCGTCTGCGCAAAGTCTCGACCTTCCACCATAGTATATGGGTTGTCTATCCTCTTCGCGTAGCACAATAGTCAGCGATCGCCTTGATCCAAACCGAATTTCTACTGAACGTCTTGGGGTGAATTCCTGCAAGTTTGAATTGAAACGATTGAAGAGGCGATCGGGTCATCCACCAGATAATTCGGTATTCTGAAGGAAGCTGCTTTACGGAACTTCACAAGTCCGCCCCTTACGCCTATGAAATGCATCATCAATCGTCGGGCTCAGTTTTCGGCGAGCCATCGATACTGGTTGCCAGAGCTAAGCGATGCGGAGAATGCCGAACAGTTTGGTCGCTGTGCTGACGCCCCAGGGCATGGTCACAACTACGTCCTGTACGTATCGATGGAGGGAGACCTAGACCAATACGGCATGGTGCTCAACCTATCGGATGTGAAGCATGTCATCAAGCGAGAAGTGACCAGCCAGCTCGACTTTTCCTACCTCAACCAGGCTTGGCCAGAATTTAGCCAGAGCCTACCCACAACCGAGAATCTAGCACGGGTGATCTGGCAGCGTCTTGCCCCTCACCTACCGCTGGTTAGCATTCAGCTTTTTGAACATCCTGAACTTTGGGCAGAATACCACGGACAATCTATGAACGCACATCTAACACTGAGCACCCATTTCAGCGCCGCCCACCGGTTGGCCTTGCCCCACCTATCTCTAGAGGAAAATCTTGAGATCTACGGCAAATGTGCCCGAGTTCACGGCCACGGGCACAACTATCACCTAGAGGTGACCATCTCGGGTGAAATGGACGAACGCACCGGCATGATTGCCGATCTCGGTGCGTTTCAACAAATCGTCAAAGATTATGTAACCGAACCGCTGGATCACACCTTCCTCAACTACGACATTCCCTACTTTAAGGAGATTGTGCCCACGGCAGAACAAATTGCTGTGTATATTCGCCAAGTTTTGGAAGCCCCGATCCGCGAGATTGGCGCAACGCTCTACAAAGTGCGGTTGATTGAAAGTCCGAACAATTCTTGCGAGGTCTACGGCTCTGCTGTGGAATCAGCAACCCCCACAGCCCAAGCTCAAGTTCCGGCTTTGGTGTAAGGCTGAAATACCTTGCCGATCTCCCTCCAGCCAAGGCTGGAGGGGGACGTCAATGCAGGTGGCTCATTAGCAGGCAGCGTATTGCTCGACCACGGAAACCAGCGTGTTCGTCCAGTAGTGGGTGAGTTCTTCGCTGGCCGCTTCGACCATGACTCGAATCAACGGTTCGGTACCCGAGGCTCGCACGAGCACACGACCTTGATCCACCATGGCAGCTTCGGCCTGGGCGATCGCTTCCTGGAGCATCTCGGAAGTATGCCACTGCAGGCGGCGATCGCGATCTTCAACGCGCACATTTCTCAGCAGTTGAGGATAGGTCTGGAAGCTTTGATCCATCCATTCAGCCAAGGATAGACCCGATTGCTGCACCAAGGCCGCCAAGTGCAGCGCCGTGAGCAGACCATCTCCAGAAACGCCATAGTGGGGACAGAGAATATGGCCCGACTGTTCACCGCCCAGCATGGCCCCCTGACGCACCATTTCCGCATGGACATGCTGATCGCCAACGGCTGTCCGAATCAACTGACCACCCTGCTGCAGCCAGGCGTGCTCAAAGCCTAGATTCGCCATCACGGTGGAGATAATCAGGTTTTGAGGGAGCTGGTTTTGTTGGCGCAGCAGTTGTCCCCAGAAATACAGAATATAGTCGCCATCAACAACTCGACCCTGGCGATCGACCGCCAACACCCGATCGGCATCGCCATCGAAGGCAAACCCCAGATCGGCTTGATGCTCTTGCACCGCTGCTCGCAGCGGCCCTAGGTGGGTCGAACCACAGTTGACATTAATGCGATCGCCATCGGGACGATTGTGCAGACAAATCACCTCAGCGCCCAGTTGGCGGAACACCTGCGGGGCAACCTCTGCTGCTGCGCCCCAAGCTAGATCTAAAACGACCCGCAACCCCGAAAAACTCACCCGCGATCGCAGGGGAGCCTGGAGCGACTCGGCATATTGACTGACCAACTCAGGACGGTGGTAATGCTGTCCCCAACCGGTCGCCGCCGAGGGGCCATCCTGCCCACCCCGCAAACCAGCCTCAATCTGACGCTGGAGATCAGGCGAAAGCTTACTGCCCCCGGCCCCAAAAAACTTAATACCGTTATCGCCCGGCGGATTGTGGCTAGCGGAAATCATCACGCCGCCAACAGCATCCAACGCATGGGTGAGATAGGCCACCGTGGGCGTTGGACAGAGGCCCAGGTTCCATACCTCCAGCCCTGCTGCCGTGAGTCCTGCGGACAGGGCCATGGCCAACATGGGGCCAGAATTGCGAGAATCTTGCCCAATCAATACCGGGCCGGCTGAGGGAGATGAGGCTTGCAGCACCTGCCCTGCCCAGAACCCAACCTTGAGCGCGAGAGGAGCAGTTAAAACATCCCCCACCCGTCCACGAATACCATCGGTGCCAAATAACCGAGTCTCAGGCAGGGCGATCGCTTGCCATTCTGCCGATCCCACCTGGGAAGGCTCATGCCCTGCACCATTCATTACAGCTGATACAACCATTGCTACACACTCCACACATCACACCATTAAGACTGAGGGATTCTAGGCTACAGACGGCTGCACATCAGCGATCACCTGATGTCAGAGACCATCTAGAGATCATCGATGGATGGCAAGCGTCAGAACTAGAGACTGATCGGAACCCGTACCAACCTCCAGACCTGTTATATCCCTCACCCAGCCTGGCTTGCCGCTCAACACGAGTACACCACTCTCTGCATAGGACTTACCATCTGCAAGGGCAACCTGCGTTGATGAGCTATTCACAGTGGAGCATAGCACCTCTGGCAAAAACTCTGACAAGATTTGTGACAATTTTGGAAACTAGAATTGTCAGATGCCTAGAGGTCTGCATTCTAGAAGGCGATCGCACCCTGCTGGAAGGCATCGATGCCAGCGCCTGGGCCAGCCTCTAGGCAAGTGTGCCATTTTACAAACTGTCATCCTAGCTAGCGCTCCCTATGAAGATGGTGTATGATAGATGAGTGTGAGGAGTAACGAAGCGAAAGCAAAAGTTCTCGGGGTCGAAACACGGACAGACTCCCGAGAACTTTTCTGTTTAAAGGCTTTTTGGGCTACCGAGATGATCAGGTATGAATCATCGCTAGGTGGTCTTTTTTGATCCGTAGCTCCATCGATCCACATCGCGACAGGATCGATGGGCTGATCGGCATTCAGTGCCAACTCTTTCAGGGATAGATATCCCGCAGAGATGAACCCGATCCAACTTTGAGCGATCGCCGTCATTCTAGGCCATAACCTGTTAGACTTTTGGCGGCATAGTACATACTGCAGCTACGCCACACCGCTGCCTAAAGGAGAAGCCCATGCGTCAGATTAACTCCGTACTCATTTTTGTGCTGGGTTTGGGCTTGATGCTGTTTAGTATCCAAAATACTGACATCGTTGCCATTCACGTCATGCAGGGGATTGAATTTCGGGCTCCCCTAGCCATTGAGCTATTGGTGGCCATGGGGGCTGGGGCGATGATGGCCTGGGTCTTCAGCGTCTGGTCGCGGCTGCAAAACCTAGTCGCTAACCGTCAAACGATTAAACAGCAAGATACCCACATCAAGCAGCTTGAAAAGGATTTGGAACGGTATAAGCTGCAGTTGGAGAATCAACCGTTGCAGCTACCGGCCTCACCCCCAGGTGGCGACCAGGAGGACGATACTACCGATCCCTCCACCCAAAGCGCTTAACGAATCTACCGCGACTGCCCTATCTATACGTGAGCCTATGGCCCGTTCCATTGCCCATAACGCGATCGCCCTTTTGATTGAAATGGCAGAGCAAGGAGAGCTCGATCCCTGGGATGTGCAGGTGATTGATGTGATCGATCGCGTCTTACTCCAAATCCGCTCCTTGGAAACGCCCGTGGTGGAGGGGCGTGCGCCCTATGAGGCAGATTTATCCGAATCAGGGCAGGCCTTGCTCTACGCGGCCATGCTGGTGTTGCTCAAGGCCGATAGCCTGGCCCGGCTCAGTGCCACCGAGGATGTATCAGATGACCTAGAGGCAGAGTCTGAGTTTCCAGCCCATCTAGACCAGCCCCCCCTGCCCAGTCGCCTAGAAAAGCAACTGCGCCGTCGGGCATCGGTCAACCCACCCCAGCAGCGACGGGTGACGCTCCAGGAGCTGATTGCCCAGCTTGAGGTGATGGCCAAGACCATGAACGAACCCCGGTCTCGGCGGGGGCGATCGCGTCGGCCCAGACCCCAATCCCACAGCAAGGCGGTGAAAACCATCGCCCAGCTTGCTCACCACGAAAACCTGTCGGAAATTGCCGCCGCTCTCGAACAATTTCTCACGGACTTTTGGCCCCAACTGAGTGCAGATGACGAATGGATCGAATTTGAGCACTTGCTAGACTACTGGATGGATCCGCCTGGCCATGGGCTATCCGAGTTTGTCAAGCCCGATTCCGGCAGTGAAGCCCACTCCGAACAGGGCGATCGCGTCGGCGTTTTTTGGGCCCTGCTCTACCTATCGTCTCAGTCGAAGGTGGAGTTAGCCCAAGAGCAGTTCTACCAGGATTTGCACCTACGCAGCCTAGACGCCCAAGCTCTGGCCGCCAGTGAACTATCTGAACTGTCTGCTGTTGTACTACCAGATTGAGCATTCCCAGCAAGGCTTTTGGCAATTCGTTGTAACAAGCATCTAGCCCGCAACCACCAACCGTCCTGTGATGATCACCACTAAATACGACCATAACAACCTGCTAAACTAGACAGCGAGCATAGATTGTTAAGATTCGTTGAATTTTTGTCGAGTTAGGAGTCACGCCTTTGCATTTGGCGAAATTCTCTCAGCAATGTTTTCAGGCAATCGCTCTATGACAAGTCACTGCTTGTGATGCTCCTACAGATCGTTTGAACTGTGGTGGAACGCTGCTAATTGCAATGGGAGTGTGTCAGGTTGAGGGTTGTTTCTCGGGTGGAGGCGTTAGTGGGTGGCTAGACAATTGGCAAGTTACCCCTGATGAAGCTAATGTTTCAAGTAGTAAGGTCAAGTAGTAAGGTCTGTACTCACCATTAGCCTCAAACGAATGCCCTATTTAGAGCTATCCGCATATTTCCACGGGTCGATCTGGTCTGCCGAGTATGTGCATCGCTTAAATGCATGGACAACATCATGCCTAGACTCGCCCAGTGTCGTGCTGGGTAGGGTCAACGCTTGTTCATTCAAGAGGGATGCCTCAGCAACCGCACCAACCAACTACATTGACGTTAAACCCAAGGTAGAGGGATAGACATTTATGAAAGCTATGATTCTGGCTGCTGGCAAGGGAACTCGTGTTCGCCCGATTACCTACACCATTCCTAAGCCCATGATCCCGATTTTGCAGAAACCCGTGATGGAGTTTTTGCTAGAGCTACTGCGCCAGCATGGCTTTGATGAAATCATGGTCAACGTGAGCCATCTTGCCAATGAAATTGAAGGTTATTTCCGAGATGGTCAGCGCTTTGGGGTGCAAATTGCCTATTCGTTCGAAGGACGAATCGTAGACGGTGAGCTGATTGGGGAAGCCCTCGGCTCAGCCGGTGGAATGCGCCGCATTCAAGACTTTTCGCCGTTTTTTGATGACACATTTGTGGTGCTCTGCGGTGATGCCCTGATTGACCTTGATTTGACCGAAGCTGTGCGCATGCATCGGGAAAAGGGAGCGATCGCCACGGTGGTGATGAAGTCTGTGCCGCTGGATGAGGTATCGAGCTACGGTGTTGTGGTCACGGATGACGAAGGACGCATTAAGAGCTTCCAAGAAAAGCCCTCTGTGGACGAAGCCCTGAGCACCGACATCAACACCGGGATTTATATCTTCGAGCCAGAAATTTTTGACTACATTCCGTCTGGGGAAACCTTCGATATTGGGGGTGATCTGTTCCCGCGCTTGGTGGCCGACAATGCGCCGTTCTTTGGCGTGGCGATGGACTTTGAGTGGGTTGATATTGGTCGGGTGCCCGATTACTGGCGTGCCATTCGTGGTGTCTTGAGCGGCGAAGTTAAGAATGTCGAGATCCCCGGACGCGAAGTCCAGCCTGGGGTCTATGTCGGGCTGAATGTGGATGTGAACTGGGACAAGGTTGACATCCAAGGGCCGGTCTACATTGGCGGCATGTCTCGCATTGAAGACGGGGCAACGATTATTGGCCCATCAATGATTGGCCCGAACTGCTACATTTGCAGCGGCGCGACGGTAGACAACAGCGTCATCTTCGAATATTCACGCCTGGGTGCAGGGGTGCGCTTGGTCGATAAGCTGGTGTTCGGTCGCTACTGTGTAGACAAAACCGGTGCATCCATTGACGTGCAGGCTGCGGCGCTAGATTGGTTGATTACCGATGCGCGGCAGGTGATGCCGTCGGAACCCCCCGCAGAGGGTCAAGCGATCGCTGAACTCTTGGGTGCAGAGGTCGGCAGCCT
>RECH01000313.1 GCA_007694125.1 Leptolyngbya sp. DLM2.Bin15
TGCCCCGCTGCTACTTGTATCGCCATTATTTGCGCGATCGCTTACCCAGTCGCTAAAGGCGATCGCTGGCATCATGACTGAGGCATCATGACTGAGGCATCATAGTAGTTCCCTGGTCAATTTGGGCACACTGGAGATAGGGTGTCATTCAACCATCATTACCAACGTTAGATTCAGGGATCAAACACGAACATTTATGCCTAGAGTGAGTCAAGTCCTAGACGATATTGTCTAGAACCTGCCTGCGAGATGATGAAGCAGCAGGGAGCAGGTGTTTGACCAAGTTAGACTCTGAACCCAGAGCTGTTGATCCGATAAGTCTAACGAAATCGCCCCTGGTTTGGGTGTGGTTAAACGGGACTGCGGCGGGTCTGTCGGAGTTCTTGAAGGTTTGGCTCTAATCAACATCCTGGTTGCCTATCATCCAACATCTCTACCCCTGGTAGGTTACAACGTGAGTCTTTTAGATCGCTCCCTGCTCTCCAACGGTGCCCTACCGGTCATGCGATCTATGGCATAGACTCGTCACTATTGCATAACCTGCTGGTCTTACTCCTGCCGTTACCATTGTGGTTCAACGCTGGTGCAACTGTGATTCAACTGTGATTCAACGCTGGTCGCCTAGGTGAGGGGCGATCGCTCGGGCTTACCTGACGCTGAGCAGAGGGAAAGCTAGTGTAAACTCATGGAGTCAGTTCATGGGGTGTCTCAACTTCCGTACCTTTGCTGAGCAGTTTGCTGGGGAAATCAAGTAGTTGTAAGGGGTGAACCTGAGACGATGTTTCGTTTGATGCGAGCGTTATTGCCGAATGTATAGAAGCATCCATGAACAACGTAAGTCACTCGGCTGAACTATATCAGGTTGGGGGGTCTCTGCCAGCCGATGCTTCAACCTATGTCCATCGCCCGGCTGATAAGGAACTGTATGAAGGGTTGCAAGCCGGCGAATTTTGCTATGTGCTGACGTCACGGCAGATGGGCAAGTCGAGTTTGCGGGTGCAGACCATGCGGCGGCTCCAGCGGATTGGGGTGGCTTGCGTTGCGGTGGATTTAACCAAGGTGGGTTGCCAAGACCTAACGCCGGAGCAGTGGTATGCCGGCTTGGCTCGCAGCTTGATTACGGGCTTTAATTTAGCCGACCAGGTGAATCTGCGAACCTGGTGGCGCGATCGCGATATGCTGTCCCCGGTGCAGCGCTTCTGTGAGCTGCTGGAACAGGTGATTTTGGTGCAGATCCAGCAGCCGATCGTCATTTTTATTGATGAAATTGACAGCGTTCTCAGCCTCAAGTTTCCCGTTGATGACTTCTTCTTTGCCCTCCGAGCCTGCTACGACTTTCGGGCCGATCAACCCGCCTACCAACGGCTCACCTTTGCCCTGTTTGGCGTGGCCTCGCCTGCCGATTTAATCCAAGACAAAAGCCGTACGCCCTTCAACATTGGGCGAGCGGTGCATCTCACCAGCTTCCAGCCCCATGAATGCCTACCCTTGATGCAGGGGTTGAGCGCCTATGCTCAAGATCCACGGCAGGTCATGATGGAAATTTTAGGCTGGACGGGAGGCAAGCCATTTCTCACCCAAAAGCTATGTCGGCTGGTGTATACCTTAGGGTTTATTGAACCAGGGCAGGAACGGGCAGCGATCGCTCGCCTCGTGCATACGCGCATTTTAGAAAACTGGCAGGCCCAAGACGAACCAGAACATCTGCGCACCATCAGCGATCGCCTCTTGCAGGGGGGGATGATGACCAAGCAACTGCTGGCCCTCTACCGCCACATTCTCCAGCAGGGCGAGATTCCCATGGACACCAGCATGCCTCAAATGGAGCTACGGCTCTCGGGCTTGGTGGCCTCCTATGCCACGGGGCAGCGCATTAAGCAGCCGGTTTTGCGGGTGTATAACCGTATTTATGCCGCGATTTTCAACCTAGATTGGGTGAATTCCCACCTGAATCGAGTGTGCCCGTTTTATGATGCCTTGGCCGCTTGGGTGCTGTCGCGGGGGCAAGATCGGGCATCGTTGTTAACTGGGCAGGCGCTTCAGCAGGCAGTGGCTTGGTCGGTGGGCAAGCCGCTGAGTCGTCAAGAGCAGCAGTTTCTAGCGGCTAGCCGTAAGCTAGAACTGTCGCTCCACCCGCCTCGCCCGACTCCCGCCCCCGCCCCCGCCCCTGCCCTAGAGGATGCGACCGTCTTACAGGCACCTAGTGCGCCCGTGGTGGATGAGACCGAGGCGACGATTGTGCAAACCCATCCCTATGTTGCTCCGGGTCGGGCAGCGGCGGATGACGGTGAGGCAACGGTGCTGCAACCCCAGTTTGCTGCAGAGCGATCGCCCATGGACAGTGGCGAATCCACCATTTTGCAAGACCAGCCCTACCTAACACCGCTGCGCCAGCCGCTGGTGACCCTCAAACGCCATGGACCGCTCACCAATGATCAATTGCTCTATGAGCATTTATTGCTGTGGGTGCAGCAGGAAACCCCCGATGAAATGATCGAGCGCTTCCGCCAGTTGTTCATTGTGGGGCGGGGCTATCCTGATGAAGAAATTGTTGCGGCTCTGAATCAAATTGTCAGCACGTCGTCGCCGGATCAGTTCAAATATATTTTGAATCGCTGCTGTCACATTTTGGTGAACCGTTGGCAAATGAGTCCGGGGCAACAGGGGGCGATCGCTGACTTAGTGGCCTTGTTTGATAATCCTGATGCTCAGGGGGGCGGCAGTCGGTTTCGCTCCACCTCCCTGCGGCGGCTGCAAACCTTGGTGAAGCAGTTCACCCATACCGAGGAATACCTGACCCTGCAGCGGTTGGTGCGAGTGATTACCGATGAGCTGCAAAGCAATCGCGACAATCCGCCCTTGGGGCAGTTGATCACCCGCTATCCCTACCTCTATCCCCACAGTTTGCTGAGCCAAAATAGCTCCCAGGAACACCAGCAAACCATTCGCACCCTCCAATCCCAGCGACAGACGATGCTGGAAACGGATCTATCGCAATACATGACCTACCTGGTGAGCCGCGCCCAAATTGCATCGCGTACCTCCCATGAGCGGGCAGCGCGATTGGTGAAACCGGTGAATAATCCCACCCTCTTGAGCGATCGCGAGCTGTATACCGCCGTGCGCCAATTTGTGGGCAAGGTGCAAGGATCCTACACCTACCGCGACTTGGCTCAAAATTTTCTCACCCACATGAGCGGCAACCCCACCTATCGCGTCTTCAAGTCGGATTTATATGAATACTTGACCACCTCGATTGAGACAGATTACGGCAGGCGGCAGTTCAATAAGAAGCTGTACGATCAGCTTCAGAATATTTTCCCTGAGAGTGACGATCGCCAAGTGGATGACTTTTTGCTGGTGCGCACCTGCAGTCAGTTGTTCAACTTTCTCGTCGTCGAAAGTTCTCAGCAGCCGAGTCACTTTGTCTTTATTGATCTGATCACCAACTTAGGGCCAGTGCAAACCATGGGGCTCTTGTTGAAAATCGCCATGCTGTCTCAAAAGGTGAAACCCCATCTAGAGCGCCGCTTCTCCATTTTGTTCAACCATTATGAATCCCAAACCCTCGATGAGATTCTATGGTTGGTTAAATCCTTGGAAAACCTCAATGTGGCGTTGGTCACCAATTTTGGCAATGTGAACTTGTCGTCCATTCGCAACAATATTCAGTAATGCGGTTAGCCGGAAATGCGGTTAGCCGGGCGATCGCCCCTAGACATGCTCCAGACTCTAGGAGCAACGATCAGCCGCTCGCTACTTGGCAGATGGGGCAAGCGATCGCGGCGGTTGCTTCTCGGGCTGCCACCATTCGCTAGAATGAACTGGGCTAGAATCAGGACGATAGTCTTCATACGAAAGGACTATACAAAAAGACGGATAGTTATGGTAACGAACTGGGTGTCGGTGGATTGGGTACGGTAGGTTCATGGCATCAGGCTGCTTGGGTATGCTTAATGGATGCATCCTGTGCATGGGACAGTCGGGTTATGGTTGATGTGGGATGAGGGCGAAGACCAATGATTGATCCGCTGATGATGCAAACCCTGCAAGATGGGAAATATACCCTATCTGACGTGTTGGGGCAGGGCGGCTTTGGTACAACCTATCGGGCGACCCATCGAGATTTGCAGCAAACGGTGGTGATTAAAACCCTCAGCCCTGCCAATCGTGAGCATCCCCAGTTTGCCCATGTAGAACATTTATTCCGCGATGAAGCTCGTCGCCTCGCCGTCTGCACCCATCCCAATATTGTGCGGGTGAGTGACTTCTTCACGGAAGATGGCATTCCCTATATGGTGATGGACTACATTCCCGGGAAAACCCTCGACCAAGTGGTGTTTCCCCATCAGCCTTTGCCAGAAGCGATCGCCATTCACTACATTCGTCAAATTGGCGCAGCCCTGCACTTAGTTCACAGCAATGGTTTGCTGCATCGCGATGTCAAGCCCCAGAACATTATTTTGCGAGAGGGCACCGATGAAGTGGTGCTGATTGACTTTGGCATTGCCCGAGAATTTACCCCCGGCGTCACCCAAGAGCACACCAGTCTGCTGTCGGTGGGCTATGCCCCGATTGAGCAATATGCCCATCGAGAAAAGCGCTCCGCCGCCACGGATGTCTATGGTCTCGCAGCGACCCTCTATGCCCTCTTGACGGCCCAAGTGCCCATTGCCTCCATCTTGCGGAGCCGCCAGCCCATGGCCGCCCCCCGAGATCTGCAGCCGACCGTGAGCACAGCGGTGAGTCAAGCGGTGATGCGAGGCATGGCTGTCGAACCCCAGTTTCGTCCGCCCACGATTGCCGATTGGCTGGCGATGTTACCCGAGAGTGTGCCAACTGCCCCGCCCACGAGCCCACCCGTGCTCAATGGGCTCGGCCATTCAGGTCAACCCGGTCAATCCGGTCAACCTGGTCAACCCGGTCAATCTGGTCAGCCCGTTGCTCAACCGATGACGGGCCCTACCCTGGCTGTTGCACCGGGCTATGTGCCATCGGCTCCCATAGCCGGCCATTCTGGCTCGCCGCCGATGGTGCCAGCCCATGTCTCGTCTGCGCCACCTGCTGTCGTGGTTCATACCGTACCTACGCAGCAGGCACGGGGGGGAATTTGGGGTTGGGTGTTTGTGAGTTTGGCGGCGATCGCTGCGGCTGCCATTATGGGGTTGACGGTGTTAATCATGCAGTCTCGGCAATCCAACCTGTTGACCGAGCCGACGGCTCCCAGCCCAGAAGCGCCCCCTGCGACTGAACCGCCAGCGGAGCAACCGGAGCGATCGCCCTCGGGTGTAGATCCCAGCCCAGATCCCAGCCCAGATCCTAGTTCAGCGCCTAGCCCAGCGCCTGGCTCCCGACCACGGCCTACGCCTGCTCCGACGCCAACCCCCACGCCGCGCCCCAGTGCATCTCCCAGCCCTAGCCCCACCCAAGATTCAACCTCTGACTCATCTCAGGACGACGAGGAAGAGAACTTCTTCCGCCAAGGAGGAGGCCCCACTCGACACCGTGACGGAAATTAACCCGCATGACCCCTCCCATTTTGTATGTCGCCATGACCAATCATGGGTTTGGGCATACGACCCGCACAACGGCAGTTGTGGATCTCATTCAGCGGCTTTGTCCCGAGGTGGTGGTGATTCTGGCGACGACCGCTCCGCGCTGGCTGCTGGAACGTCAGATGTCTGGGCATTTCATTCACCGTCCTCGCGCTTTGGATATTGGGGTGGTGCAGGGCGATAGCTTTCAGATGGATCTTGGGGCAACGCTGACCCAGCTCCAGCGGATTCAGGCTACTGCCCGCTCGGTGATTGCCTCGGAAGTGCAGTTTCTCCGCCAAAACCGCGTCAAGTTAGTGCTGGCCGATATTCCGCCCTTAGCCGTGGCGATCGCCCATGGGGCTGGCGTACCCTGCTGGATGGCGGGTAATTTTGGCTGGGATTTTATCTACCGTCCTTGGGGTGGTGATTTTGTGGGGATGGCTGACTGGATTGCCGAACACTTTTCCCAGTGCGATCGCCTGTTTCGTTTGCCCTTCCATGAATCCATGAGCGCCTTTCCCCAGATCACCGACGTGGGGCTGACGGGCAGTGACCCCGAGGGTGACCTAGAGGCCCTACGATCGCACTATGCCTTAGACCAACCCAAGGAACGCACCGTCCTCCTCACCTTTGGCGGATTGGGACTTGAGCAAGTGCCCTACGAAACAGTGCAGCAGTTTCCAGACTGGCAGTTTATCACCTTCAATCGCCATGCCCCCCGCTTGGAGAATCTGCGGGTGGTCACCGATCATCGCCATCGCCCGGTGGACTTCATGCCCCTCTGCGATCGGATCATTGCTAAACCCGGCTATGGCACCTTTGCCGAAGCTTGTCGGCAGGGCACCGCTGTCTGCACCCTGCCCCGAGACGGCTTTGCTGAAGCGCCGTTGCTACTGGCAGGAATCCATGATTATGCCTATCATCAAGATATAGACCCCGCGCTTTTTTTCCAAGGGAATTGGGAATTTCTCCACGCTCCAGTTGAAGCTCCTCGCCTCCCAGAATCGCTGCCGATTAACGGTAACGAAGCGATCGCCCAAGCGGTCGTAGACTACCTCCAGTCTGCGTAGGGTGCCCCATCGCCTTTGCCCAGCTTCGCCTCCCCATACCCTCCCATGTCATCCTGGATGTCCTTTGACGATGGTCTGAACGCCCAGACCACGATTGATTTCCCTATTCATACCAGCGATCGCCCCGCTCCAGAGCCTTCTGTGGAGTCCTACGAAGCGATCGCCCCTCCTGCCCATCGAGACGCTCCGGAGGACGCATCCCCTACCGTAGATGAGCCTCTTCTCTCCCCAGAGACCATTTCCCTGGCGTTTCGAGATGTGCGTATCGTGCTGCAAGAGCAGCGTGAACAAAGCCACTTGCTGACCACCAAACTGAATATCTTGTTTGTCGCCAACGGGGCTCTGCTCACGAGCCTCACCATTTCCCGTCTGATGATGATTCCTAGCCCCTTTACGGTAGCCGAGGTGATTGGGTTTTTCATCAGTTTTACCCTACTCGTGCGTGCCTTCCTGCCCCGTCAGGTGGCCGTCAGCCCCAACCTAGAAGATCGTAAATTCCTAGAGCGCTATCTTGCCCTATCGGCGGTTGAGTATCAGCTACAGATGATGGTCAATTGGTCGGAGACGTATAATGCAAACAAGCAGCGGGTTGATGATGTATCAAAAACGTTACGATTGGCTGCCTACGCGACCCTCAGCGTTGCTACCATCATGTTGATTCATATCTTGGCAGCCTATGTGTTCTAAGCATTCCATGGGCGATCGCCCCTTAGACTGTCCTCTCGCCTAGGGTGAGCCTACAGATACCGGATTCTAGACAGAACCACGGGAGATAAGCCCACTGAAAGGGGTCGGTCTAGATAGATATTAGTTCCCGTGTTGGTGTAGACTGGCGCAGCGATCGCTGCTTGTGCCGATTGCCCTTATCGCCTACCCAACCTGTTAGCGGGAGTCTTTTGGAGAAGTTCTGATGACTCATGATCAAGCGGATACCGCGACTACCAAAAAAGTAGTTCGTTTACCCGAGCCTGATGCCGAAAACATCACCGTTCTCACCCATGAACTACCCAATGATCCAATTCTGCCCTGGCATCGATACGATTCTCCATGGCTAGATGCGGATGGGAAAGTGATGCTGCTGGATGCAGCCGATGCACCTGCAGCCACGGAAGAGATTGTGGAAGCGGCGGCTGAAGAGGTCACGGATGCTCAGCCGCCGCTCCTAGACCAGGATCGATCTGAAGATGTACCGGAGGCACCGGAGGCGATCGCTCTTCCGGATCCTGACCTGGATGCTGGGGCGGCAGATCCATCAACCCATACCTCTCTTGACCCAACCGCTTCCGAACATCTCAGCCCTGAGACGGATTCATGCCCTGGCCGACATGCCGATTGAGGGGCGATCGCCCATGTATTAGCTAGAGTTATGTCTATAGCTCAAAACTGCGCAAAGTTTGATGATAAAAGGTCTGTGCTCTTTGTTACAATTTGTGTCAAGAGAAATGCTTGATTCTGAACGAATGGGAACGCGCAGATCAGGATTCCTCTGAGACTGAGAGCAACGCATATAAAACGTCAGCGCTGGATGAATCATCATTCAGCGTTTTTGTCTTTCTGGTCAATGGGCCATTGGAAAACGGGGGGCGATCGCTCCCCATGAGTAGGTGGACTTCATTCCATGAACCTTGCCGGGTTTCGACTGCGCTCAACCCTCTTTTCATCAGGATTGGAGCATTGAGCGACGTTGAAATGAGCGACGTCGAAAGGCTTGTCAATCCTTACGTCCTCCTACGTATCAGGTTGGATGAACCAGGTATAGACGGCACGTGTGATGGTTGGAAGCCAAAGCTCTGTGCAAGCTGATGTCCTGGAACCCCTAGGAGAGCGATCGCGTCATCACCTCATGCCAACTCGTTCAAGCTACATTAAGCATCACGTAACATTACTCTGGGCTATTCCCCAGGTTTGGCATTGTGCTGGTTGGCTTTCCCTGTCCCCTCTCTTCAAGGTCAGATGAGCCCCATGCCCTCTACATCGTTATCTTGTCTCAGTTGCCTTTTAGCTGTCGGCACCATGGCCTCCGCCGGCGTGGCGCTGCCCCTCAGCGATCGCGCTCCGGCCGTTACGCCAGATATCGTCACCCTAGAAACGGGATTGCCCTCAGAGTCGCTGCCCCCGGTGATGGAGCCGTACCCATCCCTGCCCTTGGTGGGTACGGCGTGGCTCTTGGATCGCTACCAGACGGTGGACGGCCGGTGGCTCACGGTGCCGCCCCATCTCTTGGTGTCGCTCAAGTTTGACCTAGACCACTTGGGAGGCATTAACGGCTGTAATTCCTATGGTGGCCCCTACCAACTGGAGGGCGATCGCCTGCGGCTGGGCGATCTACACACCACCTTAATGTACTGTCAGGATGTGCCGGAATTTGGGCTATTTGGAGGGATGCCTAGCGACACCAGCCGGGTCGAGTGGAGCGAGACTCACCTCTATCTTGCCAATGACGACGGTGTACGAGTCGCAGAATTCGCCCCCTTCGGGTTTCGCAACCGCTGGCAACTGGAAACCTATCGCAATATTCGCGGGGACATGGTGGACTTGAGACTTCTGGGGCAGTCCCTGTTTCTCAATCTCGACCCCGATGGACAGATGGCAGGCGACTTTCTTTGTCATCGGGTGGAAGGATCCTATGAGCGATCGCAAAATCGCCTAGGTTGGACTCTGGACGATATCGCCCAAACCGGTTGTGACTCTCTGGTAACGCGATGGCAAGAACTACAGATCATGGCGCTGCTGACCGAGGAGGCGATCGCCTACCGTCAGGTCAATGATGAACTCAAACTCATGGATGCATCAGGGGCTGAGATTATGACCCTATCGCTGCTGCGCCCTTGGCCCCTGCAGGGCCGCTGGCGGCTGTTGTCTTTGGCGCAAGATGCCAATGCTCCCCTAGATGGCACCACCATCAGTCTGGAACTCACACGAGCCTCCGCTGTCGGCGAACAAATTCTCGGCGAGGTGAGCGGGGAGGCTGGCTGCAACCGCTACATGTCATCGTTTACCCTAGAGGGCGATCGCTTAACCCTTACCCCCGCCGCATCTACCCGAATGTTCTGTGGAACGTCGGGGGTGATGCAGCAAGAGCAAACTTATCTACAGCAGCTTGAGCGGGTGGCTCGCTACCGGATCGAGGGCGATCGCCTCACGGTGATGGATGATCAAGGGGAAGCGATCGCCCAGTTCATCATGGACTAGTCGTTAGCCGGATCATAGACACTCA
>RECH01000259.1 GCA_007694125.1 Leptolyngbya sp. DLM2.Bin15
GCAATACTTCCTCCGGCAATAGTTTCAAATCTAGTGCCAACCCCATTTAAATTCGGCACTTCGAGTTCATCGATGACACGCCCTTCAAGAGGCAAATTTGTATTTAAGGCAACCCAAATACGGTTATTCTCTAAGTCTTCATGAATGGCCATGCCGTAGATTTCATAAATGGTGTCTCCTACCGTAATCACCCCATCAATGCTGGCATTACTATCATTAGATGGATCGATCGCATACATCCAGCCATCTCGAAGAATGGAAGCAGCAGCGGGGGAAGCGATCGCTACCAGGCTGCTAAGAACTAGAACACTGGACAAAAGACACTTGCGTGCCGAGTTAAAAACGGAATGTGTAATCATTGTAGATGCACTCAAGCAAGGACAGATGTTAGGGTTCCACCTGATGAACCCTAGCGCAAGAACTATAGATCTCGCAGTGCAGCTTAGTAGTTTTGACCAAAGCTAGACTTTAGTATTGATGTACCGAAGGGCTGTACGGAAAACAATGTGTAAGACTGGAGTCTAGTTAAGATCTATTTACCTATGCTGTCTGAATAACTCTATAGAAATTAGTGTAAATACGTACCATTGACAAGTAACTTTGATAAGCTTCATGAAAATTTCATATAACCTTGAAGATTCATGAGATTTCTCTGGGCGCAAAAAATAGATAGCTATTGCCCGATTCCGCTCTCCGCTTAAGGAACGGCTGGAAAGTTCATGGGGGTAGCTGCATAAAAATTGCAGATTTGGGTCGAATGATAAATAGCGGTGGTCAACCGGTTCAGGTCAGAACAGGGACGATGATGTTGATGACGTCATCTGAGCACGCTGGGTAGGTCGCTCTCAGGGCGAGGGCGATCGCTACTTTGCAGTGGGAGTATGGCCAATAGCGATCGCCGTCAGTTAAGCGTTGAACTTTACTTGTAGAGTCTAGGAGGCACCAGGGCATCATCTATGGAAGCATTCGATCCAGGGCAGCAGGATCAAGAGCTAGAGCGTTTAGCGATCGCTGCTCAGCAGGCTACCTCACCGCGAGAGCGGCAAAAGCATCTAGGGCATCTGACCGAAATCATCCTGCGGTCAAATCGACTTTATCGAGCCCACCAAGCTCGATTTCGTTATCGCTATGATGAGATTTATGAAGAAGCTCGGCAAGATTTATTGCTCTACGTCACTCAAAATATTGAGAAATATGACCCAACTAGGGCATCGGTGATGGGTTGGCTGAATATGCTGATGCAGCGTCGGTTTATATTTGATGCCAGCCAGAAAATTTTAGGGAAGCTAGACCTAGAACAAGGGGACTTTAGCGACCTGAACGACTATCAATTGCCTCGTCCTGCAGCTTTTAGCTTGTCGGAGCTGGTGACGCGCTACCTCAATGAAGATCCTGATAATTTGTTGCAAGATCATGTTGATAGTTTCTCTCAGGCTACGTTTCAAGCGATCGCTCTACGGTACTGCAATAAAGTGTCTTGGCAGGAGATGGCAGTAGAATTCGGGATTCCTGTCCCAACGCTCAGTAGCTTCTACCAACGCCGCCTCAAGCGCCTGCGGCATCATATTCGAGAATACATTCAACAGCATTCCCATCTTTAGTGAGAGATTCAACTACTATGATCCGTAATTCTCACCGCCTTGAACTAGATACTAATGCCCATGAGTTAGCGCGAGTGGCCGCCCAGGTGCATGGCGATCGCCCCTTAATTGCCCAGCAGGTCTATATTAATACCCTCTGTGTTTGTGCAGTTTATGATTATTTGAGTCAACAGGGGTATACAATTGATTTGCTCAATCGAGATAGTGCGGATCCGGTTCTTCAAGCTATGATGAATGTGGCAGATTTACGGATCCCTCAGGTTGGTTCCGTGGAATGTCGCCCAGTGTGGAGCGGTGATACCATCCTCTCAATCCCCGAAGAGGTGTGGAGCGATCGCTCTGGATATCTAGCCGTCCAGCTTTCCCCCAAGCCGGATGAGAATTTAGCAGAGCCATTGCCCCTGGCCTCCTTGCGATCCATCCGTACAGCCGTGATGCTGGGCTTTACCCCCGTGCCCGCCACTGCGATCGCCCTCACGGATTTAGACCCCCTAGATCTGCTGCTCGGTCATATCGAGACAGCGCAAACGCCTGTTCGCCTGCCATCCCCTGTGCGTGATGGTGTAGTATCCCTCATGAGCTGGTTTCAGGATATTTATGACGATACCTGGCAATCTGTAGCTCAGTTGCTGGATCGGTCGGATTCAAGTCTTGCTCTCAACTTTCGCAGTCGAGTTATGGCTCCTCCTTCAACCCTAATGGCTCCGCCTCAGCGGGTAGAGCGGGGAAAATACATTACCTTGACGCCACCCATTCATCCACCTACCCAGGTGATTGTGGTGATTGGTATTATCACGGACACTCTGTCTGAGTTAGACATTTGTATTGAAATACACCCAGGTATGCACCAGATGTATTTACCCCCAGACTTAGCCCTGAGCGTCCTCAATGCCAGTCAGGATCCTGTGATGCATGTGAAGGCGTCTGATGATAATGATTTGATGGCTCTCACCTTTAGTGCGGAGCGAGGTGAGTGCTTTAGTATACAAATTCATCTTGGATCGGAGTGCTATGAGGAGCAATTTCAGCTTTAATAGGAAAGGGCGGTTTTAGGTTAAGTTACCTATGGAACGCTGGATAATCTGAACGGGGTGAATCATGAGTAAACGGGTGGTTCTCGATTTTGATGAGATCCCAAACCACGGGTTGCGGGTTAGCCTAGAAATTGGCAATGAAAAAGAACCTGTTGAGATTCGCATGGTTCAGGAATTGCCGTTAAATCCTGGTCTGTTGCACTCCTTAGAGGATTGGCAAACCATCTACTGTGCTCTAGATTTGCCAAGTCGAATTAAACCCAAACAGATTTATACTGGCTCGATCCATCGGCGCTTGGATCACTGTCGAGAAGCAGCAGTTCAGGTGAGTGATGGGTTAACGGATTGGCTGCGGTCAGAGTCGTTTTCGCTGATCAATGAACGATTGCGGGAAGTGCTGTCGCTGGATGATGAAATTCGGGTGCTCATTCGCACCAATCGCCCGGAACTGCAGAAGCTGCCCTGGCATCAATGGAGTTTTTTTGAGCGCTATCGCTATGCGGAATATGCCCTAAGTCAGCCGAATGCAGAACGGGTGCGATCGCATCCCTCGCAGTCTGAGAAAGATGCGGTGCAGGTGTTAGTAATTTTGGGTGATTCGACGGGGATTGATATCGAAAGCGATCGCCAACAGTTTGAGCGGTTGCGTGAGTCGGGGGCCGCGGTAACGTTTTTGCCGGAGCCGACGCGAGCGAAACTAAACGCCTCGCTATGGCAGCAGCCGTGGGATATTCTATGCTTTTCGGGCCATAGTAAGACCCAGGGGCAAACGGGGCGGATGTTTATCAACCAAACTGAAAGCATCACGGTGGAGGAGCTGCGCTATGGTCTGCGGCAGGCGATCGCGTCGGGACTACAGCTTGCGATTTTCAATTCCTGTGATGGCCTGGGGCTGGCCTATGATCTAGCGGAACTGCATATTCCTCAGATGATCGTGATGCGGGCTCCGGTGCCGGATTCGGTGGCACAGATGTTCCTACGGTCATTTTTAACCGAGTATGCCCAAGGGCGATCGCTTTATTTGGCAGAACGGGCGGCGCGGGAGCAGTTGCAAGCTCTGGAACATCAGTTTCCCTGTGCGAGCTGGCTGCCGGTGATTTTCCAAAATGCGGCGACGATGCCCCCTACCTGGAGTGATTTGCAGGGGCATACTGGAGGGCGGATGGCCGGGCAGATCTGGGACGTGCAGCCGCCGCCGGTGGCAAAACCTAGGGAGCGATCGCGCTTGACTTGGGCGGCGGTGCGGCGGGTGGTGGTGGCGAGTATTATCGTGACCAGTTTGGTGGTAGGGGTGCGATCGCTTGGCGCGCTGCAACCGGCAGAACTCCATGCCTACGATCGCCTCATGCAACTCCGCCCCGCTGAACCGCCAGACGATCGCATTTTGATCATTATGATCGATGCAAACGACTGGCAGTATCAAGAAGCCCAAGGATGGATGATCCAAGGGTCACTGGCTGATGACGCTCTCATTAAGCTCATTGAAAAAATTCAACCCCATCAGCCTGCGGTGTTTGGATTTGGCTTATTGCGTCATCAAATTGTCAATCCAGAGCTAGTTCCTGCCTTGGAGTCTACTAATTCATGGACAGGACTTTGCGCATTTAAGCCTTCTCCAGATAATCCGGCAGAGCCTTTTCTTCCGGGCGTTGTCATCAATACTATGAACTTGGGTTTCTCAAACCTTTTGCCGGACTCCCAACGTCCACTGATGATTCGTCGCCATCTAGTTTCATCGACAAGGAGAGATGATGTGTGCCAAGCCCGCGAGTCATTTAGCACTGTGGTATCTCGCTTGTATTTGGCGCAGCATGAAAAGTCTGCAGGATTATCTGTGATTATACCAAACATTTCACTGCCTTACTTAGATTATGACTCCGGCGGATATCAGCGCCCAGGAAACGATTCCTATGCTCATGCTACTTTGTTAAACTATCGTTCATCCAATCCGCCCACTGTTTATTTAAGAGACGTTCTGAGTGGAGATCTGGATGATTCATTAGGCGAATTAGTCAGGGATAAAGTTGTTTTATTAGGGAGCGATTTGGAGAGAGCTAAGTTTTACACTCCCATGTCTCAAAGCCAAGAGTCATCCATTATTATTCACGCCCACGGTATTAGTCAGATCATCAGTGCAGCGCTGGATAAACGACCATTAATTCGATGGTGGCCAACTTGGTTGGAAACGTTTTGGATATTAGCATGGACAGTTATGGCAGGCTTGATTGTTCCCACAACTCAGTCTCCGAAGCGCATCATGATTACAGTCATCCTTCTTCAATTTGGCATATTTGCTGTGTGTTATGCATTATTTTGTGTGGGATGGTGGATTCCTCTGATCCCCGTTAGTCTTTCCATGCTGTTAGTGAGTTTGCATACAGCAATGCGTCCTAGCCGAGGAATTAGTAGCCAGTGATGGCATCGTAATTTCAAAGGTTGTTGGTCATGTCAAAACTAGAGTTGTGTGTTGGTCTCGTGATTGGTCTATCGTTGTCTACTATCTGGGGAACCCCAACCTGGCAAAATGGGCATAGTAGTAATCAACTAATAGCTGAGTCAGGACAGACCTCCACCTATGGCATTTATCAACAAGACACAAGCGAGACAAAAGCTTCTTATTCCACAAAACAAAAAGTTGAAGGAACATTCTCCCCAACTATGAGTCGCGATTACTTGAATCGCCATGGATCATTTCAAGGAACTATGGTTAGCTGTCAAGAGGATACAGTTAGCGGTGCATCGTCTGTGTTTCAACAGTGATTCTAGGCTGGGGAGCTATAGCGTTGATTCTGTAACTGTTCCATCGGAGAGGTGCCAAATGACTCTTGCTTGATCGGGTTAAATCTTTGATTTTGTGTCTTCTCAGATTGATTTGTTGTTTGTTTTCAGAGGCTACGATGATTAAAAACTCAAGGTGTTCTACAAGTTTACTGTTAGGTGGTTTATGTATGTTGGCTTGGGCACCATCAAGCCAGGCAATCATACCTGATCCACCTGAGCCGCCACCGACCGTAGCTGGAGCAGGGCGCGATCCCTGTAATGAAAACCCGATTTTGATTACCCCCCGATCGCTTCCCTTGGACTTTGAGTCTGAGGAGTGCATGGCTGAGCCGACAGCTCCTGTCCAGACCGTAGCGGCGACACCCAGTTTATGGTTCTATGTCCCAGACGACTATGCCGAACTGTATGAATTTGAGTTAACCCTATCTCAGAATGGTCAGCGACTGGATACCCTGTTCCTCGATCCGGTTTGTGCTGCAGGATTGATGGAGGTGCCCATTACCACGGCGTTGCCCGAGGGCGATCGCGTTCAGTGGGAACTGATGGTGATGGTGTCTCCCTTTGCGGGGCGATCGGGGAATCCTCGGGTGACTGGGGATATCCAGCGGAGCAGTACGCCCACCTGGTATGACCAACTGCAATCTCTAGAGCCAGAGGGCTGGGATACGGTATTGACCGAGGCGGGATTGGGGGCGATCGCTCCCCAATCCCCAACGACTGTCTGCCCGCTAGAGGCACCTTTCTAAAGCCAGTTGCCTACGAGAACAAACGGAGCCCAGTGGTAGGGTTTGATCTGGTTTCCTTCCTGCATCAACGCCACTTGGGCCCGGCGCAGGGCCTCTGCTTTGGAGGGGCTTTGCGCCAATTCTTGGTAGAACCGAGCCATCAGTCGAGCTGTGGTGGCATCATTCACGACCCATAGGGTTGCTAAGGTACTGCGAGCCCCAGACTGCACCGCCATCCCCGCTAAGCCCAGGGCCGCTTGGGGATTACCATCCGCAGTTTTGCAAGCACTCAGCACCAACAGTTCGATGGCTTGTGGGAGGGATTGATCGCGGCTGGTCAGGATTTGACTGAGGGCGGGTAAGGAAATTCTGGCATCCCAGGCCAAGATAAAGGTATCGTTGAGGTCATCGCTAAACTCACCGTGGGTGGCTAAGTGAACAATGGCGGCGGGAACCGACTCTACCCCATGGGTCAAGGCAGCCTTGGTAAAGTCCTCGTTGCGCAGAATGTTGGCTTGGGTATAGGTGGCGATCGCCTCCAGTTCCTCATGCACTGCCGGGAGGGCTGAAAAGTTGGGCCGGGCTTCCGTAATACCTGCGGTGAGGGTGGTGACTGGGTTGAGATCCGGTTGCCCCGGTGGCAGCAGCGCCAGTCCTGGGTTGATGGCCACTGCATAGCCCTTTTCGATGAGAAACTGCTGCCCATCGTAGAGCGCCGCCACGGGCAGTTGCCGCAATTCTTCATCGAGGACAAAAACCAGGGTAGAAATGTCGGCTGGCTTGAGGGCCGCTTCGTAGGGGGCCACCAGCCAGGTATAGAGCTGCTCGGCTAGGTCGTAGCCGCTGAGTGAACCAGTATTGGTGATGAGTTCAAAGAAGTCGCTCTCTAGGGCCCCGCGAAAGTGATTGAGGGTGGTGGTCACGGTCTGCCGATCGACGTCTACGGCATAGTGCTGGAGGGTGTCGCTGTTGGGTAATTTGAGAATTAACTCAAGGCGATCGCTGAGCAGGATGGTGTAGACAAATGCCGTATGGGGAGCGGTTTGATCCACGAGGCGATCGATGGTGGCTAGGTCGGTGGTGTTGCAGGACTGCCGCAGATAGTTTTCAATTTGCAGGGTTTGCAGAGCATCAATGGTCTCGCGGGCCTGGCGCAGGTCAGGATTGCTGGCATCGGGCTGGAGGAGCTGGGCCACGAGGGCGCGATACACCGGTTCCACTTGCCGCTGAAAGGAAAACTGAAGGTCAGCATTGGCCCACACTAAGTCCCGGCGCAGGGTTTGCAGGGTATTGACCGCCGTTCCATAGGCCGCGATCGCCCCCTCGCGGTTGCCTTGCTGTAGGCGGAGATGCCCCATCTGGGCTTGCCATTGATAGCTTAGGTCTGTAACGTTTTGGTCTTGGGCAATTTGTAGTGCCTGGGTGAGCGATCGCTCTGCGGCGGTACAGGATCCCTGAGTCTGATACCAGCGACCTAGATAGCCCAAGGCCCGAGACTGCGATCGCCCATCCTCCAGCATTTGGGCACCCTGGTAGGCCTGGGTGAGCAGTTGGGCGGGCAGGGCCTGACGATCGGGGTCTCCACTCGTGCAGCCTTCGGCCGGATCGAGCTGCATCAATAGCCCATGGGCGAGGGAAAGCTGTTGGTCAATCGTGGCCCAGCGGGGTGGTTCGGTGAGTAGAGGACGGGCGATCGCCTCCGGATCCACCTCCAAGGGCTGACCGGCGTAGGCCTGCAGGGTGACGAGGCGAATCTGGGCCTGGCGCGGCTGGGGCAAGTCGAGGGTAAATCCACCGCAGTCGTAGGGGCTGAGCAGTTGGCGGTACTGGTCGAGGCTTTGCTGGAGTAACTGTTGGGCATCCCGAGACCGGCGAAGATTTTGGGCCCGGATATATTGACCGCGATACAGATCTCCTAGACCCAGCAGGGCCTGACCTACCCATTCTGGCGATCGCGCCTCACAGGCCGCCTCTCGTCCTTGGAGGAGCCATTCTTCAGCAGCGTCCACCTGCGGAGCCACCACCTGCTCCACCCGACCCAGGCTAATCCAGCCCCTAGCCTGCAGGGTCGCGTCTTGTTCTTCCAGGATGGGGACGAGGGCGGTGAGCTGCTCCCGGGCCTGGCGATAGAAGCCGAGGGCCTGGAGCGCCTGGGCTTGGTTGAGCTGACTCCGAAGGGCCGCAGGGATTTGAGCAACAGCCTGATAGAGATCGGCGGATTCAGTCCAGGTATCGAGGGCGGCTCGGGGCTGACCGGTTTCAAAATACTGTTGGCCGAGGATATCCAGCCCCTGGGCCCGGACTTGGGTCTGGACTGGGGTAGGCGGTAGATCCTCCAGACGGCGTAGGCTGGCCTGGATGGCCGCATCAGCCGCCGACCATTGACCCAGGGCCTGCAGGGCCCGGGCCTGATTACCAAGGGCGATCGCTTCTCGTAGGCCATCATCCTGACGCTGGAAGGCCTCGGCGGCCTGTTCCCAAAGGGCGATCGCAGTTTCATACTGCTGGTCATAGTAGGCCTGGTCTGCCTGACGTAGCCACTGGTCTGGATCCGGGGGCTGGGCCTGGAGGGGCCGGTGTAGCCCAAGGGTTAGAACAAGGCTGGCCAGCAGGAGCGCCAGGGCAGAACGCCAGCGGCGGGGAAAAAATGCGCGGTAAACCATAGAGTTGCTGTAGATGCAGTGATGGGACGAACCATGGGACCTGATGATGGAGGGATGATGGGGGGATACCTGGCAGAGCGTTAGTTCTGGGATACCCAGCATTGAGCGGCGGCGGGGGATGGGAAGAGGGGGAGGGCGGCGCGATCGCTAGGGTTGCTGTCCTCTAGCTGTTCCAGATCGGGAAGGGTCATGAGGCCCACCTGGGGATGGAGCGTGCTGGGATGGAGCAGATCGCTAGGGAGGCCGCCCTGGCCTAGGTTCTGGAATAAGCTCGTGGTGCGCGCGGCTTGGGTGAGCCCCTGCTGGGCGCGGCAACCGGTGGCTAGGGCATCGTTGAGAAAGTCTTCCGGTAGATCTGCCGGCCGTAGGTTATCGCGGGTAATCACCTCCACGGTGCCGGGGGTGCCGGTGACAGAAATGGCGGTGAAGTCACTTTCCGGGGTGCGAAATCCTTGAAATTGTCGGAAGCCAAAGATGCCGCCGCCGACCCGCGCCCGAATTAAGCCGCCTTGCCCCGATTGGGCATCGGCGACCACGTCGCTGTTTTGGTCGAGGGTGGTGATAACCGAGCCGCTCACATTCAGGCGAATGTTGCCGCCCCGGCCGCTATCGGTGCTGGCCAAAATGTCGCTTTGTGATTCCAGACGAATGGAGCCAGCGCTGAGGGTAATATCGATATTGCTGCCTCGCCCGCTGATGTTGGAGGTATCGAGATCGCTGTCTTGCACCATGCGTAAATCCCCTTGCCCGAGGGCCAGGGTTAGATTGCCGCCAATGCCCGATTCGGTTCTAGCAAACAAGCCGCTTTCCTGCTGCATTTGCACGCCGCCCCGCTGTACCCGTAGGGTCACATTGCCGCCACTGCCGCTTAGGGTAGAGGCTTCGACGCGAGTCTGCTGCAACTGCACACCTTGGGTCATATCCAGCGTGATATTACCGCCGCTGCCGGTGGTGGTGGTGGCGCTGAGGGAAGAGCGATCGCTGTCCCATCGATCCGC
>RECH01000142.1 GCA_007694125.1 Leptolyngbya sp. DLM2.Bin15
TCCCAGATGATGAACTGAAAGCCCTCTCCCAAGCTGCTTTTTAACTGTCGAACTCGCGTTAGGGCAGGATGCTGGGGACGCGATCGCTGGTCGTACGCTGGCCTGCGCTTGCGGTTGTCCCGACGGCGATCGCCCGATGGAATGACTGCCAATGGAGGACGACAAACGGCGGAGTCAGCGCTAGCGTAAACGTAATCGTCAAGGTCATTGATTGCCCTGTCCTCACAGATTGTCTGAGAGGTCGATACCATAGAAGCAGAACCCAACAGTTGTCGAACTAGTACTCCGAGGCGTAAGTAACCCGCCTATGGGCTGAGGCGGGAAACCTTCTGTGTCCTGGAATTCCTTTTCGTTTTTCTGTCTTCGTTCTTCTGTCTTGCGGTACTAGTGGGACAGTGCTGTTGATCTGATCATGTTTTCCTTAGATCCCTTTACGTTATGCAACGTCCTTTTCCCGGCAAAGTCCGCGGGTCGATGCCTTGGGTGATTGGTTTAGCCGCAATAGGCCTATTGGGGGTCGGTGCCATCGTGATAGTCACCACACGTCAATCATCCCCCTCGGCTGAGCAACTGAATGCGTTGACGGTTCCCGTTGAAACCACCAGTGTGGCGCTTCGCATTCGCGCTAGCGGGACAGTGCAGCCCTCTCGCACGGTGAACATTAGCCCTGCAACCTCCGATATTTTGGAGACCCTCTACGTTGAACAGGGCGATCGCGTCACCCGTGGGCAGGTGATTGCCCAGATGAAAAATGATACGGCAGTGGCTAGCTTGGCCCAGGCCGAAGCCCAAGTAGCCCAAGCCCAAGCCCGTCTTCAGGAGCTGGAGACGGGCAATCGACCGGAGGATATTGCCCAGGCCCAGGCCCGGGTGGAGCAGGCCCAAGCTTCGGTGGTTGAAGCAGAGTCGCAGGTGGTCTTGGCGACCGAGCGGGTGGAGCGCCAGCAATTTCTCTACGCGGAGGGAGCGATCGCCCAAGATGGCTTGGATGAAGCGACCAACACGGTGAATGCCGCCCGCGCTACTCTGGAACGCCAGCAGGCTAGTTTGCGGGAAGCCCAGGAAAATCTACGGCAGCAGCAGAGCGGTAGTCGGGTCGAAAGTATTGATGCAGCTCGGGCCCAGGTGGCGGAGGCGGAGGCCAATCTCCAGGGAGCGATCGTTCGCTATGACGATACCTTCATTCGGGCTCCGTTTAACGGCATCATTACCCAGCGCTATGCCTCGGAAGGAGCGTTTGTAGCCCCCACCACCTCGGCATCAACCGCCTCATCGGCCACCTCATCGGCAATTGTGGCGATCGCTGAAGGGTTAGAAATTCTAGCCGAAGTGCCGGAGGTAGATATTGCCCAAATCCAGCTCGGGCAGCGGGTGGAGGTGATGGCGGATGCCTATCCCGGAGAGGTGTTTGAGGGGCGGGTGCGATTGGTGGCCCCGGAGGCGGTGATTGAGCAAAACGTCACCTCGTTTCAGGTGCGCGTTGAGCTGCTGGAAGGGCAAGATCGGCTGCGATCGCAGATGAATGTGGATGTAGAGTTTATTGGCGAGACGGTAGACCAGGCGCTCGTGGTGCCAACTGTGGCCATTGTCACCCAGCAGGGCGATACGGGGGTGCTGGTGCCGGATGCCCAAAACCGGATTCGCTTCCGTCGGGTGACCCTTGGCCCGGCCGTGGGCAACCAGACGCAAATTCTCAGCGGGCTGGAGAGCGGCGATCGCGTGTTTGTCGATCTGCCGCCGGGGCAGCGGTTAGAAAATCTCAACTTTGGTGATGTCAGGGAGGAGGAGTAGAATCCATGGACTTGCGTGAAAGCTTGGGAATGGCAGTCAAAACGCTCACAGCTAACAAGCTGCGCAGTACGCTGACCATGCTAGGCATCATCATCGGCAATGCCTCCGTGATTGCCATGGTGGGCATTGGTGAAGGAGCCCAAAAATTTGTGTCAGAGGAAATTGAGGGTTTGGGGCCCAACGTGCTGTTTGTGGTGCCGGGTAACCAAGAAACCCAACGGGCGACGTTTAATCTCCCCAAGACCTTAGTGCTGTCCGATGCAGAGGCGATCGCTGAGCAGGTACCTTCGGTGGTGGGGGTTGCGCCGGAGTTTAACGACAGCGGCCCGGTGGTCTACCGCAATCGATCGACCAATTCCACCATTGTGGGCACCACGCCGGGCTTTCCCCTCGTGCGCAACTTCACCGTGGGGCGGGGGCGCTTTTTCACCGATCTGGATATGCAGCGCAGCACCCAGGTGGCGGTGCTGGGCTCTGAGTTGGCCGATCGCCTCTTTCAGGGCTCGGAACCCGTAGGGCAGCAAATCCGCGTGAAAAACGTCAGCTTTCAGGTGATTGGCGTTTTAGACGAAAAGGGATCAGGACTAGGCGGCTTGAACTACGACGAAGCAGTGTTGGTGCCCTTGCTGACCCTATCTCGGCGCTTGGTGGGGCAGACCTCGCCCTTTGGGGTCGAACTCACCTATATTGTGGCGTCGGTGGATCGGCAGGACAATATGGGGGCGGCCGAGTTCCAAATTGCCAACCTGCTGCGCCTGCGCCATAAAATTACCGGCGCGGATGACTTTGTGGTGCGCAGCCAAAAAGACCTGCTGGAGTTTACCGGCACAATCACCGGCGCACTGACTGCCCTGCTAGCAGCGATCGCTGGTATTTCTCTCCTAGTGGGCGGCATCGGCATTATGAACATCATGCTGGTATCGGTGCGGGAACGCACCCAGGAAATTGGTTTACGGAAGGCGATCGGTGCCTCAGGGAATGACATTTTGGTGCAGTTCATGATTGAAGCCGTGATCCTCTCAGCCGCTGGCGGCATCATTGGCACCGGTATTGGGGTGGGTGGAGCCGCGCTCTTGGGAGCCGTGACGCCGTTTCAGCCAGGTATATCGGTGAGTGCCATCGTGATTTCGGTGGTGGTGTCGGGGAGCATTGGCCTGTTCTTTGGGGTAGTTCCGGCGCGGCAGGCCGCCCAACTCGACCCTATTGTGGCCCTGCGCAGTGCCTAGGAGCGCAAGACAGAAGAACGAAGACAGAAAAACGAAAAGGAAGTCCAGGACACACAAGCTTTCCCGCCTCAGCCCATAGGCGGGTGACTGATGCCTCAGAGTACTAGTCCCCTATCTCGCGATCGCTTCTGGTGGAGCCTCCCATGACCCAACCCATCATTCAGTTTGACCATATTTCCAAAATCTACGGCACAGGCAACACCGAAGTGCGCGCCCTGTCGGATGTATCGCTCACCGTCCAATCCGGTGAGTATTGCGCCATTATGGGGCCGTCGGGATCAGGAAAATCCACAGCTATGAACGTGATTGGCTGTCTCGATCGCCCTACGGCGGGCCGCTACTGTCTCGATGGAGTTGATGTGTCCCTCCTCGACGATCGCGCCCTAGCCCACATCCGCAACCAAAAGATCGGCTTTGTCTTTCAGCAATTTCATCTCCTGCCCCAGTTGACAGCGCTGGAAAACGTCATGCTGCCCATGGTCTACGCTGGCGTGCCCTATCCAGAACGCCACGATCGCGCCACGGCTGCCCTAACGCGGGTAGGTCTGGACAATCGCCTATCCAACAAGCCGGCCCAGCTTTCGGGAGGACAGCAGCAGCGGGTGGCGATCGCCCGCGCCATTGTCAACCAGCCGGTGTTGCTGTTGGCGGACGAACCCACCGGTGCCCTGGATTCCCACACCACCCAAGATGTGATGGCAATTTTTGCCGAACTCAACGCCAGCGGCATCACCGTGGTCATGGTCACCCACGAGGCGGAGGTAGCCCGGCTGACGCGGCGGGTGGTGTGGTTCCGGGATGGCGAAGTCGTGCATGACCACCTGGCTCCGGAGGATATTGGTCAAATGGCGTTCACAGCTTAAGGTGTCTCGTTGTCCTCTCCTTCCAGACCATCTTCTAGATCATCTAGGACCTCGGGCACCCGCACAGGACGCCGGGGCGGACGAAGCGACAAAAGCTGCTGTTCGAAATAGGCCTCTCGGAACCCCAACTGCCGGGCCAAGCGCAGGGCTTGCTCAAAGGCTGCCAAGGACTGGGCAATCTGGCCGCGATCGCGATGGATGCGGCCGATTTCGTCATAGGATCGCATCATGCCGTAGACGCTGTAGGACTGTTGCTCCACGTCCACTAGGCGGCGGTAGGCCACCACGGCATCATCAAAGCGCTGAATGGTTTTGTAGAGTTCGGCCAACTGGCGCAGGGCATCGCTGGCATAGCCAAACTGCTGGCTGAGCTGGGCGGCGGTGAGGGCGGCCTGGTAGTTAACGGCGGCGCGGTCGTAGCGCCCCAGGGCTTGGTAGTTATTGGCGATCGCAATCTTCAAGCGCGGTACGGGCATCACCTGCACTTGGTTGATCTGCCCGGGAGGCGTGCGTTCTAGGGCATCGGCGGTATAGAGTTCAATCAAGCGCTCTTGGGTGGCGATCGCCTGCAGGTATTGCTGATCCTGCTCGTAGGCATAGGCCAGATTTTCCAGAGCCTGGGCTTCTTGAGCGCGATCGCCCTGGCGCTGCAGGATTTGCACTAGCTCTTGATAGGTCGCAGCGGCATCACTGTAGTCAAACCAGTTGAGATAGAGCTGCCCCAGGGTTTGCAACGTGCTTTGTTCTAGCGCCGCATCCCGCTGTTGGCGGCTATAGTCGAGCACGCGGATATAGGCAGCGATCGCTTCGTCCTTCTTGCGCACCGTTTCGTAAGTGCGGGCAATGGTGATCCAGAGATCTAGATCCACGTCCGGCTCCTGCAGCGCCATCGCTTCAATCAAGGCTAAGCGATCGCCCACGGCCCGCAGTTCCGTGGTTCGATCATCCTGAAAGGCCCGTTGACCCAGCCAGTTGAGAGCCTCAATTTCAGCTCGATAGCCAAGAAACTGCCGCAGCCGTAGCTCCCGCACCCAGATCTCATAGGCGGCATCTCGTTGCCCCAGTTGATCCAGGGCTAAACCCTCTTGGCGCAGGTCATCCAGGGACGCCTCTAGCTCCAGAGCCTCCTCCGATGTTAGAGAGCGATCGCCATCGACCACCGCTTCATCCACCAAGGGTTCTTGATCGCGATCGGTGATCGGATCCAGCAAGAACGTTGGCCGCTGAGCGATGGCTGGAGGCGCGATCGCCAGCAGCCCCACAAGAACCATCCCCGCCCAAGGCCAGCCTCTCCATCTATGTCTTGAATTGTGCTGTCTTGAATTGTGCCGCGTCTGAATAAGCGATCGCGCCATCACTGCCACTCCAGTCTGCCCATGGGACGTATTCTTAAGACTCAGGACTCTGGGGTAGACGCTCCAGTTCCTCTCGCCATCATCACATAAATGTCTACCCCATACCAAAACCAAGCTGACGGCGGCTCTTAGTCCCTTCAGTGCACCGATGGAGCGATCCGCCCAAAACCGGGGGACGCTGGTCATGCCGGTGACGACAACCGGTAGCTCGGCCATGCTGCTGAAGGTACGAGAGAGCGATCGCTGCCAATATCACCGCAGCCATTGATTTCAGCGCCTCATGGGGAGCATCACAGGTTAAGATATGGAAGCAATTTCACGGTAGAGACTAGACGTATTGTTGAATCAATCCCTACAATCCTACAGAACTACCTTTTGAATTCGTTAGCACTTGATGCCTAGTTGTTTTTATATTGATATTCGACGCTTGGCTCTCATACGTAATACATTTTTATTCACCGAGGTGATCTGGGCGTGAAAGCATTAGTGGTTGGTAATGGGGGGCGCGAACATGCCCTCGCATGGAAGCTTCTGCAATCTGAAAAGGTGCAGGAGGTCTTCTGCGTGCCAGGCAATGGAGGAACCGCCCAACTCGATGGCTGTCGCAATATTGCAATGTCCAGCTTAGACTTCGAAGGCATTGCTCGGCTATCGCTGGTTAATAATGTGGGTCTGATTGTGATCGGCCCAGAGGTGCCCTTGGCAGCAGGCATGACGGACTATTTGCAAAATGAAGGGCTGAAAGTCTTTGGGCCCAACCGCGCCGGTGCCCAAATCGAGTCTAGTAAGGCCTGGGCAAAAGCCTTAATGGTGGAGGCGGGCATCCCCACAGCGGCCTCTCAGGTGTTTATGTCCTTAGAGCCAGCGATCGCCTATGTGAAGGATCAGGGCGCACCGATTGTGATCAAAGCCGATGGTCTGGCGGCGGGCAAAGGGGTAACCGTGGCGGCGACGGTGGATGAGGCGATCGCTAGCCTGAAGGATATCTTCGGCGGCAAGTTTGGTGATGCTGGCCAGCAGGTGGTGATTGAAGACTGCCTGATGGGCCAGGAAGCTTCGGTGCTGGCGGTCACCGATGGTCTATCCATTCGCCCGCTGCTGGCCGCTCAGGATCATAAACGCATCGGCGAGGGCGACACGGGGCCCAACACCGGCGGCATGGGAGCCTATGCTCCGGCCCCCGTGGTCACCGATGCGCTGCTCGACCGCATCCAGCGCGATATTTTGGAGCCAGCGATCGCTGCTCTGCGCCAGCGCGGTATTGACTATCGGGGGGTGCTCTATGCTGGCCTAATGATTACCCCTGGGGGCGATCCCTGGGTAATTGAATTTAACTGCCGCTTCGGGGATCCCGAAACCCAGGTGATTTTGCCCTTGCTAGAAACACCCCTCGACCAAGTGTTGATGGCCTGCGTTGAGCAACGCCTCGCCCAACTGCCGCCCTTTAGCTGGACGCCGGGGGTGGCCACCTGCGTCGTGGCTGCATCCGGAGGCTATCCCGATAAATTCACCAAGGGTCATGAAATTACCGGCCTGGCGGCGGCGGAAGAATCGGGAGCGATCGTCTTCCATGCTGGTACCCGGCAGCAGAAGGGTATACCGGTCACCGACGGTGGTCGGGTGTTGGGAGTGACGGCGATTGGGGATACGTTCCAGGCAGCGATCGCCCAGACCTACGCTGCCCTAGACTGCATTCAGTTTGATGGCCTCTATGCTCGGCGAGATATTGGCCATCAGATGCAGACCCATTAGAAACCAGCCTCCGTCATCTGTTTGGGTCGTCTCAGATGCGCTCAGCCGATCTGAGACGACCGGGTAGGCGATCCATCTCGGCTGCAAGGGGCTGAACTTGATATGATTGAGGTGTTTCGTCCTATGGATTGGATACGCTAGGACAACGAACATCTGTGAGGAGTTCGCTAGCGGCACGGATTGACAATGAGTCCTATCTTCTTACACTGCCTTGTTTGAGCTATTTGGTCAGCTTCGAGAAATTATTGCCCGGTGGTGGTCAGAGTTTACGCTGCAAACGCGGCTGATGGCTGCCGCTACGCTTGTGGTCTCTTTGCTGATGAGTGGGCTCACGTTTTGGGCAGTCAACAGCATTCAGCAAGACGCCCGCCTCAATGACACGCGCTTTGGTCGAGATTTGGGGCTGCTGCTAGCGGCCAATGCAGCTCCTTTGGTGAGTGAGAGCAACCGCACGGAGCTGGCGCGCTTCTCCCATCGCTTCTACAGCAGCACCACCAGCATCCGCTATATGCTCTATGCCGATGAGGATGGCGATATCTTCTTTGGCATTCCTTTCTCGGAGTCGGAGGTGAAGAACTCGCTGACCATCCAGCGACGGATGCAGCTTCCTGAGAACTATGCAGAGAACCGTAACGTGCCCATGGTGCGCCAGCATCTCACCCCCGATGGGGAAGTGACCGATGTGTTTGTGCCCTTGGAACATGAAGGAGATTACCTAGGGGTCTTAGCGATCGGCATTAATCCCAACCCCACGGTGGTCACCTCGTCTCACCTGACGCGGGATGTCACCATTGCGGTCTTTGTGTCGATTTGGGTGATGGTGATTTTGGGCGCGGTGTTCAATGCCCTCACCATTACCAAGCCGATTAAAGAACTGTTGGTGGGGGTGAAAAATATTTCCGCCGGCAATTTCCATCAGCGGATTGATTTACCCCTAGGCGGCGAGCTAGGGGAACTCATCCTCAACTTCAATGAAATGGCTGAACGCCTCGGCAGCTATGAAGAGCAGAACATTGAGGAACTCACGGCGGAGAAAGCCAAGCTAGAGACCCTCATGTCTACCATTGCGGATGGGGCAGTGCTGCTGGATGACCAGATGCGGATTATGTTGGCCAATCCAACGGCGCGGCGCATTTTCGGCTGGGATGGGCAGGATGTGTTGTCCAAGCCAGCCCTGAGGCATCTACCGCCGTCTGTGAAGGCAGAGCTGACCAAACCTCTGTACCAGATTGCCTCCGGGGATTTTGCCTCAGCTATCTTGGGCGATCGCGAAGCCACAGAATACCGCATTCATATCCCGGAAGCGGGCGATCGCACCGTGCGAATTTTGCTAACCACCGTGCTCGACCAATCGCGGGAGCATGTGAAGGGCATTGCCATCACCGTGCAAGACATCACCCGCGAGGTGGAGCTGAATGAAGCCAAGAGCCAGTTCATCAGCAATGTCTCCCATGAACTGCGCACTCCCTTGTTTAACATCAAGTCGTTTATTGAAACGCTGCATGAGTATGGCGAAGACCTAAGCGACATGGAGCGCCGAGAATTTCTAGATACGGCCAACCGCGAAACCGATCGCCTGACGCGGTTGGTCAACGACGTGCTGGATCTGTCGCGTCTAGAGTCGAACAAGCGCTATCGGTTTGAAGCCGTGGAAATTGCCCAGCCCATTGAGCAAACCCTGCGCACCTATCAGTTGAATGCTAGAGACAAGGGAATTGAGCTGCTGCAGGATATTGCCCCTGATATTCCGTCGGTCGTTGGTAATTATGATTTGCTGCTGCAGGTCTTTGCGAATTTGGTAGGCAATGCCCTGAAGTTCACCGAAAGCGGTGGCAAGGTCGCTATTCGTGCCTATCCCCTCGCGGTGAATGAGGACTACGAAAGCAATGCCTACGTACGGGTCGAGGTATCTGATACGGGCATTGGTATCGATCTAGAAGATCAGCAGGCGATCTTCGATCGCTTCTTTCGGGTGGAGAATCGGGTGCATACCCTAGAGGGCACGGGCTTGGGGCTATCGATTGTCCGCAATATTATGGAAAAACACCACACCCTAATGCATCTGGTCAGCGAAGTGGGTGTGGGGACGACGTTTTGGTTCGATCTCGTGGTTTCCCCAACCGAAGTGTCGTCGTTGGATGTCGCCTCTAGCCCATCGGTGCAAACCGCTTCCTCCTAGGGCTGACGGCTAGGGCTGACGGTGTAGGTTCAGTCTAGGTTTAGCGAGATGAACTGCCGCGTACCTGACCGCTAGGCATCACCATGCGATCGAGGGTGGCTCCGGTGAAGGTGGCGGGAATCTCCATGCGGGCACCGTTGAGGCTAGCGTCGGTTAGGTTGGCGAAGGTGAAGTCCGCGCCGCTGAGGTTAGCACCATTGAGAATAGCGCGCTGCAGGTTGGCACTGCGTAGATTGGTATTCGACAAGTCGGCTCCAATCAGGAAAGCACCTGCCAGATAGGCGTGGGATAAATTGAGACCGCTGAGGTCTGCCCCAGATAGATCGCAGGAAGAACAGCGCCCGGTTCTGCGCAGTTGATCCACATGGTCGGCATTTTGTCCGATGGCTGGAGCAGCGATCGCTACGGCACTTCCCAAGGCGATCGCTCCTAGGATGGTCTTGAGGATGGGCTGACGCATAGTTAGTTTCTCCTTCAGATGGGGTTAGATGCCCCAATCCTAGCCTAGGTCTGACCTGGTTGCCTTGAGCCCCATCGATGATCCCTGCCCTAGCAGCGGGATGCCCATGGGGACTAGGAATTGGAGCGGGAAGACTTGGAGGATGATTTAGCTGGCTTGGTCGGGATTGATTGATCGCTGCTTGATGGATTGCTGCTTGACTTAGTGCTGCTTGACTTAGCACTGGCTTTCTTCCGACCGCTAGCCGCTTTGGGTGGAACCTCTGAGGTAGGGGCATCAGTCGTCGGGGCCAACGGCTCGGCTGCACCCTCTGGATGCACCTGCGATCGCAACGAGCCTGCAAAGGTAATGGCGTGGTGGTCGGTTTTGCCGCCAGCGAGCTGGGCCAGTTCTTCTAGGCGCTGCTGTTCATCCAGGGCCACCACTCGCACCACGGTGCGCACTGCATCGTCTCCCTCGGGGGTTGGAGCTGTAGACGGCTTGCCCTTACCCGATCCCTTGGATGGGGAAGCGATCGCTCCATCCGTTACCACTTCTTTGTTCACCCGCAGGTGTAGATCGGCCTGGGCGGCAATGATCGGTTGGTGGGTGACGCAGAGTACCTGCCGGTGGCGGCTGAGCTGGTGGAGCTTATCGGCGATCGCTTGGGCAACCCGTCCTGATACCCCCGCATCAATTTCATCAAACACCATGGTGCCCACCGCATCCACTTGGGAGAGGCAGACCTTGAGAGCAAGAAGAAAACGGCTCATTTCCCCCCCCGAGGCGATGTCGGCTAGGGGTTGCAGCGGTTCTCCTGGGTTGGGGCTGAGCAAAAAGGTAATGCGATCGCTGCCATGCACCGAGGGCGTGATCGGCGTGAGGTCAACGCGAAACTGCACCTTCTCCATAGCTAAGGGCTTCAGTTCCTCCAGCAGCCCTGCCTCCAACTGCTGAGCGGCTGCTTGCCTGAGGCGGGTGAGGTCACGGCAGGTTTGGATGAGAGCATCCTGCTGCTCCTGGTAGGCAGCCTCTAGGGCATCGAGGGATTGCCCACTGTCACTCAAGGATTCTAGATCCGCCTGCACCTGTTCACTGTAAGCGATCGCTTCTGGCAGGGTCGGGCCATACTTACGGCAAATTTGCTTGAGTTCGGCAATCCGGCATTCCACCTCTTGGAGGCGATCGGGATCGGCTTCCAGCACGGCTCCATAGGCATTCATCTGCCGTCCAGCTTCTTCCACCTGGGCCAGGGCGCTGGTGACCATGTCGAGGATGGGCTGGATCTGGTCGTCGTACTGCACCATGCTAGACAAGATCGACTCTGCCTTGCCGAGCAAGTCGGAACAGGCATCGCCGCCCTCGTCTTGATCGTAGAGGGCTTGATAGACCTGGTAGCTTTGCTGCTGAAGCTCCACGCAGTGGTTGAGCCGCTGCTGTTCTTGCTGGAGGTGCTCCAATTCTTGGGGATCGTTGAGATGGGCTTCGGCCAGTTCCTTGGCTTGGTACTCAAACAAATCGAGTTGCTGCAAGCGCTGCTGTTCAAACTGGCGACGCTTTTCCAGGGCTTTCAGCGCCGTTTGGGCGGCTTGATAATGCTCCGCCACCACCTGTTTTTGCCGCAATAGCTCATTACCCCCAAACCCATCCAGCCACTCCCGCTGCAGATTGGCCTGGCTGAGCTGGATGGTTTGCCCTTGGGCGGTGATTTCTAGCAAATGCTCTCGCAGAGACTGCATCTGCTGCTTATTCATCACCACCCCGTTCACCCGCGATCGACTGCGCACGCCGCTGCGTCCAGCCGTTAGCTCCCGGCTACAGACGAGGGACAGTTCGTCGAGCAAGTCGATCTCTTGCTGATCGAGCCAGCGAATCAGGGCGGGGTTGAGGTCAAAGGTGGCTTCCACCAGCGCCCGTTCTGACCCTGAGCGAATCACGCGACTGGTCATTTTGCCTCCGAGGGCAGCATCAAGGGCATCGAGGATGATCGATTTCCCAGCTCCAGTTTCCCCGGTCAGCACGTTCAGCCCGGCAGCAAAGTCGAGGGAGAGGGAATCGACCAGGGCGAAATTTTCTACTTGAAGAGAGGTCAGCATAGGCTCCAGTTCAGCAGGCTAATAAAGCGTTGACGGCGATCGCCTCCTTGCTTAGGAGGAACTGGGATGAAGGGGATGGACGCAGGGCGATCGCAGCTTGTACGGGATCACGCTTGAGCGACTCCTGTCTAGTTTAGCGCTAAACCTTAGTACTCGGGTACTACAAGAAGTTCTTGCTTAGGGAGCGCAGGGGGCTCAGTTTGCGATCGCTGCCCAGATCAGGGACGGTGAGCCTGCCTACCATGGATCTCTACCCTGCGGGCCATCCCGCTGATCTAAGGTTAGTTGTTACAATGCTTTACGTAGGCATTCATGCACCCAACATCGCGGTCATCCAGTGTTCTTGGGTTGTGGCGCGCCCGTGCCCTCAATCTGAATGCCTCAACAAACCCCATAAACCGCCGCTCCCGCACCAGCACTAGCCTGTCGGTTGACCCAAATTTGGATCTTCACTTATGCAGACCGTTCCCTCTCCTTCCCATCATCCAGAGCCCACACTGCAAACGGTGACGGTTGAAAGCCAGCCGGTTGTGGATCCGCCTCACCGCCCCCGGTCGTCGATGGGAACGCTGCCCCCAGAATTAGCCGATGTGATTGCGTCCGATGCCCGTGATGAAGCCATTCGCTACAACCCAGAAGCGATCGCCAACTATTATCGGGGTCGCCCTTTGATGGTGTTTCGACGCATTGTGGCCATTATCTTGCCGTTCTTATCCTTTGGGCTAGGCATTTGGTGGGATCGCTGGACAGGGCGGGTCAAGGCTGGGCAGGCGCAGCGGGCTAAGCAACTGCGTATTTTGCTGACCCAGTTGGGGCCTGCCTATATCAAAGTAGGGCAAGCGCTATCAACCCGGCCTGACTTGGTGCCGCCGTCATACCTAGAAGAGTTGACCCAACTGCAGGATCAACTGCCGCCGTTTCCCAATGAAATCGCGTTTCGCTTCATTGAAGAAGAATTGGGCGATCGCCCTGAGCAGATCTATGCAGAATTTTCGGAGCATCCCGTGGCGGCGGCGTCCTTGGGCCAGGTTTACAAGGCTCGTTTGAAAACGGGAGAGCAGGTGGCTGTTAAGGTGCAGCGTCCTGGTTTGGCCCTGCGCATCACCCTAGATCTGTATATCCTGCGCCAACTAGCTGCCCTAACGGCCCGCATGGTGAAGGCGGTGCGCAGCGATCTGGTCGGCATCATGGATGAGTTTGGGGCGCGCATCTTTGAAGAGATGGACTACACCCAAGAGGGGCATAATGCCGAGCGCTTTGCCTCCCTCTATGGTCACATCCAGGATATTTATGTTCCGAGGATTTATTGGCCCTACACCCAGCGGCGGGTGCTGACCATGGAATGGATTAACGGCACCAAACTCACCCAGATTGCCGAGCTGAAGTCCCAGGGGATTGACGCGGCCTATTTAGTGGAAGTGGGGGTGCAGTGCTCGTTGCGGCAGTTGCTGGAGCATGGCTTTTTCCACGCCGATCCCCATCCGGGCAACCTGTTTGCAACCCCTGAGGGCAAGCTGGCCTACCTCGACTTTGGCATGATGAGCGAGGTGAAGCCCTACCAGCGCTACGGTCTGATTGAAGCGGTGGTGCATTTGGTCAACCGCGACTTTGAAGGACTAGCCCAAGACTACATTAAGCTGGAATTTCTGTCGGAAGATACGGATCTAACGCCGATTATTCCTGCCTTTGCCGATGTGTTCAACGATGCTCTCAGCGCTAGTGTGGCGGAGATGAACTTCAAGAGCATCACCGATCAGCTTTCGGGGCTGATGTACGAATATCCCTTCCGGGTGCCGGCCTACTATGCGCTGATCATTCGTTCCTTGGTGACCCTAGAGGGGATCGCCATTAATATTGACCCGAATTTTAAGGTGCTCAGCAAGGCCTATCCCTACGTGGCCAGACGCTTGCTCACGGATCAATCCCCTGAGTTGCGATCGTCGCTGCAGGATCTGCTGTTCAAAGACGGTGATTTTCGCTGGAACCGCTTGGAAAACCTGCTGCGCAATGCCCAGGATAGCCAAGACTATGATCTCAACCAGGTGCTGGATCAAACGGTGACCTTCCTGTTCTCCGATCGCGGCACCTTCATTCGCGATCGCATCTCGGCTGAAATTGTCAACGCCCTAGATGCCGCTGGACGCAATGCTGTACACCGAGCCACCCATTGGCTGCAGGCACGCACGGGGCTGCCCTTGGGTGCAGACAGTGCGGATGCTGCGCCAGCCCCAAGCAACCTAGAGCCCCTAGGTCGCATCCTTAACCTGCTCAAAGAAACCCCAGGCTTTGATCCCATGACGCTGGCATCAATGGCAGCCAAGCTGGTCGTCAAGCCAGAACTGCATCACATGGGTCAGCAGATTGCTACAGAACTCACCCAGCGATCGCTTGCCCGTCTCATTCGTGAACTGATGCAAGAGTCTGAGGAGTCTAAGCCGCTGCGATCGCCCCAGCCCTATGCCAAACAGCGATCGCTGCCTGCGGCCCGTCGTCGTTAAGCTCCCACCGGCCGAGTCGGATCTCTAGCTAGAGGAGGCCGACTCGTCGGGAACAGTCTGATCCTTCGGAGTGACCTTGGTCTGAGCGCCGCTACTCTCTAGCTTGTCTTTGTTTTCCTGGAGATTTTTCTCTAGTTCTTGAATCTGGTCTCGCCGAGCCTCTAGCTCTAGGGTACGGCGACCCAGTTCTTGATCCCGTAAGGTCAGCGATTGTCGCCATTGCTCAGCCCGCGCGGCTTCTTCCTGCAAGCTGGTGGGGCTGAGTCCCTTCGTCAGATAATCATCCACCATCTGCAGCACCCAAGGCAGGGCATCTTCCAAATGCTGAACATCTTGGGTGTCTGATAAATCCACCATCACCAAGCTCTGAGGGGCATAGCCTAGATCGGCCGGTGTTCTGTCTAAGACAATATCCGTGGGATTCGGCAAAACCACCCAGGTATATTCAGTTTTTTGCACTGCCAACAGGCGCAACATGGCGTGCTCGGTGGTCTCGTCTTGTTGAACCTGGGCTAGATGTCGCATTTTGGTACTAACAACGACTAATCGGCTACCGAAGGACAGTATATCTTCCTATGATTCGATCCATGGGCTGTGGGCAGCTTCACCACAGATCTTGATGTTCATCTTACGGCTCTTCATTCTATTGGAACGTATTGGAACGATTGGAAGGGATGAACCCCAGTTCTTGCTAAGCAACCTCACCTGCGAGACAGCGGGATACCCAACCTTGAGGGCCCCGCTGCTGTCTCAGAGGGCGATCGCTTAAAGACGACGGACGCGATCGCGGAGGATTTCCGCCTGTTTCTCGGCTTCTGCCAGGGAATCACGAGCTCCCTGCACCACCGCCGCCGGAGCCTTGTCTACAAAGTTAGCATTGCTGAGCCGTTGGGACAGGGAGGTGACCTCTGCCACTACTTTAGCTAGGTCTTTCTCAATTTTGGCCTTGAGCGCCTCCACATCCACCACGCCCGCTAGCGGAATCAAAACCTGTACGGTACCCACCACGCCGGCGAAGAGCTGTAGGCCATCAGGAGTGGCCGGCTCAACCTCCTCGGGTTGTACAGGCTCCAGCGCCTCCACAGACTCCACAGACTCCACAGACTCCACCGGGGTAGCTGCGACCTTAGGTTCTGGCTCTGCCGTGGGCATGGTACCCGTTTCTGCCGTTTCCCGCAGTTTGAGACCAATTTGGCTCACCAAACGAGACCAAGCCTTCATCAACTCTTGGCGGCGATCGGCCTGGAGGAGATAGTGGTTCACAAACCAAATGCTATAGCCTAAGCCCACCAGCTTCAAGAGCGGTGATACGAACAGTAGACCGTCAAGGGCGTCCATGATCGCTAGGAACAGGCGAGCAAACACCAGTAGCAGCAAGAGAAATCCCAGGGCGATCGCTGGCTTTTGCAGTTGATTGAGCTCAAACTCGGTTGCTGGGGTATCGCTGGTGTGCTCAGCGGGTTGATCGGCCACTGCCACATCAGAAGTCTCTGAGCTAGCGGCTGGGGGAGTGTCGTCGGGGGCGATCGCTTCTGGAATCGCTGACTCCTCCACGGTGACCTCAGGCGTTGCCTCAGGTGTCGCCTCCGGTGGGACGTCAAGCGTGACCTCAGGCAAGCCGTTCTCTAACTGATGTTCGTCCCCAGGTTCGCCAATCACCAAGCGCTCGATCCTTGCCAGATCTTGAATATAGGTTTCTCCCTCGGAGAGGATATGGCGTTCGTCCGCATTTTCGCTGAGCAGCAGGGCGGTAATTTTGGTGCCGGGTTTGATGCCGGCCTCTGCCCGCAGGTTGCGCACGGTGCGGATGGTGCCAATCACCAAGTCAAACTGCTGTTCTAGGGTAGCGTTGATCCATTGATCGTCGGCTTCGGGATAAAGCTGCACCGCTAGAAATTCGCGATCGCCTGCCTGGGTGAGGGTATGCCAGATTTCCTCGGTGATATGGGGCATGAAGGGATGCAGCAGCTTGAGAATGCCGTCTAGCACATAGGCTAGGGTTTGCTGGGCAACCCGGCGGGAGGGCGCATCCGACTGCAGGCGGGCTTTGGCGAGTTCAATATACCAATCGCAAAAGTCGCCCCAGATGAATTCGTAGAGCGCCTTGGCGGCTTCGCCCAAACCGTAGTGGTCAATATCATGGCGGGTTTGGCGCACCACTTGGTGGAAGCGAGACATAATCCAGCGATCGCTCAGTTCCACCTCAGACAACTGCGGCTGTCCTAGGCTGGCCGGGGTTTGCCCCTCTAGGTTCATCATCACAAACCGGGCCGCGTTCCACAGTTTATTGGTGAAGTTGCGGGAGGCTTCCACCGAGGCCGATTCATCGGTTTTGCGATCGTATTCTAGGCGAACGTCCTGCCCAGCTCCGGCCACTTCCCGAATCAGGGTATAGCGCAGGGCATCGGTGCCGTACTTGTCGATCAGCACCAGCGGGTCGATGCCGTTGTTGGATGACTTCGACATCTTTTTGTTGTTTTCATCCCGCACAAGACCGTGGATGTACACGGTTTCAAAGGGCATCGTACCCATGAAATGCCCTGCCATCATGGTCATACGGGCGACCCAGAAAAAGATGATGTCAAATCCCGTGACCAGAGTGGTCGTGGGGTAGTAGCGCTCCAGATCTCGGGTTTCTTCGGGCCAGCCCATGGTGGAAAAGGGCCATAGTCCCGACGAGAACCAGGTATCCAGCACATCCGGATCCTGCTGCAGTTGCACATGGGGGCCAAACAGCTCCCGAGCTTGCTGCCAGGCTTCTTCCTCGGTGCGCACCACCACAAAGGGGGTTTCATCCGTAATCTGGCCGTTGGTTTCGCTCACCGCATACCAAGCGGGAATTTGATGCCCCCACCAAAGCTGCCGAGAAATACACCAATCTCGCAGGTTCACCAGCCAGTCGCGGTAGACCTTCGTCCAGCGATCGGGCACGAACACCGGCGACTGTTGCTGATCTAAAAATTGCAGGGCCGCATCAGCCATGGGGCGAATGCTGACAAACCATTGGGTAGACAGCAACGGCTCTACGGGAACCTTGCCGCGATCGCTGTAGGGGACGGCATGGCGATAGTCTTCCACGCGCACCAGGAAGCCTTCGTCGTCCAATCGCTGCACCACGGCTTTACGGGCGTCAAAGCGATCCTGTCCCTGGAAGTCGCCGGCATTGGCATTCAGGGTGCCATCGGGGTTCATGATGTTGATCATGGGCAGGTCGTGGCGCTTACCCATTTCAAAATCGTTGGGATCGTGGGCTGGGGTGACTTTGACGCAGCCTGTTCCAAAGGCCGCATCCACGTAGTTATCGGCAATGATGGGAATTTGCCGCCCCATAATCGGGAGGGTGAGCGTCCGTCCCACCAAATGCCGGTAGCGATCGTCGTTGGGGTTCACCGCCACGGCCGTATCGCCCAGCATGGTTTCTGGACGGGTGGTGGCAACTTCCACAAAGCCGGAGCCATCGGTGAGCGGATAGCGGAAATGCCAGAGATGGCCGTCGATATCTTTGTTTTCTACTTCGAGGTCGGACACAGCAGACTGGCTAGCTGGACACCAGTTCACCAAATACTTACCGCGATAAATCAGGCCCTCTTTATAAAGGCGCATGAAGGCTTCGGTCACCGCCTTGGACAACCCTTCATCCATGGTGAAGCGTTCCCGCGACCAATCCACCGACACCCCTAGGCGTCGCAGTTGTCCAACAATGGTGCCGCCCGATTCCTCTTTCCATTGCCAGGCGCGCTGGAGGAAGGCTTCCCGACCCAAGGCTGCTCGACTGGTGCCTTCCTCGCGCAGTTGGCGTTCTAGGATGGTTTGCACGGCAATACTGGCATGATCCGTGCCCGGCAGCCAGAGGGTATTGCGCCCAATCATGCGGTGATAGCGCACGAAGGTATCGATCAGGCTGTGCTCGAAGGCATGGCCCATGTGCAGACTGCCGGTGACATTGGGGGGCGGAATCACCACGCAGTAGGGATCCCCCTCGTGATCTGGGTTGGCAACGAAAACCTGGTTCGCTTCCCAGGATGCCTGCCATTTAGATTCTGTGGCAGAAGGATCGTATTGCTTGGGGAGTTCAGACGTTAGGGCTGGAGTCGTTGCAGTCATGGAGGGAAGACGGTTAGGGTGCCAACAATTCGGTACTTTTCGGTGCGAACAGTTACCTAAGATTTTGCCATGCCATTCTACATGTGGTTCAGATTGGCAGGATGAATATCAGGATTTCTCGCTGGATTTGTATAAACACAGGGGGCGATCGCTCCTCAACAATCCCCATCGCCTTGGGCTGGGATGACAGATTTTGGTATGAATGGGGAATACTCGTTGAACATCAAGTGTGGATTACCCTACAATTCCTCACAATTGTTAAACCTGATTCAAACTATCTAGGATGTTTCCCCTAGAGTGGTGAGCACCGTTGAGGTCTGCCTATCTGGGCAACCCGCGTCGTTGGTGATCGCGATCCCTGGGATCCAAGGAACTGCCCTAGGGAATACCGCCGATGCAGCTACCATCCATTAGGATCGCAGCAGAACCCATGCATGATCACCGCCTGTTCGTTTTCATCCAGCGTAATCCAACTTTTTTCAACCCTGCAGCTACATCAACAGGAGAATAAAATGGACTATACATTTGAACTACTGGGTATTTCCCCTATTTTGGCGTTTTTTAACCACCAGCAGGAGCAGCAGGCTAAGCAGCAGGACGGAGCTGCCTATGTAGGGGCTTACCAATGTACCCTGGATGCGTTTTTAGATTCCCTGGAGCCAGTGCCGCGCCATCGAGGTTGGCCGATGGATGCTGTGGTGGATACGGTGATTCAGTTTTGGGTGAATAATGCCGAACAGGTGCGCCATTGGCGATCGCGCTTGGATGATGCGGGAGCCCAAAGCCTGGTGGTGGCGCGGGTGGCTGATGTCACCTCGTTGCGATCGGAGTTTGAGTCGCTGCTGCGGGACGACTAGTACCGCAAGATAGAAGAACGAAGAACGAAAAGGAATTTAGGAAAAGCAAGGTTTCCCGCTTTAGCAACTAGATGGGGTACTGCCGCCTCATCGTACTCGGTTGCGCCGGTTGAATCCATCAGCCGCCGCTGACCGGCGGAATCAGCACTACTTCGTCGCCATCCGCTAAGACGGCATCGGCATCCACAAACTGTAGGTTCACCCCAAACCGTGTCACATCTCGCCACTGGGCCAGGCTCGGCTGCTCAGCAATGAGGCGATCGCGCACTTGGGCAACCGTGGTGCCGGGTGCTAGAGACAGCACCAGTTCTGGCTGTTGATAGGCCTCTTGGTAGGCCGCAAAGAGTTTCAGCGTAATGGTAATCGACGACATAGACAGCTTCCCTGGGATTCTCAGCTAGGTTGAGTCCGAATCGTCAATGATAAACTCGACGGTTTGCCCCTTGGAGCTGCCAAACTTCAGCTGGGTTTGAGAGGTCAAAGGAACTTCACTGCGATGAATTTTGTGCCAGCCCTTCTCTGTGAGCATGAGGGTGCCAAAACGGGAGAAGTCGCGCAGGAAGTACGTCGGTCTTGCATCATTGAGATTGCGGCAGAAAATCTCGGCATGTTTCCGGGAGACACCCGGCTCATCCAAGACCAAATCATTGCCATAGTCTTCGCTGCTGCCCACCCGAATAATGCCCCCCTGCACGCGCCACTTACGCTCGGGTTGGTTGCGCACGGTGAGGTAGGCGGCGGGGGGTTGATTATCAATCCAGGTGGTGGACTGCTGGGGAATCTCGGTCACGGATTCCGCAATCCGCTTGATCAACTCGCCGTCAAACTCGGGATGCATATAGAGCACCGGCAACGTCCAAGCGGGCTGGTTGAATTTGTAGAGGGTGAGGAGATGCTGACGGGCGATCGCCACCGCTTCATCCACAGGCGATCGCTCGGCCAGGGCTTGGGCAAAAACTTGGATAAAACTTAAGGACTCGCGATCGGCGATCGAGTCACGCATTCCCACCACCGCCGGTACGCCATGGTGAATCAACACCTCGGCTAAGCTACTGCGGGGGATGGCATGTTGTCCCTGTTCATCCGGCTGTGCCCCCCAGCAGGCATTAAACACCGCCAGCTTCACACGGCAGCGGGTGAGCACTTGGGCAAGCTCCGTGCCATTCAGGGCAGCATCATCCCGCAGGAACAAGAGCCCCCCATCGGGAGCTGGCATCCCGTGCCCTGCATAGAAAAATACATTAAAGCTATCGGCTTCTAGCTGTTCAATCAGCTCGGCGGGTGTGGGTTGCAGCAGCGTCGTCACCTCACAGGGAACTGGAGCCGTTTGCCCCCGGCCACTATAGGTTTTGGTGGAGCGGGTGAGTAAACTGGCTAGGGCTTCTGCTTCCTGCTCAAGTTTGAGACGGTGCTGAGCATCGCCGCCCTGCTGCTGGCGGATAGCGGCCGCTGGATCGGACTCATCATCATGGCCCAGCACCAACAGCACCTTCAGCATCTGCTCAATTCTTAGGGGCGGCAAGGGATCAACGTCGCTGGTGGTGCGGCTAAAGAAGATTTGTTGGCTGAGGGAAATGGCTTGCTTCCCCGGCTGGGGCTGCATAATTTCCCAGGGTAGGGCAATGAGTTCGGGATCGCGGATCTCTAGGCGCAGGCGCAGGGAGTTGCCTTGACCGATGGCAATGCCCTGACTTTGATCGAGGCTACTTTGAATAGGGCCGTCAAACAGCCACTGCCATAGCTGCACGCCCAAATGTTGCATAAGGCGGCTGGTATACCCCGCCTGCCCCGACGATGGAATGGCGTCATTGCCAGCTAGGCTCGGCACCGGCTCGGGTACGTAGGTGGACGGGATGCGCGGCACCATCGGCAAGCCCCGCAGTGAGAATAGGCTTTGCCAGGTTTCCCAGGTTTGGCTCAGGGTCAAGGGCCATAGGCAGTCGTGATGCACGTAACCGCTTGGGTAGGGCGCTTGCAAGACCCACAGCGCATAATGGCCAGACTCTGCAGCAGTCAGGCGAGTAATCGCTAAAGATAAGCAGGGGGTATCAGACAAGGGCATTGACGAACAAGCAGTTTCTATCGTTAAGGGTCAACCTGAGCTAAATGCACACTGTTGACGTTGAACCGTTGCATGGAGCGCCGAGAAGCAAGGGAAGCGATCGCCCTGGGTCGATTCTAGACCGGGTACTAGACCAGGTATTAGACCCAAAGACTACCAGACCCACCTGGTATCGCTCAAGGATGATAACTCTGTCACCATAGCCTAGGCTGCCCACTTTAGAGCAGGAATCTGCTGGACATATGCTATCTCCTCTATCATCCTAGATTTCCGTGGAGTTCTCTGACAAATCTTTGCATAGCACCCTAGCCGACGCACGGGTACCGATTGAGGAAACCATGCCTCCGTTAGCTGGCGCTTGCTGTTTCTAGGATTGTGCCCAACACACAGGCTCCTGACCAATGCACACCCACCATCACGGCCCCGGATAGATCGCAACAGAGCAGATTGGCGCTACTAAAGTTTGCACCGGTGAGGTTTGCACCGCGTAGATCGGCCTCTTGGAGATTGGCCCCGGTGAGGTTCGCCCCCTGTAAATCCGCCTGGCTAAGATTTGCGCCCTCTAGGTTGCTGGTACTGAGATTGCAGCCTCGTAGGTCTGCGCCTCGGAGATCTGCCCCAGACAACTGGGCTCCCATCAAGGATGCGCCACTCAAAAAGGCTCCAGCCAGACAAGCTTGACGCAGTTGGGCTTGCATCAAGTTGGCTCCCCGGAGATTACTGCCCCGCAGATCGGCCTCGGTGAGGTCAGCCTGCATGAGATTGGTGCCCAGAAAACTGCCCCGGAGGTCAGCTAAATAGCCATGACATCCCACTAACGTGGCTCCGTCTAAGCGGGCATTGAGTAATTTAGCTTGGGATAGATCTACCCCCGTGAGGTTGGCCCCTGCAAGGTTCACTTGGCTGAGATCCACACCGGATAGATCTTCATCTTCAAGGTTGGTGCCAGCTAATTGTTTGATCTGTCCAGTACGAATCAGGTCAAGCTCCATAGGCTCCACAATACTCCAGGCGTTAATGTAACAGGGTGGACGAACGGTCGGGGTTTTGTCCCCAAACCACCAGGGGACTTTGGTCACAGTGGGAATCGAGCAGCCAAAGCCCAGCGGCAATCTTGGGCGTCACAATGGGTAACTCTAGCCCTTGGCGCAGACCATTGACCAGCAGTTCGAGGGTATCGAGCAGCTTGGGATCCCAGCGATCGCTCTGGTCAACTTGACAGGCAACAAAGGCATCCAGCCATTGATCGGCGGTGAGGCTAGCGGTTTCGCCGGGGCGATCGCTGCGTCGCTTAGCCAAATGCTGTTGAAACGCCGTTGCCAACCCTAAAATACGCGACTCTAGGGGAATTTCATCGCCGGATAGCCCAGACGGATAGCCCTTGCCGTTCCACCATTCCGTCTGATGGGTAATGATGGTGGCGATCGCCCGCAGCCTAGGCATGGTGCGCAATACCTGGGTGCCGGGGGTGAGGGCACAGGTGAGCGGCAGAGACGTGGCATCGAGATCCTCAGGCTCGGGGAGCGAGGTGTCGAGGTGGCTGGCCCCAATGCCGGCCACGCGGGAGAGTAGTCCAGCTAGGCGTAGGCGATGCAGTTGCCAGGTCGGCAGATCTAGCAAATGTCCCATGGCTTCCGCGAGGGTAGCCACTTCTGTCGCCGCGAGGGGATTACTCAGGTCGGCTTGGTCAATCAACTGGGCCGCGCGCAGGAAGGCCTGAAGTTCGTTAGACGTCAGATTTTGATCCAGGTTCTGATGACGACTTTGGGGCCGCTGTCCCGTGGTGGAGTCCAGAGTCGTTTGGTGGATGCGCAGGTAGTCTACAACGCGGGCCACAACCTCACCTAAACGCTCGGAGGTGGGCTGGCGGCAGAGGGCTTGGGGCTGGGCTGCTTGCTGGGTGATGGTGGCTAATCGTTGGGCAAGCTGTGCCTGCAGGGTGGGCTGGTAGGAACCTAGGTGGGCGATCGCTAATTCAGCCGTTTCTAGCACCAAATCGGGCTCAAAGGTCCAGAAGCCATAGAATCGCCGCTCTAGGTCAGTTTGGGGTAGACCCAAATCAGCATAGTCTGCGGTGGAAAGCTCTTGGCATAGCACCATGGCCATGTAGTTCGGTGAGACGATGATCAGATGCCACTCCTGGGCCACCGGATCGTCGTCTTGCAGAGGCACAATGTTAACGTTGGGGCGTTGACTGGTGGGATGGTCGGCAAAGCCCGCATCATCCGACGCCATAATCACCACCGCTTCAGACTGCTGAGCGATCGCCCCATAGCGTTCCGCTTCTTCCAGATACCATTTCCCTCGCTGAAAGGCGGTAATCACCAAGGGATGGGTCTGGGATTCTAAAATGGAGTCTTCTAAGGCATGGCATAGGGCCACCAGCGTGTTCTTGTAATACACGCCAAAATTAAGCGATCGCTGCCCTGAGTCGCTAGACTGATGGGCCAGCTGTAGGTTCTTGAGAATTGATCCGTCTAACATAAACGTGTGACTATACTACTTCCCTAGATCTCTGCGCCTAAGCCTGCACCAACTGCCGCGCTTTTTGAACCATCGGTGCTGACAACGCTTCCTCTAAGGAGGCACAGCCCAAGCGTTGCTCTAAGAGCGCCATCACCTCTCGACCAAAATCGTTGGGGTTGCGCTGCCAAGCCTGCAGGCAAATGTCCCCGAAGAAAGAACCCAAGGGCTCCGGGTTCCACAACAACTTCTTAGCTGTCCAAGGCATCATGCTCATTGGATTATAGCCCGGCTTGAGAATGTCGTTTTTGAACGCATACTCTTCTAGGTGGGTGTGGGGCTGCAGCCCAATGAAGAAGATCGCAGGTTCGACCTTATCGGCTCCAAAGATACGCTCTAGCTCACGGTGGTAGGCAATGGTTTGCCGGATGGTGTCAAAGGTTTCATCGATGACATTGAAGGAATAGTTGACCGAGACCACATCGTTGAAGCCAGCAGCCTTCAAGTCTCGACAATTTTCGAGCACCGTGCGCAGATTGTAGCCCATGCGCATCTTGCGCACCAGTTCTTGAGAACCGCTGGTGATGCCAATCTCGAAGTAGTTCATCCCAGTTTTCACCATCAGATCACAGAGCTGGGGCGTGAGGTTATCTGCTCGGATGTAGGCAGCCCAGTGAATATCGGTCATGCCGGAGTCTACAACTTTTTGCAGGAGCTCAATGGCATCATCGATATATTTGCGGGCCGGGATAAACTGGGCGTCGGTAAACCAAAAGTTGCGAATACCCCGGTCATAGAGCTGACGCATCTCCGCCACCACTTCATCGGCAGGATTAATGCGCACCTGCTTGCCTTCCACCACGGTATACACGCAGTAGCAGCAGTTGTGGGGGCAGCCCCGCTTGGTCTGAACGCCGACGTAGAAGTCTTGTTCCTGCAGGTAGTAGTCAAACTCGGGCCAGATGCGACCAATATAGTCGTAGTCGCAGGCCGATTTTTCAATGGGCGTGGGCCATTCGTGAATCATGCGATCGCGGGGCTGGGTTTCGCCTACCACATAGCAGCGCTCGCCAGCAAAGTCTTGCCCGCGCAGCAATTTTTCCAGGAGCGTCTCTCCCTCACCCACGGAAATAATCGTACCGTTGGGCAGCTTGGTGCCCAGTTGCTCATAGAAAACACTCACGGCACCGCCGCCCACCACCGATCGCGCCTGAGGATTGTGACGCTGGGCCTGCTGCAAGCCCCGTCGAATCAATCCGGTGTTGCGCCATAGCTCTTGGTAGTAGGCCGTGGTCACCTTCAGCCCGCCCATGGCACCGCGCAGGCGAATCAGAGGATTTTTGGCGTAATAAAATTCAAAGGCGTGCTGCAGGGGGTTGCCGCCCCGACCGCCCACTGGAGCATAAATTTGAATGTCTCGCCAGGAAAAGACGAGCAACGAGGGCTGAAACTCGTTAATGCAGTCATCCAGAGCTGCGGAAAAATCTAGCGGGGGAACCGTTCCCAAATCAAAAATGCGTTGTTCAATAGCCGGAAATTGTTTATGGACGTGATCCGCCAAGTAAACAACACCGATGGGAAAAATAGGATTGCAAGGAAGGCGAACGTATAGGATGCGCTCTTGCGTCATGGTTTTAATGAGGGTATCCTCAGTTTTTTCATATAACTTTACGATACCACTGCCGTTTAAATGCTGCACGGCGTAATCTGAATCGTTTGGATGGACTCCGGTCAATGGTGCTGGTGGTGCGCATCCGGGTGCCCTTGCCGGCAATGCCATGGACATGAGCGATCGCTTTTTGGGTAAAAGTCTTGCAGCATAGGGCTTTTACCCAAAAAACTTACTGATTAGGATCTCGGGTTAGGACATCGACGTTCCTTGCCGGGACGGGCGGGAGGATCGGCCAATGTAGCCTTGCCAGAGATGGGCTAAATCCTGAGCCTGCGATCGCCACTTGGGTGACACTTGATACATGCGTCGAGGTCGTCCTCGCCCCTTCATCTTTTGCCAATACCCCGTAATTGCGGCTTCATCTTCGAGGAACTTAATGGCACTGTAGAGCACCGTATCGGAGAGCCGATAGTTGGGATGCTCATGTTGGAGTCGCCGAATCAGTTCTGTGCCATAGGAATCGTGCTGAATCAGCACATCCAAGACATAGCAAATGGCTAGTTCTTTGTTGAGGTAAAACGGCGGCGGATTACTAAAAAACTCGTATACATCGTCAAACGTAGTCATGGAAGTCATAGGTCGAAGGTCAAGTTAGACGCGATCGCCTAAGGGCACATCACGCCAGGGGCAACATGACTGCATAGGGGGCTATGAGCAGGATTCAGGTGAAATGCAAGGGTGAGATGCAGCGAAGGAGCGGCAGTGCAGTCTCTCCTAGGAGAGCAAGGGGTGTACTCTCGTTAGGATGGCGTTTCACTAGATAGACACCATGGAGGATATCTAGATCAATCCGTCGCTTGCTTCAGGGGCTTTGATGCAAGGTGATAGGAATATTGGCTGGACTAGAATGCCGCTGAACTAGCACCCCATAAACCGCCGCTGCACAAGCAGACCAGACGTTATGGGAAGGGTTCCAAGGCTGGAAGCTGCCTTGGGGGGAATGCGCAAAGATCGTTCTACCGATCTAACCTGTGATCTAACCTGAAGAGTTAGGGTTGATAAGAGTTCCCCGTAGGTGAAACATTTATCACACCTCACACCTAGGATGGCGGGACGACAGATATCAACGACAACCATGGCAGACAGGTGATTCAGCATGGATAGTGCCGACGATCAGCAACCGTCGGACTGTCGTCCAGATACTTAGGCCATTCAGTTAGATGTAACCCGTGAAAACACGATCCAGGGAAAGGCCTCACCCCAACACAGCAACGATTTTACGGGTTGGAGTAGCCCTAGCGACACAAGCAGCAAGGCGAAAATAATATAGGGACATCATGACTTATCGTCCAGGAGAAGTCCCCCTAAAAGTATTTCACAGAATTTAGCATCCACGGCTGATTGCCTTTCACCCTCATGACATGTACTAGTCGGAGTCTGACTCATTGCCGGAGCTGCGATGGAAGGATAAGCGATCGCCCCGTGGCTCACTTAACATGCTCCACAGCTATGGGGCGTAGGTCTCAACATTCAGGAACCCATGATATGCATCCAAAGCATGGTCGGACGTGGATGATGTCCACACGTTCATCATTCTGCGTTGGTGAGAATGCCTGGAAATGCGTATGGATGCACAAGTGACAATCTTAAAGTGACAATCTTGAAGTGACAATTTCGATAGGTTACAGGCGCACCTGTGCAAACCTTAGACAACTTTGGGAGCACGAGCCACAGCAAACTTACGCAATTGGCCGATGACCGGCATGGATCCATACCCTGGGGACATCATGCCCGTCAACTCAGGGTTATTACGGATAAGACAGGTGCTCTTGGCGTAAAAAAACGGTTCTTTTTTTCGTGATAGCTTGAACTAGTCTGAGGTTGGGCATTTTCAGGTGAATCATCACCCAAGCAGATCTACGGAGCTCGATCGTTCATGGGGTCGGGCGATCGCTTAGATACCCCATTCAACGGCATTCAAACGGTTGATACCGATAGCCATCGACGGAGGCCGCATCTTGCATAGGCAGACAGGCTTGATCGGCTAGCACCGCCTCTAGTCGGCGTGGGGGAACCGTCTGCATGTTGATCAGCCAAAGCTCTAGGGGCCGGGGGCGATCGCTCAAGACGGCATCTAAACGATGGGCGGCATCGATGGGTTGCTGCTGGTGGGCGAGGAGAAATTGGGGGGCTGGTCGTCCTGTTTTGGAAACAGGATACCGCTGCTGGATATCCCAGGCGATCGCCATCAGCCGACCAGTTTGGCCATGGGTGCGGTGGGCGATCGCCACCAGGGTTTCTGGGGCAGGCGTTTGGGCAGGCGTTTGGGCATACATGGCCTCCACCACGCGATCGGGACGATGGGTCTTTTGGTAGCCCAGATTGGTGACGACAGTCAGGCTCCCGAGGAGTGCGGCCATGAGGATGATCAGGGCAGGACGCGACAGACCCCAGCGCGTCACCGGGCGATCGCTCTGTTCCACCCAGATGGCGATCGCCACTAATACGGCGGGAAAGTAGACGAAGCTGTAGCGGAAGGCGCTGGTGAGATCCATGCCTAGACCGTAGGTGATGCCTAGAAAGATGAGGACGGCGATCGCCACCAGCAGAACGAGCACTTGTCCCGAGGATGGGGGATGCTCTGGGGTGGCTGTTCCCAGTCCCTGTCCTAGTCCCGACCGACTCGACCCCAGTAGCCACACCGTCCAGATGGCCAAGCCAGCAAGACCCAGGGCAGACCCGACCACTACGGCGGTGGATGCGGCTTGAATGGGCAACAGGTAGAGCATCGTAATCCAGCCAGCGATCGCTTGCCCGAGGGGATCCAGCCAGCCGAGACCCGAGCGATCGCCTTGGTAGATCCAGCGGGTGAGTTCACTATCATGGGCTCCCAACAGCCACGGCAGCCATACGGCACCGCCCGCCGCTGTGCCAACCATAGCCGCCAAAATACGCCACAGAGCGGATTTCTGTAGGCTAGAGCGCCAGGCGATCGCTACCACGAGGAGGGCGATCGCTTCTGCCAGCAGGGTGAGCGTGAAGAAATAGTGGGTGGCGATGCCGAGGGTGTTGATGCTGATCCAGAGGGCGACCTCTGGGATGGTGAACCGGCGTTGACCCTGAAGCGATCGCACGGCCTGCAGCCAGAGGGCTAGGGAGGCAAGAATCCACAAAATCGGCAGCGTATAGTGGCGAGCTTCTTGGGAGAGGTAGACCGCGAAGGGCGACAGGGTCATCAAGCCAGTGGCAAACTGGGCGACCCGCTGGGAACGGCTGGCCATCCAAGCTAGGCCATAGGTGGCGGGAATCGCCAATACTCCGAATAGGACAGACAGCGATCGCACCCCTAGGACGATGGACTGACCGCCCAAAGCATTCCACAGCCGCAGCCATAGGTGGGTGAGGACAAAATAAAGGGGCGGATGGTTGCTTTCGCTGAGGAGGTTGGTGACCACCTGGGAGGCGGAGGTGCTAGGGGGCTGCTGCACCGGCGCTAGCAGGGTGTCGAGGGAGATGACTTGGTCGAGGGGGACGGTCTGAAAGCTATGCCCTAGGCTAAAGACCAAGGTGGCAAACTCATCCGTCCACAGGGGTTTGTCGGCTAAGCCCCAGAGGCGCAATCCAGTGCCCACAAGCATCCATAGCAGAAGTCCAATCCAGGTTGCTGGCGATCTACCTCGTGGCTGCACATGGTTCATGGGAGTTGCGCTGAACGAATCGCCCATCACTCTAGCAGGAAGTGGTCTTAGGCCGTGATCTTAGTCAACGGGTAGGATTGCATGAGGCGAAGCCGTAACGCATTTCAAGCCTCACTCACGTTTCATCCAAGACCATGGATACTAGATGCATGGTGAGACGCATGGAAGGATGGAAACGATGGCCGAGCTGATGCCGCCAGGAGCAGATTGGCTGCCCGCCTTGACGGGGAAATCTGTGCGCCAAGCTGGGAAGCAGTTCATTCAAGATGATCAAGCGCGATCGCTCCCGAGTGTGAGCACCATTTTGAATGCCACCAAGCCACCGGAGGCCCGCGCTGCTTTAGCCCAGTGGCGATCGCGTTTGGGGCACGATGCCGCCACCAAGGTAACGACGACGGCCAGCCGCCGGGGTAGCCAAACCCATAAGTACCTACGGCAATTTTTGCAAGGTGAAGTAGTCACCTGTCCTGATACGGTGCAGCCCTACTGGCACAGTTTGCAGGCGGTGCTGGCCGATCTCGACACCGTGCGCTTGGTGGAAAGCCCCGTTTTTCACTACGACTTGGGCTACGCCGGCCGGGTCGATTGCGTGGTCAGCTACCAAGGCACGCCCTGCCTATGTGATTGGAAAACTGCTGATGTGCCCAAGCGGTCGAGCGATCGCCTCTATGATCATCCCCTCCAGCTCGCTGCCTACTGTGGAGCCGTGAACCATTGCTATGGCGATCGCCTGCACCTGCGTCATGCGCTGATCGTTGTGGCTCTGCCCGATCAACCCGCTGAGGTGTTTTGGTTTGGCCCCGACCAGCTTCGAGAGTATTGGCAGCAATGGTGCGATCGCCTAGCCCAGTACGATCGCCGCTATCGCTAAGGTATTGCTGTGATTCTAGAGATAGGTGAGTGACCCTCAGCGTCTAATGGAACAGCACCATGGTTGACGCAACCCCACGGCATCCCCCGGATCTAAGGGACTCAGGGGATGGCAGGGCATCTCGAATCGTTGCCAGGGATTCCCTGGTTGACCCTCAGCCCCCTAGCGCTTGGGAGGCATGGAGACCTGGGGCATCCCATCGCCAATAATCGATCGCATCCCTTCCACGGTGGCGGGAATACTTTGGGGATCCATGAACATCACCTTGCTGCTATCGCTTTCGCCAATCTTGGTGCCCATTTCAATATATTGCTGAGCCATCAGATATTGCAGCGACTCCCGAGCATGGGGGTCAGCTTGGAGGGTGTTGGAAATAATCTTCATGGCCTCAGCAGTGGCTTGGGCCTTAAGCACCTGTTCTTGGCGTACGGCTTGGGCCCGCAATACAATGCTCTTTTGCTGAGCCTCTGCGGCCAGAATCACCGCTTTTTGATCCGCCTCGGCTGCGAGCAATTGCGAATCGGCCCGCCCTCGGGCCGAGTTCACCGCAGCTTCCCGTTCCCCTTCCGAGGTGAGGATGGCGGCCCGTTTGCGGCGCTCGGCGGTCATTTGCATTTCCATGGATTCCTGCACGGCCTTGGAGGGCATGATGTCGCGCAGTTCTACCCGGGTCACCTTCACGCCCCAGGGGTCGGTGGACGTATCTAGCTCTCGCAGGAGTGATTCGTTAACTTCTGAGCGAGCTGTAAACGTTTCATCCAGCTCTAGCCTGCCCATTTCTGAGCGAATTTGGGTGAGCACAAGGTTCACCATGGCTGCCTGCAGGTTTTCCACCTTATAGTAGGCACGTTCGAGATCCATAATGCGCCAATAGACCACGGCATCCACGGAGATAGCCACGTTATCCCGAGTAATGCATTGCTGGGCAGGAATATCCAGCACCTTTTCCCGAATGGTTTCTTGATAAACCACCCGTTCCATAAAGGGCACCATGAAGTTCATGCCGGGCTTCAGCTTTTTGTTGTTGTATTTCCCTAGCCGTTCCACGAGGGCTTCATTCCCTTGGTTGATGATTTTCACGGAGTTCGCTAGGGTAATCGAGCCACCAAAGGCAATGACAATCAGAAACGTTAATAGATTCATGGAATCAGTCTCCTAAGTAGCGAAGGGTCGTTGAAACAACAGGCTTGGCTATCAGCGGGGATGAATAGAGGTTTCTGGCATCACCAGCAGGATATTGCCCCGCCGCCCCACCACATACACCAATTGGTTGGGGGCGATCGCCACGTCATCTTCGCAGCGGGCGGGCCAAGAATTGCCTTCGTAGAGCACCCGGCCGGTTTCGCCGGGCAGAATCTCCGTTAAGGTTTTGGCATCAGTGGCATCTTCCAGCACCCTATTGGTTTGGGGTGGCATAAATCGCCGTAACATCAGCGTTGCGACGACGGATAGCACCAGCCACAGGACAATTTGAATGGAAACCTGAGGCACCACTAGAGCCACGATCGCCACAATAATGGCACTCACGCCCAGGGTGAACTCGGTAAAGCCGGTGGGGATTGTAAATTCCATGACGCATAGAATGACGCCAGCAATCAGCCAAATTAGCGGAGGTTCCATAGAGACCATCTATTCATCATCAAAAGAAGCATCAATCAAAGCTGTCGAATCATAACGATCGATGTCCCCAGGGAAGCGATCGCTTGTGGGTTAACTACGCACTCAATCGTAGGTGTTCCTTATTACTAGTTGGCGAGCTTGGGTGCTCTGAGGTTGGGCTGCATGCAAGACCTGATCATGGGTTCGGACGGCTGACGTGGCTACATCTGATGTGGCTACAGTGGTCATTTCTGCAAAGATTTGTCAAAATTTGCGAAACCTTAGATGGATGCCCTTCTCTAGTAAGCTGCTGGTGGGGCTGGATCGGACGTCGAGCAGAACGGCGGTCTTGGGGTAGGCAATGCTAGGTCTTGAATGTTGACAGCAGGTCTACCATGGCGTCTGGATGTCACCTCTCAGGGCAATTACCTAGACTCAATCTAGCTCACCTCTGGGGCGATCGCGGTCAGCTAGTTGTGTATCTTTAGATTGAGGTGAGTCACAGTTGTACCGGGGCTTGATTAATCTAGATGGCATCACCATCGAGGTAGAGCGCTAGACTGCTAAGTAGGAAGCCCTGTTGATTATAGTCATCTTACATTGTTCGCCGGTTGAGCCACCATGAGCCCTTCTCCCCTCTCCATCGAGTGTGCCGATCCGTCCTGTGCCCAGCCGGGCAATTCCATGGATCAGCTCCTCTGCCGCCAGTGCCGTAAACCGCTGGTACATCGCTACCTTTGGGCGGTGGGGGCCAGGGCGGAGGCGGTGCCGGTGGGTACGCGGGTGAGCGATCGCTATGCGGTGGTTGCCCCCCACATTTGGCTGGATACTCAACCAGGACGGCTGCCCGCCTTGCCTGCCCAGCCGCCCCAATCTGCGCTCCCCTATCTGAAACTACGTTCCCACCATCTCCACATTCCCGATGTCTACGGTGTTTGTCACCTAGAGGACGATCCGGAGCCGATTTTGCTGTTGGAACAAGGGCCTCTGCACCGCCAAGGAATTTTGCATCCAGCGATCGCCACCGCTTGGGATGCCGCCACCCCGGTGCGGCGGATCTATTGGCTCTGGCAACTGTTCCAGCTTTGGCTGCCGCTGGCCCAGCAGGGGGTGGCCCAGGCCTTGCTGAGTCCTGAGCAGATTCGGGTGGATGGATGGCGGATCCAGTTGCGTGACCTTGAGGTGAGCCAAGCCTTGGATGCACCGGCAAGTTTAGGACAGTTGGCGAGCCTGTGGCTGCAGTGGATTGGCAATGAACCGGGAGCGATCGCCCAAGGGCTACGCTCGATCTGCTACGAAATGCAGTCCGTGGGCCAACTGGCCCCAACCTTGGTGGCCGTCGGCGGAGATGCTGGTGTGGATACCGACGCCTCGGCAACGGGCTCCATGGAGAACCTGCGAACGGCACCGCCCGTAGCAGCCATTGCCCAGAAGCTGAACCAGCTCTTGCTAGAACAGGCGAGTCAACTGCCGATTAAGCTGCGGGTGGCGGGCGGTACAACGACGGGGCCCCAGCGATCGCACAATGAAGATGCTTGTTACCCCAATGGCCCAGAGAGCAATCTCGCCGAAGACGTGATCCTCAAGCCCCATGTGGCGATCGTCTGTGATGGCATTGGTGGCCATGCTGGCGGAGAGGTGGCGAGTCGGCTGGCGTTGCGATCGCTCAAGCTCCAGCTTTCCGCCCTGTTGACGGAGGTTGTCGATCAAGGCGAGGTGCTGTCACCGGACATTGTCACCCAGCAGCTTGAGGCGATTTTGCGCATTGCCAACAATATGATTGCAGCGCAAAACGACACCCAGGGGCGCACGGCCCGTCAGCGCATGGCCACCACCGTCATGCTGGCGCTGCAGTTGCCCCAACGCATTCGCACCGAAACCGGCGATCGCAATACCCACGAACTCTACCTGGCCCATATCGGCGATAGCCGCGCCTACTGGCTAACGGAAGACTCCTGCCATCGGCTCACCCTCGACCACGATATGGCCAACCGTGAGGTGGTGTTAGGGAATAGCCTACCCCGCGCTGCCCGCCTGCAGCCCAATGCGGGCGCACTCACCCAGGCTTTGGGCACCAAAGACGCGGACTACATTCATCCCACCGTCCAGCGCTTCATTCTCGAAGAAGATGGAGTGCTGCTGCTCTGCTCCGATGGTCTGAGTGACCATGGCTGGGTGGAGACCCTGTGGGAAGAGTCAACCCAGCGGGTGCTGAAGGATAAGATGTCCCTGGATGCGGCCATGCGCTCCTGGCTAGAACTGGCGAACCAGCGCAATGGTCACGACAATGCCTCGGTGGTCTTGCTGGACTGTCGGGCATCGCTGTCGAGCCCGCAACTGTTTGAGCCGGGGGATGCGCCGCCAGAACCATCGGATACCGACTTGTCTGATACGGCCCGGGCGTTGCTCTATCCTGAGGATGAGGCTGAGCCAGACCTGCCCTGGGATAGCGGCTTAGAATCCCATGAGTCGAGCGATCGCCCCCCTGAGCACCACAGCAATATCTGGGGAGTGATTATAGGTCTAGCGCTGCTCGGCTTTGTGATCGGCGGCGTGGGCATTTTGGTCTGGCGCTATGTAGACACCTACGGTGTGCGCAATGGCCTGGAGCAGTTGCTGATTCCTGAGGGAGAGGCCCCCAATCCAGACGAGACGGACACAAACGAGCCCCAGCCCTAGCTCTGCCCCCCCAGCGTTCAAGGGTACCCATCCTATGCAAAGATAATAGAGGCTCTTTTCCACCCTGCCTCAGAGTTGTGCTGACGGCTATGATGGCCTGGATGTAGCGCATGACGGGCGATCGCTTGGCCGTAGACGTCCGAGCGTGAGGGTGGGGTGGTGGTCGCCCATGTTGCAGTGGCGATGAGGGTTACGTTGGCATTGTGCACCGTTGAACGAGGGATACAGAGATTTATGAACGTTGGCGATCGCGTCCGAGTTTGTCAATCCGTTGTGGTTTATCATCACCCCAAACATCGCAACCAGCCTTTTGATCTAGAAGGACAGGAAGGCGAAGTTGTGGGGTTGGCGAGCCAATGGAAAGACAAGCCCATCAGCGCAAACTTTCCTTGGCTAGTGAAGTTCGACGGTAAATTTAAGGCCCACCTGCGAGATACAGAATTAGAGGTGGTGGAGTAGGGCATGGCGGGATCGATAGGCGGCCTAGATCCATGGGCTAGCCAAGAATGTTGATGGCGATCGCCGTTGGGGTTCCCGCTCAGCACTACACTAGGGGATGGCGTTTTCTCTCAGGAAAACCTGCCCCACTCACGGACTGGATGAGCACGCATGATCGTTCGTTTTTTGGTTTCCCTGCTGGCACTGCTGATGGTGGCGGTGATGGGCTTGGGGCTATCAAGCTGTAGCACAACTGACCTTCGTCCCACGATTCCGCTTGCGGAGATTCAGGGTAAGGCGAGTCCTGAAGCCGCGATGTTTGTGGCTAAGCAGGCTCCCCTGATGGTGTCGGTGTTGGTGCGTCCGGATGAACTAGCCGCCATCGATGCCCAACTAATTGCCCAAGGGCGATCGCCCCTCTCGGCCGAGCAACTCACCCAGGCCTGGTTAGCCGATACGGGGCTGAGCTATGGCCGCGATATCCAGCCTTGGGTGGGCGATGAAGTTACCCTGGCGGTCACCACGGCTGACCTCGATCGCAATCCCGAAAACGGTGAGCAGCCGGGCTATCTGCTGGCTCTGAGCAGCACCGACCTGCAGCGATCGGAGCAATTTGTGCAAAAACTCTGGCGCAATCAAGCGATCGCGGGCTCTGATCTCGTCTTTGAACGCTATGCCGGGGTGACCATTACCACCCATGTTCCCAGCGATCCAGAGCAAGCGCCCACCCTAGCCAGCGCCACCGTTGACTCCTTTGTACTGCTAGCCAATCACCCCAAGGTGTTGCAGCAGGCTTTGAATACGGTGCAGGTGACCAACTTGAGCATCGCCCAAGATCGCCGCTACCAGGCAGCCTTGGCCCATGGGGGCGATCGCTTGGCTGTGGTGTTTGTGAACGTGCCGCAGTTGCTCGCTTGGCTGGTGCCGTCGGCGGATCCAGCTCCTTTCCCCCTTTTGACCAGCTTGCTAGCGGGCGTGCGATCCACAGCCGGGGGCTTGGTGATCGAAGGGTCTCTCTTCTCCGCTGCCGGGCAGCAAATGCCCCTCAGCCAACCGCTGCTCTCTGCCCCCGTGGGCGCTCTACAGTACATCCCTCGCCAGAGTGCGCTGGTGGCGGCGGGGGTGGATCTATTCAGCAGTTGGCAGCAGCTCAATGCCGGGCTGGCGGGCTATCGATTGCCGCAGCAATGGCTGGGTTCCCTGGTGAGCGATCGCCAAACCCAATGGGGACTTGACCTGCCGCAGGATATTCTGTCCCATCTCGTCGGGGAATATGCGATCGCCCTATTGCCCACCACGCCTGCCTTTAGCGATTGGGTCTTGGTGACCCAGTCCTCCCCCGAGTTGGCCGAGGTGCTGCAGGATCTAGATGCCGTCGCCACCGAGCAGGGCGTCAGCCTCGGGCGGTTTACCCTGGGTGAACAGTCCATTACCGCTTGGGCAACCCTGCAGCCGGTCACTGAACCCCAACTGCAGCTTGCCGCTCAGGTGCAGGGCGTTTATACCAGCCTGGGCAACTATACCTTGGTGGCCAGCTCCCTCAGGGCCATGCAGGCGGCCCTGGCGGCCCCCGCCCAGTCATTTCTGGGAGATGCCACCTTTCAGCGAGCGATCGCTCCCTTCCATACCCCCAACGACGGCTACCTATACCTGAACTGGAGCCAGCTACGAGGGGCGATCGCCCAAAAAATTCCCCTTCTTTCCTTCATCACCAGTCCTAAAACGCCACTGGTGACCGACGTAGACGAGATCACCTTCACCAGCTACGGCAACGACTCCACCGCCCAGAGCGGCGAGATTTTTCTCCATGTGGGTCGCTAGTAACGCAAGACAGAAGAACGAAGACAGAAAAACGAAAAGGACGTCCAGGACACACTAAGGTTTCCCACCTCAGCACATAGGTGGATTACTTACGCCTCAGAGAACTAGGTAGGCAGGAGGGATATGCCCTTGTGAACCACGGGTACCCTGAGCCATACTAAGACAGCCCAAGGGTTGGGTACCTATATCGAGGTGGAG
>RECH01000330.1 GCA_007694125.1 Leptolyngbya sp. DLM2.Bin15
CCCACAGAGCAAGGGACTTTGAGGCATCTTAAAGTATGTAGCGACATTTTGAAGGATTGATCTTAGACCACATATTGAGTGGGCGGACGGTAGGAGACGGAATCTTGCTGCATTTGCTGTTTGAGCTGGGCGATCGATCGCAGCCGTCCATCTCGGGCAGACTCAAATTCGGCATTGATGCGCAGGGCTTGGTCATAGGCGGCGATCGCCGATTCGTACTGCTGCATCTGCTCTAGCGATCGCCCTCGGTCATGCCAGGCCCATTGGTTGTGGGGCTGCAGTTGAGATACTTTGGCGTAGGCGGCGGCGGCTTCTTTATGTTTTTTGAGCCGCTCCAGCAGTGCTGCTAGCTTGAACCAGGCAATATGGTCATCGGCCTGCAGCTTCACCACCTTGCTGTAGGAGGAGGCTGCTTCCCGATAGCGCTGCAAATTTTCCAAGGCCATGCCCTGCATCAGCCAAGCATTGGCATCGGTTGGATCATCGCGCAGGGTACGGGCACAGGCAGCGATCGCCTCTTGGTAATGCTGGAGATGGTAAAGCTGATCGACCTTCCGCTGGGTCATCAACACCTGCTTACGGCTCTCCACGGCCAGGTGGAAATCGGGCTTGAGGTTAACGGCGCGATCGTAGGCTGCTACCGCCTCATCAAACTGTCCAGAATGCTCCAGCACCTGCCCCCGATCATGCCAGGCCCAATAGTTGCCCGGTTGAATCTGGATCACCTTGTCGTAGGCGGCCAGCGCTTCTGGGTAGCGTTTTAGATGTTCTAGCGCCTTGCCGCGCTTAAACCAGGCCAGATAGTCATTGGGCTGAACTTCGATCACCCGCTGGTAGGAACTGGCTGCATCTTCGTAGTGGTGCAGGTTTTCAAAGGCAATGCCGCGCTTAAACCAAGCCAGGTAGTCATTAGGGGCGATCTGAATCACCTTGTCGTAGCATTCAATGGCTTTGAGGTAGCGCTGCTGTTGAAAGAGTTCATCGGCGCGTTCAAACCAGACGAAGTGGGCGTCGGAATATTTGGCGGGGGGGACGGTGCGATCGCCGAGGGAAAGCTGATCTCGCTGGGCAGATTTCACCGCCGAATTGACCGTCGGCAAGATCACCGTATCGTGTTTGGGGGATGCGAGCACTTGCAGCGCCTCCATGGCTTCCACGGCGGATTGGTAGCGCTGGCGATAGTCGTAGCGCACCATCAAGTCGAGAATGTCGGCCAGTTCTGGGCTGATGGTCTGGACGCGATCGCGCCAGAGCAGTTCACCGGTGCGGGCATCGTAGCGGAGCTTAGACGGTGATAAACCCGTGAGCATTTGAATGCCCACAATCCCCAACGAGTACACATCACTGCAGTAGCGAGGGCGTCCAGCCAACTGCTCATTGGGCATATACCCCGACGACCCGACGGCAATGGTAAAGGTTGATTCTTCTTCGATGTTGATGGTTTGAGAGCCAATTTGCTTAACGGCACCAAAGTCAATCAGCACCACTTTTTGATCATGCTGGCGGCGAATCAAATTGGAGGGCTTGATGTCGCGATGGATCACCTGCTGTTCATGGACAAAGGCTAGGGTAGACAAGACGTCCTGCAAAAAGTCGATGACCTCATCTTCTGGGAAGCGGACATTTTTTTTGATGGATTTGTTGAGCACCCGTCCTTCTACAAATTCTTGCACCAGATAAAATTCTCGATGCTCTTCAAAATGGGCAAAGAGCCGCGGAATTTGATCATGGTTGCCCAGTTGGTATAAAACCTCCGCTTCTCGGTCAAACAGGCGCGTTGCCGCTTGCCAGGCCGCCTGACCGTCTACTTGAGGCTTCAACTGCTTGACTACACAAGTGGGTTTGCCTGGTAGATGGCGATCGATGGCCAAGAACGTTTGCCCAAAGCCCCCACCACCGAGGTGTTCCGTGATTTGATAACGTCCGCCGATTGTTGTTCCTAGCATGGGTAGATGCGGCTTCCAAAATACTGTATGGTGTCGGGTCAGCTCGAAATGATGCCCCTCAGGTGATGAAGATGGATACCCTGCTCATGGTGCGCAACCACTACACAACAGACTGCGGTTAAGCTTAGGACAAAACGGGTAACTTTCTTCGTGGTGGAACAGCTCAAGATAGCTCAATAGTTTAACGACAAAACGTTTAACGACAAAACATGGATACCAAATGATGCACAGGTGGTTACCAAACTCGGTGAAGCTACCAAGGAGTCTCAAACGCGATCGCCCTGTCTGCTATAACAACGCTTGCCCTAGTATCTAGCAAATCACTAAAGTCCCGACTCCGTGATATAAACGAATTCGAGAAGAGAACTCGATAAGATTGTGATTTCTACCTCTCAGTATTCCCTACAAAATGACGAACGATGCAAACGGGAAATCAAGATTAAGTGAATTTTCTGTGTGTATTTTCAGGTTGATCCGGAAAACTGGATCGATCGTTCGAGCAAAACGGCAGGCTGATGTCTAGCAACTCTCCCTAATGGTGCGGAGGGCGATCGCCAATTTTCCTCGGTATGATTCGCAACTATCCGCAACATTACGGGATAGGTTGCTCTTTCTTCCCTGAGACTACCCACCTTGGGGCACAATTTTAACAAGCACAAATCCGTGGATTTGCTCGGTTCAACTCATGTTCTGTTAGTTTGGAGGCCCGCCATGATGAAAGCTAAAGACATAATGACCCAAGCGGTTGCAACGATCAGTGGCTCAGCTACCGTAGCCGAGGCCGTTGCCAGCCTAAAAGAAAACCAGGTTCGAACCTTGGTGGTTGAGCGCCGCCATCCGGATGATCCCTACGGCATCCTGTCTGAAACCGACATCATTTATAAAGTAGCTGCCTACGGCAAAGATCCCAAGCAGGTGCGGGTGTACGAAATTATGACTAAACCCTGTGTTGTGGTGAACCCTGACCTAGGGGTGGAATATGTGGCTCGTCTGTTTGCCCAGACCGGCGTGCATCAAGCTCCGGTGGTGAGTGGTGACCTGCTGGGCACCATTTCGATTCACGATATTTTGACCAAAAGCGATTTTGTGGAAAAACCCAAAACCTATTTTGAACTGTACTGCGAAGAGTTTCCAGACGCCCCGGAAGCTCGGATGTACGACGCCTAGAGGGCGGGTGCTCGGGGGCTCAATGGCGATCGCCCCCTTGATCGTGCTTCCGTTTACCAAAGGGCAGAACGGAGACTACGGTAGTCTTGGGTCTAAAATCAGGATGAAACGGTAAGTAGATCTTCCTACTTGCCGTTAACCCATGCAGTTATCTGGAGAACGGGGATGCTAAAAGCACAAGACATCATGACCACTGACGTGGTGACCATTAGTGGCTCAGCGACGGTAGCCGAGGCTGTGGCTCTGATGACCGAGAAGGGATTGCGATCGCTGATTGTCGATCGCCGCTACAGCGAAGATCCCTACGGTATCGTCACGGAAACCGACATTGTCTACAAAGTGGTTGCCTATGGTCACGATCCAAAAACCATGCGGGTTTATGAAATCATGACTAAGCCCTGCATTGTGGTGCCGCCAGAGTTGGGGGTGGAATATGTAGCTCGGCTATTTGCCAACACGGGCATTCGTCGCGCCCCGGTGATCAAAGGGGAGTTGCTCGGGGTTGTCTCGGTGAGCGATATCTTGGCCAAGGGGAATTTTGTCAACCAACCCCAGCGTCCTTATATTGAAGACGAAATTGACGCAGCTCGGGACGAAGCGCGGCGCATCTGTGCAGAGCAGGGAGCCACCTCCCAAGCCTGTGCTGCTGCTTGGGATATTGTAGAAGAGCTGCAGGCGACGGCGTCCCATAACCGGGCTGACCGGGCGCTGTCGTAATTCGATCATCCTTCGATCGTCGTCGTTTTGTCGGTCATCTATGGAAGCTATGGTGCAAAAACTGGTAGTAGCAACGGGCAATCCTGGCAAGCTACGGGAGATGCAGGCCTATTTAACGGATCTAGATTGTGAACTGGTGCTGAAGCCAGCGGATCTAGATGTGGAGGAAACCGGGACGACCTTTGCGGAAAATGCTTGTCTCAAAGCATCCCAGGTGGCCAAGGCCCTCGGTCAATGGGCGATCGCCGATGATTCAGGCTTGGCCATTGATGCCCTAGACGGTGCGCCGGGGCTCTACTCGGCGCGCTATGGGCCGACAGAGGCGGCCTGCATCGATCGCGTTTTGGCGGAATTGGGAGATAGCAGCGATCGCCAAGCGGCCTTTATCTGCGTGGTGGCGATCGCTCGTCCTGATGGCAGCATTGCTACTCAGGCCGAGGGCATCTGTCCAGGCGAGATCCTGCACGCGCCTCGGGGTGTTGGTGGATTTGGCTATGATCCAATTTTTTACCTGCCCGAGCATCAGATGTCCTTTGCAGAAATGCCCGCTGAGCTGAAGCACCGGATCAGCCATCGTGGGCTGGCCTTTGACCAGCTTTTGCCCCACCTGCCAGCTCTCTGGTCAAACGCCAACGACTAATCGTGGGAGCCTACGAGTCTCGGTGATGTTCGGAAAGCGCTAAAGCCCGACCTCCCAGATTCCTGCTAGCTTGGAACTAGCAGGAGTATTGTTTTGCCCACCTGATGTCCCGAGCTGACCCTGACCCTATGTCCACCTCAAAGCCCAAGCTAATTCACCAAAGCATCGTTCTGCACCGACCGATTTTGCATCGAGATACCACCGAAGAGCTAGGTCGTGTGGAGGTGGTGTGGATGTACCCCGATGCCCATCGGGTGTTGGGATTTGTGTCTAAACAGGGGTTCGTCGGTTCCAAGCGCCTAGCCTTCACGTTGAACCAAATCCACACCCTTGGCCCTGAGAGCATTGTGGTAACGGCTACCCCCACGGAAACCGAAGCCCAGAAGGTGCGTCAGCTTGAAACTCTCTTAGGTCTGGAGGTGTGGAGTGAGTCGGGCAGCAAGCTGGGCAAGATTGTAGACTATGCCTTTGATATCCGAACAGGGGCGATCGCTTACTATCTGTTTACCTCCGATGGCTGGCTGGGGTTTGCCCAAGGGCTCTATCGTCTACCGCCCCGCTACCTGCTCAGTTCCGGTCGGCAGCGGGTGCTGGTGGCCGAAGCGGCTAGCCGAAAGCTGACGGTGGAACGGGAGGGCATTCAAGAACGGCTCACCCACATTCGCGATCGCCTGCGGAAAAACTACAGCGATGCCACGGACGAGCTGCAAGACTGGACAACCCAAGCGCAGACCACGGCCCAGCAGGTGACCGGACGAGTGCGCCAGTGGAGCAGTCAGTGGGGCAGTCAGTGGGGTAGCCAGGCCAAGCAATGGACGGAGACCTTGCGGCAGCGGGCCCAGACCCAGGTCGAGGATACGCGCCACCAAGCCCAAACCTGGAATGAACGGCTGCGGGATGAGGGGCAAACCTTCACCCAGCAGGCCAAGGAAACCGGGCGATCGCTCCTCGACCGGGTGAAGCAACAGGCGGCGGTGCTCACCGATCGGATTGAGGAGTTTGACTTTTTCCATGTTCCGGAGGAGTTTGAGGGCGATCGCCCCCTCACCCCTGACCATCATGGGGATGAAGACGAGTTTGAAATTCTCTTTGATGATTGGAGTGCGGAGGAGGATGCCAGGGGCGATCGCTCGGAGCAGCCAAGGGCGAATCCGGAGAAGCCCCCTGCTGCAGGATCGGCGTTGACCAAGCAGGCACCTGGTTCCCTCAGCACCGAGGATCAGCGCCCCATTCAGCCGGATCTAATTCCGGGCCCCGATCTTGAGGATGATGATCCTTGGGTCTAGCCTGGTGGAACAGATTTGCCTGAGGAACCTGGAATGGCGCTCAGGCAGGATCTGGGCGATCGCCGGATCTCTGCCCCAGTCAACTAGTACTCTGAGACGACAGTAACCCGCCTAGTTGCTAAGGTGGGAACCCTTGTGTGTCCTGGGATTCCTTTTCGTTTTTCTGTCTTCGTTCTTCTGTCTTGCGGTACTAGCGACTACCGGTGAACACCTGTTCGGCGGGCCCGGTCATATAAAGATGGTTGTCCTCTGCCCAGGTAATCAGCAGCGAACCGCCGGGTAATTCCACCGTGGCTTGGCGATCGCTGAGATTGTTCAGCACGCTAGCCACTAGGGCCGCACAGGCTCCGGTGCCGCAGGCCAGGGTAATACCCGCACCCCGCTCCCACACCCGCATTTTTAGATAATCCGATCGCACCACTTGGATGAACTCGGTATTAATCCGCTTGGGGAAGGCGGGATGATGCTCAAACTGTGGGCCAATCTGCTCTAGGGCGATCGCATCCACATCCTCTACAAAGGTGATGCAGTGGGGATTGCCCATGCTCACGCAGGTGACCGCCCAATCTTGATCGGCCACGGAGAGCGAAGTTCCCACCACCTTGTCATCCGCCGCGCCGAGACTGGTGGGAATCTCACTCGCTAACAGGCGTGGGAGACCCATGTCTACGGTCACTTGTCCATCGGTTTCTAGCTTCGGTGAAATTAAGCCCGCAAGGGTATGGATACGATAGGTTTTCTCCGTCGTATCGACACCATCTGCCGCTTCGAGCTGAGCCACAAACCGCGCCATGCAGCGAATGCCATTGCCGCACATCTCGGGCTCCGAGCCATCGGAGTTGAAAATCCGCATGGTGTAGTCAGTGTCTGCCTGCCCCGGCAGGGCAAAAATCACGCCATCTGCCCCAATGCCAAAATGGCGATCGCACCAAGCGATCGCCTCGTCTGGCGTGAGCAGTGGCTCGTCCTGCTGACGATTGTCAATCAAAATAAAGTCGTTACCAATGCCGTGATATTTCGTGAAGTTGATAGCCATAGGCGTGAACGAGTTGAGGGTGAAGCTCTCTATGGATTTAGCATACGTCCAAACTGATGCGAGCAGGCTACCATTCGCTGATCTCTGAGCCACTCCCCACGTCCTCTAGATCAAATCCATCCCCATCAGCATTGGTACTGAGAACGGCCGCCGCAATATTTGCAGTGACGCGATAGTGAGACACCAGCTTGGATGTTACTGTTTCTGTGCGCCTTGCCGCACCCTCTCCATTGGAGACTAACGTTTTTGATGGATGCGACCCTCAACTACTCGTTGCTGGTAAGCGGCCTGAGCCGTGGCTAAATTGGTGAATTGATTAGACCCAGATGGCCTTGGGGGCGCAGGGCAGTGGTATCCCAGAAGAAGCGACGATCGCTCTCGATAATGGGGCGATTGTTAATGCTGGCTTCCCGACGGCGCATCAGACCATGCAAATTCTCAGGTTTTGTCGCTGTAGGCACGATACCACTGTCCGGTACCATCGTGCCATTCCTACTAAAAGCGCACGGCAATCCGGTTACCGCGAAAGGTTCACATTTCTTTTGCTCGGCAATAGTCCAGCTCTTTATCCCACTGACGACGCAGAAAACCGCGCCTCTAGATAGTTCACTTAACTTAGGGGCAGGCCCCTGTCCCGATGCAGGGTAAGGACTGTAAGCGATTGGGTCAGCCCAGCAGTAGGAGAACAAACCACCTTGAACCGGATGACTTAACTCAAACTTAATACTAACTTAGCCATAATTCAATCTTTTGTTAATCCCGTATTAATTCTGGCTTTGTAAATATAAACCGGGCATAGCTAGGCTATGGTGCCTTCGGAGTTTGTCTTCAAGGCAAACTAGCGTCGATTTTGTCGCTGTTCACTAGCTTACGCGCCCCATTAGTAACTCTGAGAGGATTGGTTAGACATGAGTACAAAACTACAACTGGGTATACGGCGCTTGGCGTCCGTCACGTCCGCATTAGCTCTGCTGGTGGCCGCCTGTGCGCCCAATGTCGGGGAAGGTGGCGGTGAAATGACCGGGGCCGGTGGTGTGTGTCCCGCCACCTTGAGATTCGCTGATACGGGCACCGAAGGCTTGGAAGAACTGCAGCGAGATTTCGCCGCCTTTAAGGAAGTTTTAGAAGATGTTCTAGACGTTGATGTTGAGTTCTTCGCCGTAACTGACCGCACTGTGGCGGCAGCAGCGGTGGATTCAGACCAGGTTGATATTATTCTGGCAGGGCCGTCGGAGTACCTGGCAATTCGCTCCAATGTCGGCATGGAACCTGTGGTCTCCATCGATCGCCCGGGCTACAACGCCAACATCGTGGTGCTGGCCGACAGTGACATCCAAAACCCTGAAGATCTGCGTGGTAAGTCCATTGCCCTCAAGAGTGCCGGGTCCACCAGTGGCCACATTGGTCCTTTGGCCCTGCTGCAGGATCTGGGCTTTGATCCCAACACCGATGTGGATACCCAATTGCTAGAAGATGCCCGCATCGAAGCCTTTGCCGCCGGGGATGTGGATGCCTTTGGGGCCGGCACTAGTGACATTCGCCGTTTGAACGAACGCTATGGCGAAGACTTCTATCGAGTCCTGGTGGAAGGCCCAGAACTGCCGCGGGATGTGATTGGCGCTAATCCCAACATTCCTGCAGAATGCATCGAAGCTATCAAGGAGCGGCTGCTGGCGAACCAAGAACGGGTGCTGGATGCCCTGCTTGAGTCTAGCCCCAAGTACGGTGAATCCAGCCTACATGAGGTTAGCGATAGCGAATATGACGGTATGCGAAAGGCCCACGAAGCTGCTGGTGTGCCCTTCTAACATCGATTCCCTACTGTTATTGGAAGCTGTTATTGGAAATGGATAATCCGTGATTCCCCTCTCAATCAACGAAGTTTGTAAAGAGTTTCCCGATGGTACGCGCGCCTTAAATGGGGTGAGCTTTACCATCAACCCGGGTGAAGGTACGGTGCTGCTGGGCTCTAACGGTTCTGGCAAAACCACCCTGCTGCGTTGCATCAATGGCTTAGAAACAGCAACTTCCGGGCAAATCTATGTGGATCACATTGATGTGATCGAGGCCAAGCGCCGCCATGCCCGTAAAGCCCTGAAGCGGGTGCGACTGCAAACGGGCATGGTCTTCCAAAAGTTTCACCTGATTAATAATCTGGGCGTTCTGCAAAACGTGCTGTTTGGCTCCTTAGGCCGCACCCAAAACCCGATGAAAATGTTCTCCATCGGGGCCGCCAAAGAAGAGCGGATGCGGGCTATGGCTTGTCTGGATCGGGTGGGCCTGGCCGATTTGGCCAAGCGCCGGGCTGATACGCTCTCTGGTGGACAGCGGCAACGAGTTGCGATCGCACGCGTGCTTATGCAAGACCCTCAAATTGTCCTAGCCGATGAGCCCATCGCCAGCCTCGACCCCAAATCTGGCCGCGAGGTGATGGATTTACTCTGGGAAATCGTCCGGGAGCGCAACCTTACCGTCGTCTGTGCCCTGCACCAGCTCAAAATCGCCCAGGAATATGGCGATCGCCTGATCGGGCTGCGCTGCGGCAACGTGGTGATGGACACCCCCGCCGATCGCATTGATGCAGACCAGCTCAGCCATCTCTACGACGACGACCAGTCCCAATCCGTCCCAGCAGTCCCCCTAGAGGTTACCCCATGAGAACCTACGAACCCCCAGCCAATGGCGGGTAGGTGGGGGAGCAGCTCCGCCGGCGGGGGGGGGGGGCCTCCGGGTGGGGGGGGGGGGGGGGTCTCATTATCTTGGGTCTGTTCCTCCACGGCGTTTACATTGCTCAACTGACCCCCGAACGGCTGCTGAGCGGTATGGGGCGGCTAGGGGGCTTCTTGTCCCAGGCAATCCCCCCCGACCTGACCCGGGCCTCCAACTTTTTCTGGGCAATTCTGGTCACCTTTGAAATGGCGTTAGTGGGCACCGTCATTGGGGTGCTGCTGAGCCTGCCGGTGGCACTGCTAGCCTCAGATAACACCAGCCCCAACCGACTGGTGCGTAATATTACCCGCAACACCGTAGCCGCTGTGCGCACGATCCCCGATCTGGTGTGGGCATTGATTTTCGTCGTTGCCATTGGTCTAGGGCCAGCGGCCGGCATTCTCACCATCGCTGTAGACAACCTCGGGTTTTGCGGACGCTTCTTCTCAGAGCGGATTGAGGAATTGGAACCAGGCCCGGTGGAAGCCCTGTCTTCCACCGGGGCCTCCCAACTCGGGATTATTCTAGGGGCTATCTTTCCCTGTGCCTTTCCCTCCTTCGTCGCGACTAGCCTCTATGCCGTCGAGAAGTCCATCCGCTCAGCGGTGGTGCTGGGTCTCGTGGGCGCAGGTGGTATCGGAGTAGAGTTGAGCACCTCCATGCGGCTGTTCCGCTATGACCAAGCCCTGACCATCATTGTGATGATCTGGCTGGTGGTCACCGCATCCGAACAGGTGTCCACCCAGATCCGCCGCCGGGTCATTTGAGCAGCTCAGGTAGAGACTTGCACTCAGAAACGTCATATGGCCTCCCTACCCGAAAAAGTGCGTCAGCAGTTCGACTTTGGGCCCTACCCCCGCATTCCCATCGACTCGGATCCGTGCCCTGAAACCCAGTTGCTGTTTCGCCACAACTGGGTGACCCCCTATTACCTCCACTATCACCACGTTGCCAACCCCGCTACAGCCACGATCCTTGATGCTGGCTGTGGCACCGGCTATCGCACCCTAGCCCTGGCGTTGGCCAATCCTGGTGCCCAGGTATTTGGCGTGGACCTCTCGGAGCGTTCGGTGGCACTGGCGCGATCCCGTCTCGACTACCACGGTCGCCGGGATGTTCAGGTTCATGCTCTCGACATCCAGGATCTGCCCACCCTCGGCCTGCAATTTGACTACATCAACTGCGACGACACCCTCTATCTGTTTCAGGATCCGGCGGCAGGGCTGACTCTGCTCAAGCGGGTGCTCAAACCCGGTGGTATCATCCGCGCCAACCTCCACAGCGCCCTGCAGCGGGAAGCTGCCTACCGGGGCCAGGCTGTCTTTCGGCAATTGGGGCTGTTCAATGAGAATCCCGAAACTGACGCCGTTGAAACGGTTCAGTCCCTGATCGGAGGGCTCAAGCCCTGGGTCAACCTCAAGCGCCAGACCTGGAAACCCCAATTTGCCCAGGCCGATGCCACCGCAGATATTTTGATGAACTACTTGTTCCAAGGAGACCAGGGTTACACCATCCCCCAAATGTTTGCTGCCCTCGATGCCGCCGATCTGCAGTTCATCCGCATGGTCAACTGGCAGCAGTGGCGACTCCCAGATCTCTTCGATCAACTGCCCCCGCCCCTGCACCAGCGGTTGATGGAGTTGCCCCAGTCCCAGCAGCTGCAACTCTTTGAGTTAATGCACCCTGTTCACCGGCTGCTGGACTTCTGGTGCGTCAATGCCCAAGTCAATGCCCCCACTTCCGCCGTGGCCCAGTGGGATGCACTCACTTGGGCTAAGCAGTGGTCTCAAGTGAGCGTCTACCTTCATCCCCAGCTACGGACCAAGATCTTTCGCCAGGCCTGTCTCAATAGCTGGCGCACCCACAAACCCCTGATCCTCACTGCCCATCTCGATCCTGGCGTCAACACCCCCGTTGCCCTCGATAGCCGCGTCGCCATCATCTTGCTGATGCTGGTCGACACCAGTCCCCAACCCCTCCTGAACTTGATCAAACGCTCCATGGATCTATTTCCCCGAGATCCAGACACCTTAGAGACCGTTACCCCCGAAGCTGTACTGGCAGAATTGAAGCATGTGCTAGTTGCTTTAGAGGCGGGGGTGTTTGTGATGTTTGAAACCAGAAGCTTTGATAGCTAATCGACAGCTCTAGTCCAGTGCTTTCATCCACTGTTTTAGTGGTAGAGAAGGGTTCGGAAATACGGGGTTCGGAAGGAAATCCAGTTGGCAAAGCTCTGCCAGAGGTAAGGGTCGAAGCCGATGCGATCAGGCTTGCTGAGGCGGTTGCCCTAGCCGTCTTCAAAGTCTCCTGTGAGGACGGCTTCTCCCAACCTGAGTTCGACAACAGTCTAATCCTCTGACCCTAGTCCTGCGGTGCAATCCTAAACGCACTGCCCATACTGCCCACTCCCAGATTCGGGCGATGGGGTTGGAGATGCCCCGGCACCATCTCCAACCCCATCGGCTGGAGCCAGTTACGAGTCTTTATTTTGTCGGGCTATCGGGAGTCCTTGAGCTCTTCAAGTCTAAAACCCTTGTTTTCCGATCGGTGATTCGTAGATTGAACGCCGGTGTTGCCTCAGATGTGATCAGTACATCTGTTCTGTGTGAATAAGCAATAGCTTTAAGTTCAGCAAAAACTCTTAGATTGTTCCGTGAACTTTATCATTCGTTCATCCGGATACCCAGGTATAATCCCGTATAGTTCGTATAATGAGAGACACCAGCTTAATTAATTCTTAAAAAAAACTGACTGATTAAAAGTGCTATCAAGTGTTTTTACGGATAGGTGCTTATCCTTCTATCTCTTCCTGATGTCGATATGTCACTACAAACCCATAGCAACGATCTAAACCACGAATTAGAGCAACTCATCCAAGGAGTGCTCTCCACTGGACGCATTACCTACAGCGACAAACAGCGATTCCTAGGCTTTTTGATGGCAGGTGAAACCTTGACGAGTCGCCAACTGGCCCAGGTGCGGTCTGTGAGCGATCGCCTGCAAATGGGCCTACTGAAAGTGGTTGATTAACCCCAGCACTTGCGATAGATGCCCAGGAATCCATCGAGCCTAGTCTATGGTGCGATCGCTTCCTCTGGCAGGATTGGGAAAATTGGATTAATAAATCTAGGCGATCGCCAATTCGTTGCTACTATCTCAGCGTAGGGAACGGATCGGATTGTCTAATGCTGATCTCCATCGGCGCTCCGTTGATGTAGCTTTTCGGTGACATGAGCCCCGCAGTGGCATCAACGACCTATTGAGTCCCCATGACGAGGGCAGTATGCCGACCTTTGTGGCGGTGCTGTCATCGGTGGATCGTCATGCGATCGCGTTCCTCTTAAACGCAGCAGAGCACCTGTTACTCGCAGAATTCCATGCCGATCGTTCCACACACCACAGCAACTTGCAGACCCTCGACAAGGAGTTTTGATTATGGCTGCTATTAAAGTAGGCATCAATGGATTTGGGCGGATTGGACGGCTGGTGTTTCGCGCCGGTATTGATAACCCCAATATCCAGTTTGTTGGTATCAATGACCTCGTTCCTCCGGACAATCTAGCCTATTTGTTGAAATACGACTCCACCCACGGCAAATTTAAGGGCACGGTGGAAGCGGTGGAAAACGGCATTGTGGTGAACGGCAAGCATATTCCCTGTACTGCCATTCGCAATCCTTCCGATCTACCCTGGGGCGATGCCAAGGCCGACTATGTCGTGGAAGCAACGGGATTGTTCACAGACTATAAGGGCGCGGCTCAGCATCTGGATGCTGGGGCAAAGCGAGTTGTGATCTCGGCTCCTACGAAGGATCCTGAGAAAGTTCGTACTCTGCTGGTGGGTGTCAACCACGACACCTTTAATCCAGAGACCGATGCAATCGTGTCGAATGCAAGCTGCACCACCAACTGTCTTGCTCCGGTGGCCAAGGTGATTAACGATAACTTTGGTTTGGCGGAAGGGCTGATGACCACCGTTCACGCCATGACTGCCACCCAACCGACGGTGGATGGGCCGAGCAAGAAGGATATGCGCGGAGGGCGCAGCGCTGCCCAAAACATTATTCCGGCTTCCACGGGGGCGGCGAAGGCGGTCACCCTGGTGATGCCAGAACTGAAGGGCAAGCTCACCGGCATGGCCTTCCGGGTACCCACGCCCGATGTTTCGGTGGTAGACCTCACCTTCAGAACGGACAAAGCCACGAGCTATGCCGAAATTTGTGCGGCGATGAAGGCGGCTTCCGAAAATGGCTTGGCGGGCATTCTGGGCTATACCGAGGATCCGGTGGCCTCCACTGACTTCCAAGGTGATCCCCGCTCCAGTATCTTTGATGCCACCGCTGGCATTGAACTGAATGCCAATTTCTTTAAGATTGTGGCTTGGTATGACAATGAATGGGGCTATTCCATGCGGGTCATTGATCTGATGATGTCCATGGCTCAAAAAGATGGCATTCTCTAGCCTTGAGCCTACTTGTTCATAGATGAACCTTTGGGAATACTCAGGGGCGATCGCTCTTGGGTATTCCCCTAAGTATCCGGTTCATGGTAGGATACCTAAACCATGGGTTACCTGTGCGGGTGTAGTTTAGTGGTAAAACCTTAGCCTTCCAAGCTAATGATGGGGGTTCGATTCCCCCCACCCGCTTCGAACACTATCAATAATCTGGGAAGTGTACCTGACTAAGACGTTGGGCAGACCGCGCTGTATCCATAGGGTCAGCGTCGGGAGCATGTCAATCGGTTGCTCGAAAGAGTACCGTCCAGGTTGCAGGGCCGACGATGCCATCTGGATCCAGGCGATTGCGGCGCTGGATGTCTTGCACGGCCGCTTGGGTGGCAGGCCCGAAGATACCATCAATGGGGGCGCTGTATACGCCCAGAACTCGCAGCCGTTCTTGAAGTCTCTCCACAGCAGATCCCTGCATTCCCATGCGCAACACGGGTAGATCTGTGGGACTGGGATCTGCGGGACTGGGGGCGATCGCCTCTTCAGAAGCCGTTTCTGCAGACGATGTTGCTTCAGAAGGCGCTGCTGATTCGCTAGGCGACGTTTCCGGGGATGGTGTGGGGCTGGGGAAGGGGACGGCAGGCGTCGGCGTCTCGGTAGGCTCGGCGGGAACTGGTTCGGCTGCCACCGGTTGTCCATCGGGGGCCGGCAGAAGGGCGGCCCAGGTATTGGGGCCCATAACGCCATCGACCATGAGTCCGGCAGCTTGCTGAAACGTGGCCACGGCGATCGCTGTACTGTCTTGATATTGCCCATCCACGGGGCCGGTGTAGTATCCCAGCAGCGTTAGCATGGCCTGCACCTGGGCCACTGCGGCACCTTGGCTCCCGAGTTGGAGGGTAGGCCGCTGGGGCGATCGCTCCGTCTGCGTGGTCGGTGCCTCGGAGGGGGGAGTTTGGGCGATCGCTGGCCTGCCGAGTAGTCCTACACCCAGCCCTAACCCGAGCGCCAGCCAACCTAGCCCTGTCTGCCAACAGCCTTCCGGACGATCAGAAGGTAAACCGTGAGTGATCCTGCCGTTCATCATTGTTTGCTATGGTTATGTCCAGAGTTCACAATTGCATTTTATTAACCTGGTTGACTGACAAATCTTTTGGCCTAGGCTGGGTTGAGCAACCTAAAACCCAGTACCAGCTTAGATTCCGTTGGGTTACGCTGACGCTAACCCAAGCTACGAGAGAATCAAGATCGCAGGAGTTTTGTCCGTCAATCAGCTGCATTAACTGCACTGTCTTAATTACACTGTATTAACTGCACTGTATTAACAGTGCCATGAGTGTACTGCACATCGACGATCGCTCCACTCGTCTATCCGGATTAATTTTCTAGAGTTTTAACATCTACTGCCTATGCCGTTGATCTACCCGCTTGCTCATGTTCCATCACTTTTGGATCAATGGCTGGGCATCTATTGGGGCGTTCTCTTTGGTGATTTAATGGCTGCGGGATGGACAACTCGGCGCTCACCGGAGCGATCGCTTGTCTATTCGTTATATCAACCTAATTTCCTGGCGGCCGCCACCTTGCCTGCTTGGGGACGACACAGTCTAGCCCTAGCCCATCAGCTTCAAGCCCAGGCACCTATCCCTAGGGTAGATGTTGGGGTAGATGTGGTCATGGATCAGCGATCGCTGGCCCAAGCGATCAGCTACGCTTTGCCGTTGATGCTGTTCTACCACGATGATCTACCTCAGTTTGATCAACAGGTGTGCCAAGTTCTGGGGGTGTCGGCTTCAGACAAGGTTTCCCAAGATGAACGAGTTGTCAGGGTCTGCGACCTAGCCCAACACCTGGCCCGAGCGCTGCGACATCGGGGTTACTCGATGGAACCATGGACGATGTCGGGGGCCGACGCTGGGGATGCTGGGGCGATCGCAGCGGCGGCCTTGCAGACGACGCCCTACAATCCCGCCCTAGCTCTAGTGCGATCGCTCTATACCTGCGACCAGCAAGGCATTCAGGATCTAGATACCTATCGCAGTGTAGGCATGATGGTGGGGATGCTGGGCGGTGCTTACCATGGGCAGTCGGCATGGCCCTCGTCTTGGTATCGAGGCATTGAGGGAACGAGCGATCGCCCCTCTAGCTTGCGCCAACTGTGGGGAATCTCGTCTAGGTCAGATCTGGAGGATGGGGTACAGCGTCTAGCCGCGGCATGGATAGGGGCGATCGCGCCCAATCCGTCCTTTGAGTCTAGCTGGGCGATCGCAGCGGCCCAGACCTTGCAGCCGCGTTAAGTTTACGCACCGTCTGGAAATGGCTTCGATATACTATTACTTAAGGCTTGTCCTGAATGTGGACTAACGTTAGATCGCAACCGCAACGCAGCCATCACCATCGAGTCTTTGGCCGCAGGGCATTCCGTCCATCAAGCTCAGGTCACGTCCGTTCGCGTAGCGTCTCCGCCGGAGATGGCAGGAGCAGGAGTCACTGAGCAGCCCGTGCTCTATGCATCTGCATGAGCGTTGGGAGTATGTCACGATGCGGAGTACGCGCTTGATGTAGTCATGTTAAACCAACCGCTACGAGCCCTTGGGTTGAAGACGTTGCAAGCTATTGGAGGTATCAATCCTTGCCTTTCCAGTGGAGTTCCCATAATCGCAAGATACAATCCTGTAGGTAGATGGCGATTTTGACCATAATTGTTCACACTAGGGTGACCTGAACATCATGGATCTACACGGATACCTCTACGGATACCTCTACGGATACCTCTGTGGACTTGTACCCTATCGTCTTCATTTCTCTGTTCTGTTGAGTGTGGTGCTTCTTCCGTCTCTTCCCCAATACGGTTTTGATCAAGACATTGACCCCGGTCTTGTTTGACTAGAGCTAATCGCCGCGCGCTGTTCTATTGCTCTCCCACTCGAATTCTTGGTACAGAGATGAAATCGTTTCGACGTCTTACTCAGCAGTTAGATCGATGGCGACAGTCCTATCTGAGTGTTTCCCCTTATAGCTTTGGGTCTCGGATGCAGCGGCTGGGCGATCGCCTCGGACGGCTTCATCATCCTTCCGTCTCAGCCTCGACTCGACCTCCATCGCTGCAGACCATGACAACAACTCAACGTTCTACTCGGACGTTTCGCCAAGATGTTTCCCAGCAGCGCCCCATGGTGGTGCGCGGGTTGCTCACGAGTGTGGCGATTCTTTCCCTGACCAGTGTTATTGGGTATCGGTTTTATAACGAACCCCAGCTTGCGGTGGATACAACGGCTCCGGAAACGCTCACTGCTCCGGATAATGCGCGCATCGAAGACACGAAAACCACTGAAGAAGCGCGTCAAGCGGCTCGCACCGGTTCAATTCCGGTGTTGATGATTGACGAAACCGCCAACCAGACGATTTATCAATCCTTTGATCGCTTGCTGCAGCGGGGCAATGACGTGCGGCGTCAGCTTGGGGGCTTTCCCTACATGTCCACCAGTCATCTCTCCCCCGTGAGTCAGCGCTATCTTCAGCGCACGACTGAATGGGAATGGCGGGGTATTTGGTCTGACGCGCGGCAAGGCTCCACGCGATCGCGATCTGCTGCGCCAAGTTCCACGGCGGCCAACCTCCAGCCACCTCCACCGCGTCCGGCGGCTCCAATGCCGGCGAATAGTGCCAGTACGACGCGTGTGCCTTCCTCGGCGAACGCTCTGGAAGGTTCTCAACACCTAGCGATGTTAGAGCTGCGTACTGCCCTGCGCGATAAGTCTGAGGATGAAGTCCAGCATATGGAGAGCACGATCAACCGAGCCCGCGATCGCTACAGGACGGTTGTGGATCAGCTTGAGAATGACCCCGATGAGTTGGATAAACCTTTTGGGGCTTACCTTCTTGATTTAACAGATGAGGAATGGACTCAAGCTCAAGGGGCGATGCGCCAGGTGCTAGAACGCATGTTGCTTCAGGGCATTCCCCCAGGGCTGCCTAGCAGTATTCGTCGCCAAGCCATTCAGGCTCAGGTTGCGGTGAGTATGCCAGACTCCGTAAGATCCTTGGCTGTTGAGTTGCTCGACGTTGTGGTGCGCCCCAACCTCACCCAAGATCCAGAGCAGACCCGGATTCGGGCTGAGCAGGCTGCTGAAGCGATTGATCCGGAGATGGTGACCATTCGCCGAGGGGAGACCATTGTAGAAGCGGGGGACACGATTACCCAGGCTGATTTTGTGCTGCTGGATCATTTTGGCATGAGTCGCCGCCGCCTCAATTACTTGGCATTGGCAGGCTTTGCCGCGCTGATCAGTGGGGCGATCGCCATTTTCTGGCTCTCTGAACGCATCTTCTATGCCCGGCTGCGGCTGCGAGATCATATTCTGATTTTGCTGTTGGTGTTAACAGCTCCCTTGGCGATCGCTCTCGGCTTGCCTGGCAGCAGTTTGCCGGCCATTGGTCTCCTAATCGGCAGCTTCTATGGCTCTCCCCTGAGCATGACGGTGATTGCGCTGCTTGGCCTCGTGTTGCCCATTGGCATGGAAGTCGTGCTCAATTCCCTCTTGGCGAGTGCGGCTGGTAGCACTGTGGGAGCTATACTATCCGGTCGGCTGCGATCGCGAGAAGAGCTGGCGTTGCTGGGATTAGGCGTAGGCTTGACCCAGGGGGTCGTCTATTTGATTCTCAGCCTCATGTTGACGGCGGCGACTAGTCCTGTCTGGTATGCCGTGCTCACGGCTGCGGGCATTCAGACTCTGCTGGGCATAGCCTGGAGCGTTGTCGCCCTGGGTGTGAGTCCCTACCTAGAGCATGGGTTTGACTTGGTCACACCTACCCGCTTGGTCGAACTTGCCAATCCCAACCGTCCCCTGCTGAAGCGCTTGGTGTCGGAAGCACCGGGCACCTTCCAACACACCCTGTTTGTGGCGACCCTAGCGGAGGCCGCTGCCCGGGCCTTGGGTTGTAATGTGGAACTGATTCGCACCGGCACCCTGTATCACGACATTGGTAAAATGCACGATGCCATGGGCTTTATCGAAAATCAAATGGGTGGGCCGAACAAGCATGATTTGATCGACGACCCTTGGAAGAGTGCCGCCATTATCAAAAAACACGTCACCGAAGGGTTGGTCATGGCCCGCAAGTGCCGCCTGCCCCGGGCCGTGCGCTCGTTCATTCCAGAGCACCAGGGCACCATGCTGATTACCTATTTCTACTACCAAGCCCAAGAGCGAGCCAAGGAAAATCCAAATTTGGTGGTGAATGAGGCCGACTTCCGCTACGACGGGCCCATTCCCCAGTCGCGGGAGACGGGCATTGTCATGCTGGCAGATTCCTGCGAAGCAGCCCTGCGATCGCTCAAAGATGCCACGCCTCAGGAAGCGCTGTCAACCGTCAACAAGATTATGCGTCATCGTTGGCAGGATAATCAGTTGGTCGATTCTGGGCTCAGCCGCGCCGATTTGGCAAAAGTGGCGGAAATTTTCGTTCAGGTGTGGCAGCAGTTCAACCATAAGCGAATTCCCTATCCTAAGGCGGCTTTGAATCCAACTCCATCGGCAACGATCCAGGCTTAATGCTTTTTGTAGAGAAGCTTCCTGGATGGGTATCCTAGGTAAGCGGTTTGAGAACAGCCGTTTTACATCGGGTCAGGCTGGGCTTTATCCTGAGAACAGGAGCAACCGTGGGCTAAGTCTCTTGATGTTTTCACGGGCTTGCACGATGCCGTTGCGATCGCGTGATGCCTCCTACGGGTGAAGGACGGCTTTGCCCAGCATCTCTATATCGACGGCGATCGGCTCAGTCCTCGCTGTGCAAGCTTCACCTCGATCACTGGGCAGATCGGAGCCGTGATGAGCGCGGCGGCTTATCCTTGGTTTTTTCCCTGCTGCAGCGGATCCTAGCGTCTGGACTAGGACGTCGATCCGGTTACCATCAGACGCATTGCTTTGGAATCACGAACCTCTGTTGTCTAGCTTCTGCCTATAGAAGACGGCGGTAGGTGCATCGAGCCGACCTAGGCGATCGCTTTCCTGGTGACGTGATGGAAGCGATCGCCCTCGTGTCGAGGTTCATCCTAGAGATGTTTTCATTCCCTGTGTTTCGTGTTCGTTCGCTTCCAACTCCCTGGGTTCGCTTATGGATAGTACGGTGATTCTGCTTTTTATTGTGGGATGTGCGCTGCTGATTGTTGGGGCGGAGATGCTAGTCAATCATGCCTCCTTCCTGGCTTTGGCGTTTGGCATTTCTCCCTTGGTGATTGGGTTGACGATTGTGGCCTATGGCACCAGCGCCCCGGAATTAGTGGTGTCGGTGCAATCGAGCTACAACGGTTTGGGAGATTTAGCCGTCGGTAATTTGGTTGGCAGCAACATTGCCAATGTGCTGCTGATTTTAGGTGTTTCGTCGGTGGTGACGCCCTTGGTGGTGTCGAGAAAAATCATTCGTCTGGAAGTACCGCTGTTGATTGGTATCTCCATCACCACCTTGGCCATGGCCTGGAATGGCAATATTGGCCGTTTAGAAGGGGCGATCCTGTTCCTAGGCGCGCTTATCTACACCGGATTTATCATCTACCAAAGCCGTCGCGAGGAGTCGGAGGATGCCCGGATTGCGGCGCTGGATCTCGATGCACCCCAAGCGATCGCTCCGGAACGCCCGCGCAAGGGTCAGATTGCGATTCGTCTAGGCTGGATCGCCGTGAGTTTTGCCATGCTGGTGCTGGGGTCGCGCTCCTTGGTCTACAGTGCCTCGTCGATCGCCCGTTCCTTGGGCTTCAGTGAGCTGATTATTGGTCTGACGATTGTGGCAGTGGGCACGTCGCTGCCGGAGCTAGCCACCTCGGTGATGGCCAGCATCAAGGGAGAGAAGGATATCGCCATCGGTAATGTGATTGGCAGCAATATTTTCAATATTCTGTTCGTCATGGGGGTGTGCAGCATGATTTCCCCCGAGGGCTTACCCATTGCCCTGCCGGCCCTGCGGTTTGATATTCCTGTGATGGTGGCGGTGGCGATCGCCTGTTTGCCCATTTTCTTCACCGGGGGCATTGTCGATCGCTGGGAAGGGCTGCTCTTTTTGGGCTACTACCTGGCCTACACTAGCTACTTGGTGTTCAACGCCACCCAGCATGACAGCATTGAACTGTTTAGCACGCTGGTGCTAGCCCTGGTGGCGCTGCTGACGCTGGTGGCGTTGATGGATTGGATTATGCGGATGCTGCGGGCATCTAAGCTGGCCCGACGGCGTCAGCGGCGCAAGGAACTGGATGAGATGGAATAGGGCTAGGCTGGATCGACAAAGGCGGGGCGATCGCGCTGGGTTTGCCCAAGCAGCGTCTCTAGGTTGTCCCAGTCGGAGGCTTCGATGGTTTGGAGGATGGCATCCAACTGCTGACGATAGCCCTGCAGCGATCGCACCACAGCGGCTTGGTTATACCGAGCCATCATCACCCCCAGTTCGGGATTGCCGCCGCCCACCCGGCTTGTATCTCGAAAGCCAGAGCTAGCCAGGGTTTGGGCAAGCGATCGCACCGTGGCGCTTTCTTCGTCCATGCAGCTAGCAATCAAACTAGCGCTGACCATCACCGGCAGGTGGGAAATCCAAGCGACGGCGCGATCATGGTCTTGTGGGTCACACTTGTAAACTTGGGCTTGCAGCGATCGCGCGAGCTGGGTGACCACCTCCACGGCCCGGCTCGGCGTGTGGGCAGTGGGCGTGATCGCATAAATGCAGTTTTGGAAGAGACCCGTCAGGGCCGCATCAAGACCACTCTCCGCCGTGCCCGCCATGGGATGCCCGCCCACAAAATTCTCCCAGCGTGGGGCGATCGCCTCCACCACCCAACCCTTCACCGAACCCACATCGGTGACAATCGTCTCCGGCGACAGATGGGGTAAGAGTTGATCCACCGTGGGCAAGAAGGCCCCGAGGGGCGTACAGAGCACCACCACCTCCGCCTCGGCCATCAGAGCCAGGTCGCAGCTTGCTCGATCTACGATGCCGCGAGCGATCGCCGCCTCACAGGTGCTAGGGCGACGGCTTACCCCCAAAATAGTGTGGCCTAGCGATCGCCAGTCAATGGCCAGCGATCCGCCAATCAGCCCCAGTCCCACAATGCCAATCTTCATCGTTGTTGCTCCACGGCTTGGCAGCCCATTATCCTTCAACATCATGCCACGCAAGCTTCATCCTACAGAACTATCGGGGGCAAGGCCTCTCACGTTCTGGGCAACAATGGTATCGAGGGGGTGTAGATCGTCGAGGATGGAGGGTAGTAGGGGGCGATCGCTGATCAAGTCAGCCTTTGCGCCGCCGCCTAACATTTGAAGTAAGGGCTGAGTGGGATTTCGTTGACGCAGAACGTTAAGATATTTAGGGGTAGGGATAGGGCAGCCGTGCATTGTAGGATTCTAGAGAAGTAACCTACGGCGCTGAGCCTGTTTGCTGAACTGCGGCGTCCGTTCCAGCCTTTCGAACGTTGTCCAACTATTGCACACCGAGGTTAGAGACTCGTGCTGTCTACCCTAACGGCCGACTTCCGCATCATTTTTGACCGCGATCCGGCAGCCCGCAACTGGCTTGAAGTCATTCTGTGCTACCCCGGGCTGCAAGCGTTAGTACTCCATCGCATTGCCCATCAACTCTATCGCTGGCGACTCCCTCTGATTCCCCGCGTGATTTCCCATCTGGCACGCTTCATCACCGGCATCGAAATTCACCCTGGCGCGGCCATTGGTCATGGGGTTTTCATTGACCATGGCATGGGCGTCGTAATTGGTGAAACGGCCATCATCGGTGACTATGTCCTGATCTACCAAGGGGTGACCTTGGGCGGAACCGGCAAGGAAAGCGGTAAGCGCCACCCAACCCTAGGCAATAATGTGGTGGTGGGCGCTGGCGCTAAGGTGCTGGGTAACCTAGAAATTGGCGACAATGTACGGATCGGAGCTGGTTCTGTCGTGCTTCGAGACGTGCCTTCAGACTGCACGGTGGTGGGCGTTCCCGGACGGATCGTCTATCGCTCCGGTGAGCGGGTAGAACCCTTGGAGCACGGTCGCCTGCCCGACTCGGAAGCCCAGGTAATTCGAGCCCTCCTCGATCGCATTGAGGCCCTAGAAAAGCAAGTGGAACAATGGCAGCAAACGGCTCCTCCCCAGCGGGTGTTGGTGACCATGGGTGCGCCATCGGAACAAGGCGTTGAGCCAGATTCTGACTCTTGCCGCTTGAATGATCGGGCTATTGAAGAATTTCTCAACGGCACGGGAATTTAGAGGTCTGTACCCTTAAGGATTGACGGCCTGACTCATCCAGGTGTCTCCTTGGCGTTCATACAGGCAGCGATGCTGGGGTTCTCCCCGCAGGTCTAGATGATCAACGCTATCTGGCTCCAGCAGCAGCAGGCAGAAGGTATCCAACGGCTGATCTAGGTCTAGGTTGGCGATCGCTTCTGGGCTGAGGTCTAGACTTTCGTCTATCCGTGGCGCACCGGGATTGGGCCAGGCAAACTGGCTGCGGGCGGCTGGGGAGAGGGCGTGCCAGAGCGATCGCCGCGCAAGTTGGAGCAGCGGCTCTGGTTCCGTATGGGTGACCACGGTTAAGGAGCCTGCCAGACGAAACTGCTCGCGGGTTTTGGGGAAGTACCAACAGAGTTCACCGTAGGCCTGATGCTGAATCTGGTCAATTTTTTGGCTGCGGATGTCGGTTGCCATCTGTAGCTGATTGCTTTTATCTAAAAATCCACGAAACACTACTGTACGGTTCGTGGGCCGTCCATCCGGTCGCACGGTGGCCAACTGTAGGTAGCGGGCATAGGCTAGGGAACGATTGCGATGGAGAGCCCGGGCCAAGGGCGATCGCCAGGGAGCAAGCATGATTCATGTCTCCTTTCTAGACTGTCTTGAAGATTGAACTGCCCGTGGCTAGCAGAGTTGACATCCTCTCCAACCCATTGCTAAAAGATATAGCGCTGGGATCGCCATCCATGTTGCTGCTAAGAGGCTGGAACTCCATCCACTGCCGCAGATTTTGAGTCGCCATTCAGACCGAGCCTACCACCGATCCCAGAAATCTGATCCTAGACCCCAGACCTCCCTCAAGACAGCTTATGATCAAGGTCAGATTTGATGGATACAGCCTGTCATGGATTCCCGTTCTACTCCTCTCTCCCTAGTCTTCCAATCGTGGGATAAGCGCCCTGGGCTCTGTTGGGCATTATCTGCCCTTGGGTTGACGCTGCTCTGCGGTGGAGCCTTTTTTTGGCATCTGGGCAGCGTAGGTCTGATTGACGAAACCGAACCTCTGTTCGCTGAAGCCGCCCGCCAGATGACCATTACGGGAGATTGGATCACGCCCTACTTTAACGGGGATACCCGGTTTGATAAGCCTCCCCTCATCTATTGGCTGATGGCGATCGCCTATCAGACCCTGGGGGTGAACGAATGGGCAGTGCGCCTGCCGTCGGCCCTCTCCGCCACCGCGCTGACGGTGATGGGATTCTACGTGTTGCGCCGTTTTGGGTTTCCATCCCCCGCCCAGGCCCATGATCCCCAGTCTGCTTCAGACCAGCGATGGGCGGCCGCTTGGATTGGAGCTGCTCTGATGGCGCTGAATGCCCATACGTTAATCTGGGCCCGCACGGGCGTGTCGGATATGTTGCTGAGCGGCTGCATGGGAACAGCCCTCCTGTCCTTTTTCTGCGGCTATACGGAACGCGATCGCCCCCGAGTGCAGCAGGGGTGGTATTTTGCGTTTTATACCCTCACGGCCTTAGCCGTGCTGGCGAAGGGGCCGGTGGGTCTGGTGATTCCCGGCTTGACCATTATTTGCTTTTTGGCATACACCGGTAACCTCTGGACGGTGTTGTGGAAGGAAATGCGTCTGGCGCTGGGGATCCTCTGGTTTGTGATCCTCACACTGCCCTGGTATGTGCTGGTCATTTTGGAAAATGGAGCTGCCTACACCGATAGCTTTTTTGGCTACCACAACTTTGAGCGCTTCACCCAGGTGGTCAACAACCACGGTGCGCCTTGGTACTTTTATTTCATCGTTGTCCTGGCGGGCTTCTTTCCCGGCTCAGTCTATCTGCCGGTGGCGATCGCTCGTCTGCGGGTTTGGCGGCGATCGCACTGGGTCGAACAACCCCGATCGGGGCAACTGAGTTTGTTTGCCCTGACCTGGTTTGGAGTGATTTTTGGATTCTTCACCGTGGCGGTCACCAAGCTCCCCAGCTATGTGCTGCCCTTGATGCCGGCGGCGGCAATTCTCGTGGGCTTGTTTTGGAGTGATCAACTGCTGCGATCGCCGTCTCAGGGCTGGGCGATTCGCCTCAGTCATGGCGTCACCGTGGTGCTGTCTGTGGCTCTGGGGATTGCCCTGCTCTATAGCCCTGCGGTGATGGACAATGATCCGGCGATGCCCACATTGCCGGAGGTGATTCAGCAAACATCGCTGCTGCAGGCTGGGACGGTCGTGTGGCTGCTGATGGCGATCGCCATGGTCACCTTATTGCTGAAGAGTCAGGGGCGCTGGTTCTGGGCTGTGCATATCGTCGGTTTTTCAGCCTTTTTGATGGTGACGGTGATGCCCATGGGCTTTATCGTCGATGAGTTGCGTCAGGCTCCCCTACGTCATCTGTCTCAGGTGGCGGTTGATCAACAGCGCCCCAATGAACTAATTGCCATGGTGGGGTTTGGGAAGCCTAGTCTGGTGTTTTATACCCAGCGGCCGATTCTGTACCTAAGCGATCCGGGTATGGTGATCCAGCGTTTGCAGCGCTTGGGCGATCGCTCGGATGCTCCCGACTCCCTGCTGCTGCTGGGCTATCCGGGGCGGCTGCGGCGCACGGGCCTACCCCTAGATCAAGCTGAAAAACTAGAGGAAACCGAAGCGTTTCAGCTCTTTCGCGTCACCTTGCCCCTGCCCGATGATCTGTCGCCGCCTGAGTAGGCCGTCCTGGAATCGTGCCTTAGAATCGCTGGTTGGGCTTGCTCACTGGGATTGGGAATATTTTTGCCCTAAGGTGGTTTGAATCCGTGAAATGACGTCTTCCACCAAAATATCCAAGGGCAACATTTGGGCAGCGATCGCATCCAAACGCTGGCGCAGAGTCTGGGTTTCTGACCAAAACTCAGGGCTGGCCGATCGCTGTCCTTGCCGTCCTGCCTGCTGCCACACCAAGACCGGTGGGCGAATAGGAGCCTGCTCTAAGATTTGAATCACCTGCACCAAGGCTGGATTAAAGGCCAGGGTATCGGTGCAGAGCAACAGCAAATCTCCTGACTGTTGCTGGAGTGCTTGGGCCATCTCCGTGGGAGATTGGGCAATAACACTGGCTAGTCCTGACTGCTGCAGGTATTGGAGCGGTGGCTGCAGCAGAGGCGTTTCTCCTGTTGAGGTGACATCGACCACCAAAACATGGGGCGTCCAATAGGTGCCGGTGGCCACCCGAATCACCTCCAGTAGGGTTGGAATGCCAGCATCTCGACTCATGGGTGAAACCGGTGCTGCAGGGTCGAGACAGGGGAACACCGTGAGCTCAGGGTATTGATTGGCCGCCTGGGTCAGTTCTGCGGTGAGGGTGATCATCGGCAGGGTGCTTAGGTAGGAGCAATCCTGAATTTGCTGGAAATAAGCGACGGGATCCGCTGCGCGATCGCTGAGGAGCACCACATCCGGCCGCCACACCCGCGATAGCACATCGGCCTGATCGATATCGTCAACTTCCAAGACTCGGCAATGGTAGGGATGCAGCAAATGATTGAGGTCTACAGCCGAAGAGCGATCGCTGCCGTCAGGCGAGGGCACCCAGTCTGGATCCGCCAAGGCCATCTCAGTCCATGGGCTCGGTTGGCCAAGGTGCAACACCGTTAAGTTTGGATACTGGTCGGCTGGGGTGGCGATCGCTAGCTGTTGATCCATCAAGTGTTCGAGGGCATCCCCATCGATGGGTAAGCTGAGCACACCATCCACCCCGGCAGCCTCGGCCCGCTGGCTTTCGGCTTGGGTGGTCATGGCAATAATGGGAATATGGCTGGTGTCGTCATCGGACTTGAGCAGCGTCAGCACATCCCATCCCGAAAGCTGCGGTAGGACGGGGTCGAGGAACACCATGGCCGGCTGAAGCTGCCGGGTTTTTTCCAGGGCTTCTGTCCCTGAGCGAGCGATCGCCACCTGATAGCCCAGTTTGCCGAGGTGGTAGGTCACATCGTCGAGCAACTGGGGAACAGACTCCATCACCAGCATCAGTCGATTATTAGACGATCGCTTATGGGGCAAGATCACCGCCGCCTCTGCCGGATCGAGGGTTCGCTCGGCCTGGGGCGGTACGACCGGGAGAAGAATCGTAAACCGGCTCCCCTCCCCTTCTTTGGACGTGAACGTCACCTCACCCCCGTGCAGACGAGCCAGCCGCTGGGTGATCACTAACCCGAGCCCTGTTCCTTCAAAACTGCGTGTTAGGGGCTGCTCAAGCTGCTGGAATTTCTGGAAAATCAGATGTTGCTTATCGGCGGGAATGCCCATGCCCGTATCCCATACGGTGAAGGCTAGCCAATGCCCCCAGTCTTCCACGTCCAGCCCCACGGCTCCAGATGCCGTGGTGAATTTCATGGCATTCGACAGTAAGTTGGCCAGCATTTGGCGCAGGCGCAGTTCATCGGCTAAGAGGCAAGCTTGAGCTGTGCGGATTGTCACTTGAATGGAGGGGCACGATGCTGTCGGATCATCCTCCCCTTCTTGGTGTAGGGGATTGGATGGGCCGCCATGGCCCTGGGTCACCTGTTCATAGGCGCGGTGGCAAACGACCTCTAGGTTCACGGGCTCTAGGATCAGCTCCATTTGCCCCGTTTCAATGCGCGTCAGATCGAGAATATCGTTGACAATCAGCATCAAATGCCGACTGCTTTGGTAGATCAGTTGCGCGTAGCGGGCTTGGCGATCGCTCATGGCTCCAATCGCCTGATCTTTCAGCAAGCTCGATAGGCCCAAAATGGATGTGAGCGGCGTTTTTAGCTCGTGGCTGATGCAGGCCAAGAACTCATCCTTGAGACGATTGAGCTGAATGAGGTCGGCATTTTTGGCCGCCAACTCTTGCCCCACCCGCTGCTGTTCGGTGTAATCCTGGGCTAAGACGAGCCATAGGGAATCATAGGCGGCATCGTAGTCTGGCGATCGCACGTCTCCTAGGGAGACGGTGGTGAACTGCCAGAGCCGATTGCTGCCATCGGAGGTTGGACAAACGCAAATGCAGGTATTGGTATCTGGATCAATGCGGCATTGATTGGCGCTCAAGACGTCGCCACCCTTGGTGACTTGGTATCCCTGGGCGATGGAGGCGAGGGAGAGGGAGGGTTGTCGGAGGCTGGAAAACTGTTCGCCTTCCCAGGGATGGTCAAGGATCGACGGATCGGTGGCGACCTGTTTGACTGTTTGGAGATTGGTGCGCAGGTGGGGCACTTCGCCAATCTGCCGCTGCCAAATTTGATTTTGGGCGATGACTGTGCCGCTGCTAGTTTGCAGCATGAGGGGAAGCGGTAGGTGATCCAGCACCTGTACGAGCAGGGCGGTGGGGGATGGGTCAACCGGGATGGGCCAGGCGGGGGGCTCGGGGGGCTTGGTGCTAGCGGAGGGCTGAAGGGCGATAAACCGCCAAAATTCCGTTTGGTTTAATAATCCCAAGTAGCGTCCCTCAGGATCGACAATGGCGATGGTGTCTGGCAGGGGCGCAGCCATGCCCTGTCGTCCTAGTTCTAGGGCTAGCTCGCTATTGGTGACTGAGGGTAGCGATCGCAGCAGATCCGGGGGAATGCCATAATCTTCTGTATGGTTTGATGAAGGGGATGCACCGTGTCGCCAAGCTACGGTCAGCACCTCTAGCGATCGCACCCACCCTATGGGCCGCTGGTGTTCGTTGAGCACCACCACCTGCTCACAGGGATGGTCAGCTAGCCAAGTCGCCACGGTGGAGAGAGATTCCGTGGCGAGAATGGTAGGCGCTGATATTAAAAAGTTGAGAACGGTGGCGGTTGGCATAGGGATAAAACCGAGCACTCCGAGTTAAGAACTGAGCGGAGAGCTACGTGGGTAATAGGATAGTGCGATATTCCCAGCAAAACTCCTACCCACAGGACTATGGCGGTAGGTGTAGAACCTATGAAGCAGACGACCGTAGCTACACCTGCCTATGAGACAGTGCCGGTTGCCTTCTACTTGCTTCTACTTTATAGACTAACGCGATAGGCACAATAGCCCGCTAGACAGAAGGATCGTTTTAGAATCTCATCCAACCTTTCGACTCAATCTGTCTTAACACACTTGACGGTTACTGGCGCTGAGACAAAAAAATTAGCATTGAAAATGACGAGCTTAGACCTCATGGTACAAGCTAGCCATTACCCGACTTTTTTAATTGTGTCTTATTCATTCTGAAACGCAACACTCTTTCTCTAAATTGCAGCTATAACTTTATATTTCCCCCCTTGCCCCTTGTCTGATGGGGCAAGGGGCAAGGGGTGGCCGGGGGCAAAAGACTTATGGGTAGAGCGTTTGAGACAGATGAATGCTAGATTTGGGAGCCAGAAACGCCATAGCTTGGACGCTTGGATAGACGATTAGCCTGGGAGCATCCCAGTTTCGCAAGTTGACCCTCATCCCCCAACCCCCAAAAAAGGGAGAAGGGGAGCTGGATTCAAAGTCCCTCGCCCGACTTGGGGGAGGGATTTAGGGTGAGGGTTACAAAAGTGGGATGCACCCGATTAGCATCTCGAAGGGGGGAAATCCGATGGTTTTAGGTTCTGGGCAAGCCTAGCTAATGGATAGATCGATGTCCAAGTCCCTCGCCCATCGTCTCTTGTGCCCACCGTCTCTCATGTCCCTAGGTGCGGACATACAAGGCGCGATAAACGGGTTTTCCTTGAGATAAGGTAACGGTTTCCCGCTCCGTTTGGACTGGGAATGGGCTTTCGTTCAGCCAGTCTGGGCTAGAACGAACAAACCCTCCATGCTCAGAAAAGCGATCGCCCATGGCCACAGCGACGCTCTCGATGTCCGATTGGAGAAACACCTGTCCATGGGCGGGCAAGACCTCTGCTAGGACATGAACCAACTCGGGCTGCACGACCCGTCGCTTTTGATGGCGTTTTTTGAACCATGGATCAGGAAACTGAATCGAGGCACTGCGCAGCACCCCCGGCGGCAGTGCCGTCAGCAGGCCGCGCAGGGAGTTGTTGGCATTGCCAAACAAGAAGTGGGCATTGGTCAAGGCTTGGGCTTGGCGCTGAGCAGCTTCCACCAAGGGTTCCCGAATTTCTAGCCCCAGAAAATTCCAGTCGGGCCACTGCTGGGCCATGGCGATCGCAAACTGCCCCCTAGCCGAGCCGATGTCGAGGTGGAGGGGGTGGGAGGGGTCGGCAAAAATCTCTGCCCAATTAGGCGGTGGCAAGGGCGTGCCATATTTCGCGCTTAGGGGATTGACATGCTGTCTCACCCGTTTTTTCGTGGAGGCTGGGAGCATAGGTTTGCTTCGAGGACTATATTGCCGGTTTTTGATCCTAGCATTCTGCTTGAGGGGATGGCTCAAGAAAGCGATCGCTCTCCCCAGGGATAGCCAGGCTTCGGCATTCAGCGATATGCTCAGAAAGAACCGTCTCACCTGTCTAATGGATGCCTGGGTGCCTTGTTCTCAGCAAGGCAGGATCAGATGTCGAACGCTCGGGGCTAGATGGCGGGAGCATGAGACGGGTTTAAGGTTAACTGTTCCTGGATTGAAGCTATGCGCCTGTCCGTTCGATTTGCCATCGCCAGCGATTTACACATTGGGTTGCCCCACACCATTCTGGATCATCCCAATCGCTTCCATCTGGTTGAGGTGAGCATTCCGTCCCTAGAGGTGGTGTTAGACCATTTTTCCAGCCTCGATCTGGATTTCTTGCTCCTGCCTGGAGACCTGACCCAACATGGGGAACCGGAAAACCATGCCTGGCTGGCCCAGCGCCTCGCTCAATTGCCCTACCCGGTGTATGTCATTCCTGGCAATCACGACCTGATCGCCACCCAGAGAAGCGATCGCGCCATTGCCGCCAGCGATTTCCCCAAGATTTACCGCCAATTTGGCTATCAAACGACCGACAAGCTCTACTACAGTCACCTTCTCGCACCGGGTCTGCGGCTCATCGGCCTCAATTCCATTGCCTTTGATGAGGATGGACAGCAGCGATCGCTGGGAGCCCTTGATGATCAGCAACTCCACTGGCTGGAGACGACCCTTGCCCAGACCCACGATGAGCTGGTGATGGTGATGATTCATCACAATGTGGTGGAGCATTTACCCGGCCAGCGCCACCATGTGTTGGGACAACGCTACATGCTGGATCAAGCGCCCCGCCTCCAAGAGATCTTGCGGGCAGCCGGGGTGCAACTGGTGTTCACAGGGCATCTCCATGTGCAAGATATTGCCCAGCAGGATGGTCTATACGACATCACCACCGGCTCCTTGGTCAGCTATCCCCATCCCTACCGCATTCTAGAACTGCAGCAAGAGGCTCAGGGCTATAGGCTGCATATCCAATCGCACAAGGTGCAAGCTGTTCCTGGCTATCCCAATTTGCAGCAGATGTCGCGGGAATGGATGGGCGATCGCGCCTTTGCGTTCATGATGAAACTGCTCACCCATCCGCCCCTCAACCTGCCGGTCAACCAAGCTCAAGCCCTCGCCCCCCACCTGCGCTATTTCTGGGCCGATATTGCCCAAGGGGATGCCCATATCCAGCTTTCGATGTTGGAAGAGCCCCTGCGCCAGCATTTTGAGCAGTTTAGTGCTTTAGATGCCCAAGGCAACTACGCCCCCATCGACAACCATACGACCCTACTGCTGCAAGAGCGCCTAGCCTCGGTGGGTCGTTAGCCTTGGGCGGCGGTGTATCTACCTTGGTTTGACCTTGGTTTGACCTTGGTTTGAATTGGTGTCTCCGTAGAATCTCCGTTAAATCTTCATCAGAGTTTTATGTTGTCTCAGCATATCTCACAGCATTCCTCCCAGGGAGTTGTGTATAATTTGAGCCATGGGTATAATTCACGACTACCAACTACATAGCTTCAGTAGAATTCATGATGTGATACAGACCGGGTGCCCCCACATACTACTTCTAGACAAGTTTCAATCCCATGGGTCGGCCTCACACCTATCCGGCTCATGCCATCGTTGAAACCACAGGTTGGGTGACATCAGCGATCGCGTTCGTACAGGGGATCTACAAGTCGGTCGTTCAGCTTCATTAACGTTCGCCGGCATATCCTTGCCTGCTTGCCCCTCAGCTATCAGCTAGACATCAGCGACGAGATCTGGTCAGGGTTGGATCGTTGCCCCTGTTGGATGGCCAACACAATAAATTTCGATGCATTCTACCGCTTCATGACGTCTATCCAAGCCTGCCTGCATCCAAGCTCCTTAGGGAAAACCTGATGTTGAGATGTTCAATCAGGGCTTTTGCGGAGCCGAGTTCTTCGCTGGATGCAAAATATCCGTAGTCTACCGCTGTCCCGCCTATGGGCAGATCGATATAGTCATGGGTACCCCCAAGGTAAGAGATGTTAGGTCATAGATCACACCCATACGTCGCCAACACCTCCGTTGTTCTACGGTCTCTTGTTCTACAGCCTCTCTAAGCTCGCGGGCGATCGCTGCTCGTGGTTCCTGAGACAGGGCTGCTAGGGTAACGTTGTGCTGCCGGCCCTCACTCTAGAGGCGCTGTTCGTCAGCACAGGGCTGGTGATTTCCGACTCTCTCTAATCATCTAGATTAGGGGGTGGTTTTGGATGGGGCGATCGCTCATGACGCTGATGAATCTTGCTTGTCTATCTATGGATTCATATCGTCCTGATTCTGTTCCTGATACGTTCCTGAATTAGTTACACCGTCACCACTACTAGGTTTTAAGATGTCCACCCACACCGTTTTAGTTCCCACTACTCGTATTTTGAGCGCTACCAGCACCACGGATATTCTTTGCTGGGTCAATCAAAGTCTCGATAATGGCGCTACGGAACTCTTGCTCGACCTCCGCAACGTTATGTTCATGGATAGCTGCGGTTTGGGTACGTTAGTCGTTGCCTTAACGAGAGTGCAAGCCATGGGAGGCACCTTCGCCCTATGTTCTTTGGGTGGACAGGCCCGCATGTTGCTGGAAGAAACCGATACAGAACAGATGTTTACGATCTATAGCGATCGCCAGATGTTTGAACAACGGTTGGCGGTCGCTTAGTGGGGGGAATCGATTGGCTGGGGTGATGTGCTAGACGGGTTTAGTGATGGCTAAACCCGTGGGTAATATCGTGCCGGTTTGATCCAGCTCAAGACAGATTGCCCAGACTACGGTGCTAGGGACGCGATCGCTGCCTGGGGGTATGATTACTTCCTTGCTTGAGGCTGTCTGGATCCTGGATTGCTGAGAACCATGGGTGTTGGGGTTCTGGCTCGATACGTCGTGCTCAGCAGTCACTGGTGTTCACAGAGCCATTGGGTAGCGTGGCTCCACAGAGGTCTGCATTAGATAAGTCAGCACTCTCTAAGCTGGCTCCCGTGAAATCAACCCCGCGTAAGTTGGCACCTCGGAGGTTTGCACCAGCTAAGTTAGCTCGGCGCAAAACTGCCCGTTCTAGATTGGCGCGGCGGAGATTGGCACCGGCTAAATTTGCCTCAATTAGGAGGGTATCGCCCAAGTAGGCTTGCTCTAAACTTGCGCCATCTAAGCTGGCTCCTTCAAGATTGGCGTTGCCGAGGTAGGCATAGTCTAAAAAGGCGCGGCGGAGGTTGGCACCACGCAGATCAGCTTCTTCCAGGTTCGTTGCCCCTAGGTTGGATTGCTCTAGGTCTGCACCACGCAGCATGGCTCGGAAAAGGTTAGAACCCAGGAGGTGCGACTCTCGGAGGTTGGCTCCGCTAAGGTAGGCGGCAACCAGGTCACAGTTGACGCAGTTATTAGCCCGCTGGAGTCGAGTCAGGTGGTCGGGCTGGAAGGCGATCGCTGCTTGTCCGGTGAACAAGGGAACAGTCAGCAACAGCAGTGCAAAAAGTGATCGCTTCATGGGTGTTCAGGGGAAGGAGCATGGAACCGACGGTTTCGCCAACGCGGCCCCGGAGCCTCCGAACGGAGAATCGAGGACGCAGGGATTCAGTCATAGTTATCTGTTCAGGCTGTCCTCGGATGATCCGGGCAGTTTCTAGCAGGTTGCTTGCTTGCCCCATGTCTGAAGCATATTGGCTAGAGCTGGGGTAGGAGTTCTGGTAAGAGGTGGCCTGGCACTTTTGAGAGGGCTAGATTTTGCCCGCTGATGCCGCCTTGGGTGTAGGCGGTGCGGATGGCTTGCAGAACACATTTGAGGGTAGCGTCTCGTAGATCAGACCGATGCTCCCAGCCGGCTAGCGCCTCTAGGTGATACTCCAGGGCTGATTCCATATGGGTTTGCCGGTGGTTGGTATCTAGTTGAATCTGGCTATCGCTGCCCAGTTGGTAATGGGCTAATCCTAGATTGTTGTAGGTGGCGAAGATATCAAAGTTGAGGGGGGGATGGCTGGGGCCGGCTTCTTTGAGGTGGTGGGCGATCGCCACGGCGGATTTATAGGCGGCGATCGCTTGCTGTAGATAATCAAGGCGGGCATCGGGGGAGTCTTTGGCATGGTTGGCCAAGTGCCAGTAGGCGGTACCGAGATTGTTCTGCGTAGCCGCGTAGGCAACTGGAGCTGTTTGGCGGGTGCGGTAGCGCAGGGCGGTGCGATAGGCCGCTAGGGCCAACATCAACCATTCCCTCGGACGCTCATGCTGCGCCAGGTTCCAGTAGGCGGTGCCCAGGTTGTTTTGAATCATGGCGTGGTTCATCGGCTCAGATTCTGGACTGTAGTAGCGCAGGGCTTCTGAATAGGCAGCGATCGCTTGCTTGAGGTAAATTTTGGGTTGCTGATGCTGCGCTAGATTCCAGTAGGTGGTGCCGAGGTTATTTTGGGTGAGGGCATAGCGTTGGGGTTCATCATCCGGTTTGCGATAGCGCAGGGCTTGCTGATAGGCCTGGATGGAGCGCTGGAGGTTATCCGCCGTATCTTGATACCGAGCTAGATCGCCGTAGGCCGCCCCCAGGTTGCTCTGCACCATGGTGTAGCTGGCGACCTGGGTTTGGATGTTGATTTTGTTGAGAGCGAGTTGATAGGCCTGAATGCCCTGCTGGAGGTTGGACAGTACCTCATCAAGACCGGCAGACTGGCGCGACAGCATCCAGTAGAGATTGCCCAGGTCGTTGAGTACATCAGCCCAGAGGGGGGAGGTTTCATGCAGCCAGACAAGAACTTGCTCATAGGCTTGAATCGCTGATTTTAGATCCTCGGCCGAGGCGAGACCCTGCTCAATGCGATCGCGATACACATTACCTAAGGTGCGATAGGCATTGGCAAGTAGGGCTGGCGGAGCATGTTGTTTATGCAGGCGCTCGATTTGTTCATGCAGCGTGGAGGGATCCAGATCCTGCACCGGCAAGGGCATCCCAACGGCTACGGCGGGGGCTTCTGCGGCGGCGGATTCCTCAACGGGAGCGGTCACCTGGTCTGCCACCTGACTCGCTACCCGATTTGCCACCCGATCCACCACTGAAACGGCGGCATCGTCTCGCTGGGTGGGCGGTGTGTAGCTGTCGTGGGTGGCTTGAGACTGGCGGAGGGTTTTACGCACAGCTTGCAGCACGGTCACCGGTTGGCGGGCCGCGGGTCTGCTGGCGGGGCGGTAGGGGGTCAGCGTTTTGCGGGGGATGGACTGAGTGACCACGGCGTGCTTTTCCTCCACCCGATCGCCTACCCGATCGCCTACCCGATCGCCCCCTCGATCATCGGGGTCTCGCTTAGAACGATCGAGGGAATCTAGGAGTAGGCGGGGCGATCGCCCATTCTCGTCCTCTGCACGGCTGGAGTTGTCAGGCTGATCAGCATCGGGCATGGCTGGAGCCTCTGTCCAGCCCATATCGAGAGGGCGATCGCCTTCTGCTGGGGAAGGTTCACGGGTTTCTTCAGAACCTTTCGACTCAGGCTCAGTGCTGCTATCCTCACGACGTTCCTCACCGCGTTCCTCAACGATGGGGGCAGGCATGTCCATCTGCTGGCTGAGGTCATGGTGCAGAATCGTCCACAGTTCTTCCTGGGACAGGGGAAGGGGAATACCTCCGGTGGGCGGTGGCGGCAAGATTGGTGGCGTCATGGCTGGGGTGGCCATGGGCGGCTGGTCGTCTGCTAGGGGTTCCTCCTGTTGAACGTCTTGGGTCGTTTCCTGGACGTTTTCTTGGGTGATCTCTTGAGCAATGGCTGGCGGAACAGTTGGAGGATTCTCTTGGAGACGTTCCTGGGGCTCTTCGTGGGGATAGGCCTGGGGTTCCTCGTAGGATTCCTC
>RECH01000228.1 GCA_007694125.1 Leptolyngbya sp. DLM2.Bin15
TCCCTCGGTAGAACAAACGGAAACCTTCAGCGTTCTACAGCAGCTTTGGCAGTGGGTGGCCGGCTGGCTGCCGTCGCCGGTGACCGGCTTCATCAATACGGTGATGGATGCGATCGCCAACTTTTTCAACCGCATCATTGGGTTCTTCGCCGACCTCTTTAGCCGGGGCTGGGCAGGAACACTGCTGGCTATGCTGATTCTCACCAGCCTAGGCTTTTTGGGCTGGCTGGGTTGGGCAGGGCTACGCTCCTGGCGCTATCGTCAATGGGTGCGCGGACTGCCGCCCATGGAAGCTATCTATCAACAGATGCTGCAGGTCTTGGCAGAGCAAGGATTTCCTAAGCCACCTGCCCAAACGCCGCTGGAATATGCCCGGATGGCCCAAGCCCATCACCCTGAGCCCCGAGCCACGGCAATCCAGGTGATTTCAGATGCCTATGTGCAATGGCGTTACGGTCGGCGCAGTCCTAACTTGTCGCAGGTGCAGCAATGCCTGACAACCATCCAGACTCGGCAACGGCGAGCCCGTCCAGCCAGCGCTGTTGGCGTACGTCCAGATATGAGATGAGCTCTCTCGGATTGATTAAGCCGGAGATTGTACGTACATGGGGTGATAATTTGTTCGCAAGACTAGCAATCTCCGGGATTGCACGATTCAAGAATTTTGCTAGTCTCTGGAAGACTGATTTGCTTTAACGCCAGGTAAGCCATTCGGTTAGTCCATTTCTCAAGCTTCTATGTCTACTCCTGTAGCTACCTTCACCGCTGCCCAACGCCAAGCTGCGATCGCTTGTCCACCGATTACAATCACTGCTGACGTCACCGTTCAGGAGGCGATCGCCGTCATGAGTGCGGCTTTATCCCAGCCGCCTGTCGAGGGTCAAGACAGACTCCACCAAGATGCTCGGGCAAGCTGCCTGTTGGTTGTCGAACATGGGCAATTACTCGGTAGCTTAAGTAGTCGAGATGTGATTCATCTCGTTGCTGCTCACCCCTCTTCCTTAGCAACCTTATCAATCCGTGACGTGATCACGGCACCTCAATGGTTACGCTACTCAGACTTGACGGATGTTAGCGTTGCCGAAACCCAACTTCAGCAATCAGGCAACCGCCATGTTTGGGTGACGGATGATGCTGGCCAGGCCATCGGTGTGATGACCTATGACACCCTCCAGGCTGCCCTAAAACTTACTCCTCAAGCGATCTCAGTTCCCCTAACCCAGACCGCAGATCTCCAAGAGCCTGAATACCTTCGTTATAATTTGACGCTTCTTGAACATATTCTCGACACCGTTTTAGCTGGTTATTGGGATTGGGATCTGGTGAGTAACCAAGAATATTGGAGCCGGGGCTGCAAAGGAATGCTGGGCTATGAAGACCATGAGTTGACGGTTGCCGAGAGTTGGAAGACCATCATCTTTCCTGATGACCTGCCCGTTGTTCTTGAAGCTTTCCGGCGTCATCTTGAGAGTAGAGGAGACATTCCTTTTCAGGTTGAAGTGCGCTATCGTCACAAAGATGGCTCCACGGTGTGGATTTTTTGTTCAGGACAGATTATTGAATGGAGTAATCCAACAACACCTCGTCGGATGCTCGGCTGCCATGTCGATATTACTCAACGTAAATTGACGGAGCAGCAGCTTCGTAAAAATAAGGAAGAACTAGAGCGGTTTTTTAGCGTTGCCCTAGATTTACTCTGTATCGCAGATAGTGATGGGAAGTTTTGTCGTGTAAATCAGTCTTGGAACGTTGCTCTAGGCTATGAGGCTGATGAGTTAGAGGGGCGATCATGCCTAGATTTCGTACATCCCGATGATTTGGAGATCACGCTTCAAGCGCTCGCTGATCTCAAGCAGCAAAAGATGGTTCGTGGCCTGGTAAATCGCTATCGTTGCAAAGATGGTAGCTATCGTTACCTAGAGTGGTACGCTCAGCCCTATGATGATCTGCTCTACTGCGCTGCCCATGATATTACCGAACGTCAGCAAGTAGAAGAACAGTTGCGCAAGAGTGATGCCCACCTGCAAGCTGCCCAACGCATTGCTAAGTTAGGCAGTTGGGAGTTTGATGTGAAAACCGAGGTGATCTACTGGTCGGATGAAGTGTTTCGAATTTTTGGTCGAGATCCAGCGGCAGGTATGCCTACCTTTGATGAATTACAGAGGCTTTATCATCCTGAGGATCAGCTCCATCATAACCAAACGGTTCAGCGCGGTCTAGAAACGGGGCAACCCTACGATTTAGAATGTCGAGCCTATCGCCCAGATGGCACACTGGTCTACATTCAAGCTAGGGGGGAGCCCATATTTGATAGCACAGGACAGCTTGTGCAGCTAGTGGGTACTATCTTAGACATTACCGATCGCAAGCAGGCTGAACTGAAGCTGCAGCAAACTACAGCTCAACTGGAAGCCTCCAATCAAGAACTCGAAGCCTTTGCCTATTCCGTGTCCCACGACTTGCGATCGCCCTTACGAGCCATTGATGGCTTTAGTCGAGCCTTACTCGAAGACTATGGGACTCAGTTGGATGATCAAGGGCGAGACTATTTTGATCGCATCCGGCGTAATGTTCAACGCATGGGTATGCTGATTGATGACTTGCTGCGATTATCGCGGGTTTCCCGATCAGAGATGCGCTATGCTACGGTCAACTTGAGTACTTTAGTGTTAGAACAGATGAGTGAACTCCAGGTGTCTGAACCAGACCGACAGGTTGAGGTGATCGTAGCTCCAGGAGTGCTTGTTTCAGCAGATGCAACCCTGATGCGCGTTGTCATCAGTAATCTCCTACAAAATGCCTGGAAGTTTACCAGCCATCATCCGACTGCTCGCATTGAGTTTGGCACTACCCACGTGAATGGACAACTCACCTATTTTGTCCAAGATGATGGAGCTGGTTTTGATATGACCTATGCCAATATGTTGTTTGGTGTGTTTCAACGATTACACAATACCCATGAGTTTCCCGGTACAGGTATTGGCTTAGCTACGGTGCAGCGTGCTATCCATCGCCATGGCGGGCAGGTTTGGGCGGAGGGGCAGGTTGAGCAAGGTGCAACCATCTACTTCACATTACCCTTCACACCCATCACCACCGGGGGTAATAGGTCATGACATCTCTCCGCGCTATTCTTCTGGTTGAAGATAATCCTGATGATGAACGCTTGACGATTCGGGCCCTGCGGCGCAGCAATATTACCAATGAGATTGTTGTGGCGCACAATGGCGAAGAGGCCCTCCATCTCCTAGCTACCCTCGATCCATTACCCTGTGTCGTGCTTCTTGATCTGAAATTACCTAAGGTTGATGGTCTAGAAGTGCTGCGACGTATTCGAGGCAGCGATCGCACCCGTCTCTTAGCCGTGGTGGTGCTCACGTCCTCTAGTGAAGACCGCGATATTGTAGAAAGCTATAGTTTAGGGGCTAATAGCTATGTGCGTAAGCCGGTTGAGTTTGATCAGTTCAATGAGGCAGTACGGAAATTGGGGCTGTATTGGGCTCTGATCAACGAACAATTGCCAGGAGGGCTGTAGTCTATGAAAGAAGCTCTATCTGCGCTAATCGTTGAAGATTCAGAAGATGATGCTCTGTTGGTATTGCTATCCCTGCAAGCAGGCGGTTTTGCCGTCGTTTGGGAACGGGTGCAAACCGCAGAGGAGTTGACGGCAGCACTAGAGCGACGGGTCTGGGATGTGGTGATTTCAGACTATCGCTTACCTAGATTTAGTGCGCCTAAAGCCCTAGCCATCATCAAGCAGACCCATCAAGACGTACCGTTTATTGTTGTATCAGGAACGATTGGCGATACGGCGGCGGTCGAACTCATGAAGGCCGGGGCTCATGATTATTTGATGAAAGATAACTTAGTGCGCTTGCCGGAAGCCGTACGCCGAGAAATTCGAGAGGCTCAAGTTCGCTTAGATAATCGAGAGACCATGACAGCCCTGGATTTTGCCCAGGAGCGCTTGCAGCTAGCCCTTGAAGGTTCGGGAATTGGTCTTTGGGATTGGTCGGTGCAAACGGGGGATGTCACGCTGAATGAGCGCTGGGCAGAGATGCTGGGGTATCGCTTAGAGGAGATCAGTCCGCTCACTATCCAAGCCTGGGCAGATCACGTCCACCCAGATGACCTGCCTTTGGCCCAGCAACTCATTGCTTCCCATCTGCGGCGCGATAGTCTTCAGTATCGTTGCGAATTGCGCCTGCGCCATCAGGATGGGTCTTGGATATGGGTCTTGGATATGGGCAAGGTGGTGGAATGGGACGAAGATAACCAACCCCTGCGCATGATTGGTACGCAGATGGACATTACCGATCGCAAACAAGCGGAGCTACGGCTAGCGCTGCAAAGTTCAATTTTGGAGCGCATTGCCAAGTCTGATCCCCTGCCAGATATTTTAGATGCTTTGGTGTGTGGTATCGAAAAGCAGTTAGGGGATGGTCTTTGTTCGGTGTTGCTTTGTGATGGCGAGGGTCGATTGCTTTATGGAGCTGCACCGAATTTACCGCCATCGTATAACCAAGCTGTCAATCATTTGATCATTGCTGAAGGTATGGGCTCCTGTGGCACGGCTGCGGCTCGCCGAGAGGTGGTGATCGTGTCTAATATTGCCACCGATCCTCTCTGGCAAAACTTTAAGGAGTTGGCGTTGTCCCACGGACTCTGTTCCTGCTGGTCAGCTCCAGCGATCGCAGGTAATGGAGAGGTGTTGGCTACCTTTGCCGTTTATTATCATGACTGTCGCCATCCTCGCGCTCAAGAATTAGAGAGCATTAACTTAGCTACAGATATTCTGAAAATTGCTATTGAACAAGCACGGGCGGCCCAAGCCCTAGAGCAGCTCAATCAGGAGTTAGAAGATCGCGTTAGTCAACGTACGCGGGCATTGCAGGAAAGTGAGGCTAAACTTCAGGCTATTTTAGACTTTGCCCCAGCCGCTATTTATGTTAAAGATCTTGATGGACGGCATACCTTAGTCAATCGAGCCTTTCTGACAATGTTTGACTGCACCGTGGGTGATATTATTGGCTACACGAATCAAGATTTCTTTGAGCCTGAGGTAGCCCAGCGGTTAGATATCAATGATCAAATGGTACTATCTGCGGGGCATTTCCAACAGTATGAAGAAGACTTTCGGGTAGGCGACACAGTTTATACCCTGTTGTCAAATAAGTTTCTCCTTTTTAATCAAGAGCAGCTGCCCTATGCTATCTGTGGAATTTCCACTGATGTTAGTGAACGCAAGGCAACTCAAAAAGCGCTGCGCCAAAAAGAAGATAGACTGCAACGAATTGCAGCCAATGCTCCTGGTGCTATCTATCAATATGTTCTACGGGGTGATGGTTCCCATGAATTTATCTACATGAGCGATCGCGCCCAGGATATATTTGAGCTGGATATGAACACCATTCAACAGGATGCCAATACGGTATTCTCTATGACACATCCTGATGACATGCCCTCCTTGCAGCAGTCGATTGCTAAATCAGCCACGACGCTCAACTCCTGGGTATGGGAAGGGCGTTTTATCACTCCATCAGGGCATCTTAAATGGTTGCAGGGGATTGCTCAGCCGGAACGTCAGCCCAATGGCGATATACTTTGGGACGGATTGATTTTAGATGTCAGCGATCGCAAGCGAGCCGAGGAACTGCTTCAGGAAAGCGAAGAAAAATATCGTAACTTAGTTGAAAATGCCAATGATATTATTTATATTCTGTCTCTAGATGGTGTTTTCACCTACGTTTCCCCTAATTGGACAGAGATATTAGGGCATGACATTGAGGATGTTGTTCATCAATCTTTTGTGCCGTTTGTTCATCCCGATGATGTACCGCAGTGCATGGCGTTTCTACATCGCATGATTGAAACAGGTATGAAGCAAAACGGTGTGGAATATCGCGTTCGCCACAACAATGGTGAGTGGCGTTGGCATACGTCTAATGCAGCTCCCCAGCGCGATCAACAGGGAGCGATCGTATCTTGTTTAGGAATTGCCCATGATATTACAGACCGGAAACAAGCAGAGGAGTTGCTCCAACGTAGTAATGCTGAGTTAGCCCGTGCGACCCGCATGAAGGATGAGTTCTTGGCTAATATGAGCCATGAACTACGTACGCCGCTGAACGCAATCCTGGGTATGTCTGAAGGACTGCAAGAACAGGTTTTTGGCCCCATTAATACAAAACAACAAAAGGCGATCGCCACGGTGGAACGTAGTGGTCGACATCTTTTGGAGTTGATTAATGACATTCTAGACTTGTCTAAAATCGAAGCGGGACATCTCAAGCTAGAGCTGAATGATGTCTCCGTGAAAACACTGTGCAGTACAAGCTGTACCTTTGTGAAGCAGCTAGCCTTCAATAAACAGATTAATCTCATCGCAGATATTCCTCAAGAGCTTGAACACCTTAAGATCCGAGTTGACGATCGCCGTATACGTCAAGTCTTAATTAACTTGCTCAGCAATGCGGTTAAGTTTACGCCTGATGGTGGTCAGGTTCAGTTAACGGTTTCTCTAGAGACGTCACCCAGTCGCTCACATTCGCCACTGGATGTTGAACATAGCATTTGGTTTTCTGTGATTGACAATGGCATTGGAATTGCTCAAGAACATCTGAGCCGGCTCTGTGAATCTTTTGTGCAAATTGATAGCAGCCTAAGTCGCCAGTATGCTGGGACAGGGCTAGGTCTGGCAATTGTAAAACAGCTTGTAGAGATGCATGGAGGGCAGATTAGTATTGTCAGTGAGGTTGGACGAGGGAGTTGCTTTACTGTGAAGCTGCCTTGCTGCATCGCTAATTCTAGTCTAGGATCTTACTCGGGAGGAACGACAAACCATGGTGACTCCGCTGCTCCTTCAAAGACCTCAGGGCAAGATGTGGCTGAGCAACCGTTAATTTTACTTGCCGAAGATAATGAAGCTAATATCTTAACGCTATCTAGCTATCTCACAGCAAAACATTACCGGTTGCTGGTGGCTAGAAACGGTCAGGAGGCGATCGCTCTCATCCAAGCTGTCCAGCCTGACCTAATTGTGATGGATGTGCAGATGCCGGTGATGGATGGATTAGAAGCTATCCAACTGATCCGGCAAGATCATCGATTTACCCATACGCCCATCATTGCGCTGACGGCTTTAGCGATGGCCGGCGATCGCGATCGCTGCCTAGAAGCAGGTGCCAACGATTACCTCACAAAGCCCGTTCGCCTCAATCATCTCACGGCTACTATCGAGCAACTTCTACAAGCATCTCGGGTATCTGGCGAGGTGCGATCGCGATCATGAGTGGAGCGATATTAATAGCGTTCATAGACGTAGCGATCGCTGGCTGGCGATCGCATGGAGGAAGAGAGCGGCACAGCTACCCATGGTCGTGATCCATCGATCCTGATCCTCAACCACGCGCCAATTGCTCTTGAACGATTCTCGGATGTAACGCGCTAAGCAAACCGGTTTTCATCATCCCTAGATCTCACTGACATGATCGCAAGGCCTCCAGATCTGCACCGACAATATACTCAAGATTGCGCGTGATCTTATCCAACTCCCAATCCCACCAAGCTATCTCCAGCAGTGCCTCAATCACCTCCTCTGAAAACCGTAGACGGATTACCCTGGCCGGATTTCCCCCCACGATCGCATAGGGTGGTACATCCCGAGTCACCACCGCCTTGGCTGCCACAATCGCCCCATGACCAATCGACACCCCCGGCATCACCGCCGCATCATAGCCTAGCCATACATCATGGCCGACCACCGTGTCGCCCTTGTAGCTCTCCTCCGCAGTGGGTATCACCCGCTCCCAGCCTTGACCAAAAATCCCGAAGGGGTAAGTGGAAAAGCCCGCCATACTATGGTTTGCGCCATTCATGATGAACGTCACACCACGGGCGATCGCACAAAATTTACCAATCACCAGCTTGTCGCCCATGAAGGGGTAGTGGTAGAGCACCCGCCGCTCAAAGTTTTCGGAGTCTTCCGGGTCATCGTAATACGTATAGTCACCGATGATGATCTGGGGATTGGAGACCGTATTTTTGATGAAACACACCTGAGGGAAGCCAGGCATCGGGTGAGGGTTGGTCGGATCAGGGTAGGGCACAGGTCATCCTGAATCAAGAGAGCATCATGGTTAGGGCGATCGCCCTAGAATTCAATCCAAAATCTGCGTTCGTAAGGTGCGGAGAATGTCAGAATAGGAGACATAGGCCAGCTTTTGCTAGTCTACTTGTTCTTTGCTACTAATTGAGTAATTCCTATGCCTCCTCGTTGGCCCCGAAAACCCGATCGCACTGATCCTGCCTTTCGTAAGCTGGATGACCGCATGAACTTTGCCACCCATGTGGCTCTTTTTGCGGCTAGCAATTCGGGAGTTTGGTTTGTGCGCACTCTCCAGTTCCAAACCTGGGGATGGACAGTTTGGCTGACTGGAGGTTGGCTGACCGCATTAGTGCTCCATGGGGTATACATTTTTGCGATCGCTGATTATTCTACTGCAACTGAAACAACCAGCGGGAAAGGCTTTGCTAAAAAGTAAACCTAATTCACGTTGGCCTAATACCCTATTGTTTAAGGAGGTCACCCCATGACCCATCCCATGTCTAGTGAAGCGATCGAAAAACTAGCAGCAGAAATTGGGGATCAGATTTATATTGACGTCGCTAAGTGGCATTTGTATTTACGGGATGCCAAGATCCACACGTCTTTATCTGAGCAACTATATCCGTTGCTCGAATCAGATCCCATCGATGCATCGGCCGTTGAACAGATTTTGGCACATACCATGGTCACCCTAGGAGAACAGCGGCAGGTGCCGTTATCTGATCTGGTACCGACCCGCATTCAAGGCCGCTTAGTGGACTTATTGGAAGACTATCAACGCAACCTATAGGTTTTCTCCACCCTAAGACGCGGGGGGTAACTGTAGCAGTGCTGACTAATCCAGCGATCGCCACTCACCGGAGAACAGAAACGAGGCCCAGTAGTAGGGATGCTGGTAGGCGGGGGCTTCCATAAACTCAAGCTGCACCTGGCGCAGGGCCTCGCTGCGGCCTTCGCCCTCCAAGAGCAGTTCATAGTAGCGCTGCATCAGTTCGGCGGTGCCCTGGTCGTCTACTTTCCAGAGGCTCATTAACTGGCTTTCGGCTCCGGCCATGACGAAGGCACGGCGCAAACCGTAGACGCCTTCACCGTTTGCGACATCCCCCACGCCGGTTTCGCAGGCGCTCATCACCACTAGGCGAGTGCCGCGTAGATTGAGCCGGGTGGCTTCTAGGGCAGTGAGGACGCCGTCTTCTCCGGCGCTGTCGCGAGCGTTGAATCCGGAAAAGGCCAGACCAGAGCGCAGCAGAGGATTTTCGTTGCTCACTGGGCGAGTGGGTGGGGGTGTCGCACTGCTGGAAACGATGTCGATGGTGGCCCGATCGCCTCGGGTGGACTCTGGCGGCACAAATTCCACATCTTCGAGGAAGAAGCCGTGGGTGGCGATGTGCAAAATGCTGGGAGCCTGCACTTGCTTGAGGGCGTTTTCGGTGGCTTGGACTCCAGTGAGGATGACGGCGTTGTCGGGCAGGAGGGGAGCAATGGCATCGACTTCTTGCTGGGTGCCGGGGAGGGGGCCGAAGCGTAGGTCGGC
>RECH01000375.1 GCA_007694125.1 Leptolyngbya sp. DLM2.Bin15
GCTAGGGCTAGGGTGAGGGCGGATTGAGTAATTCATACTTGTATTCAGCAACGCCCAGATTCTGTAGCTAAGGTGTATCGTAGAGCGATCGCCCGATGGGAATACACATCGGTGTTCCGGTGACGGGATCGGCAATAATTTTGCTCCTTAAGCCAAATACATCCTGCACCATCGTTTCAGTCATGACCACCGAGGGCGCACCTTGGGCGTAGATCTTCCCCTCCTTGATAGCTACCACATGGTGACCATAACGACAGGCTTGGTTCAGGTCATGGAGCACCAAGACAATGGTTCGTCCTTGGGATTGATATAGATCGTAGAGTAAATCCAGAACCTCCACTTGGTGGGCTAGGTCAAGAAACGTCGTGGGTTCATCCAGCAGTAAGATATCTGTATCTTGGGCAAGAACCATGGCGATCCAGGCCCGCTGGCGTTGTCCTCCCGAGAGGGTATCCAGGGGGCGATCGCATAAATCCTCTAGATCGGTAATTTGTAAGGCATCATCTACGGCCTGTTCATCCTGGATTGACCATTGCTGCAGCCAGGTTTGGTGTGGATAGCGCCCTTGAGCCACCAGTTCACGCACTGTTAGCCCTTCTGGAGCTACTGGATTTTGGGAAAGCAGAGCAACATGACGAGCGATCGCCTTGGTTGACTGATGGGCTAGGGGTTGATGATTCAAATATACTTGCCCTGTGCAAGGCTTTAGCAATCGTCCTAGCCCCTTAAGCAAGGTTGACTTGCCACAGCCGTTTGCTCCAACCAAAACCGTAATTTTGCCAGGAGGAATGGCTAAGCTAACCTGATGGATAATCGTTGTGCGACCATAGGCCAAGGTTAAATTCTTGGCCTCGATCTGCACCGTTGAGCATGGCATGATACTCAGCTTGTTCATGGATACCTAAACTCCTCCTGCCGACGGACGTTGTTTCATCATTAACATGAGAAAGTAGGGCGCTCCTAGTAATGACGTAATCAAACCACAGGGTAACTCGATAGGAGCAAAGATACTTCGCCCCAATAAATCAGCAGCCATCACCAAACAGGCACCCACAACGGCTGAGACTAGAATAACCCCCTCATGGCTAGGCCCGACCAATTGACGGGAAATATGGGGGGCGATAAATCCAACAAACCCAATCGTCCCGGCTGTGGCCACCGATGCTCCAGATAATAAAACAGCGACTAGAAGTAATAGACCGCGTCGCCACTCCAAGGCAATTCCCAACCCACGGGCCGTATCGTCGCCCAAATTAAGACCATTGAGATCGCGGGCCATCAGCAGCACTATAGGTAAACTAACCAACACCCATGGCGCTAGCGCCCACACCTGATCCCATGTCCGTCCATAGACACTACCCGTTAGCCAAACAAGGGCCTGGGAGACTTGATTGAGGTTGCCAAAGGTAATCAAAATGTTGGTGATGGCTCCGGTGATCAGCGAGAAGCCAATACCGACTAACACAAGACGTATGGGTGAGGTTCCGCGATTCCAGGATAATCCGTAGACTAATCCTGCGATCATTAAACCGCCACTAAATGCTGCTATGGGTAAGATAGCTGTTGGTACGCTAGGCACGGCAATGATACATATCACGGCGGCTAATGCGGCACCGTTGTTGATGCCAATAATATCTGGGGAAGCGAGGGGATTGCGTAATAGTCCCTGGGTGATGGTGCCTGCGATCGCTAGCCCCATACCTGCCAGCAAGGCGGTCAGCACCCGAGGAAGCCGGAGGCTGTTGACCACAAAGAGATAGTCTGGATTTTGGGTTTCTCCTCCCAGGATAGCCCGAATGACCTCAAGGGGTGGTACGGGGTATTCGCCATGGGCAACTGAGATAACCAACAGCGCCACCACAAGCCCTCCCAAACCCAAGACAACCGCAGGAACTTGGGCCTTGATGCGAAATGAAATGGGAATGAGATGGCTGCGCAGGATGAGCCATTGGGGCGATCGCCCGGCAGGAGTGGGTCGGGAGTGGGTCATCGTTTTAGCTTTGTGCGAATTAGGTAGATAAAGAAGGGAGCACCCAGCAACGGCATAATCAAGCCGACAGGAACCTCTTGAGGGCGAATCACAAGACGGGCTAGGATATCTGCCATAATCAACAATATGGCTCCCATTAGCGCAGAATAGGGCAACACCCAACGATAGTCGATGCCTGTAAAAAAACGCACCAGATGGGGAACGATTAAGCCAATAAATCCAATCGGGCCAGCCATGGCAACACTGCTGCCCACTAGTAACACCACGGTGAGCGTACCTAGCCCTTTAACCCACGCTGTGTTTTGACCCAATCCCTGGGCAATCGGCTCTCCTAAACTCAAGACCGTCAGGTTCCGAGCCAGCGCTAGGGATAATACCATTCCCAGGAGTAAACTAGGAAAAACATGCTGGAGTACCTCCATCCGCCCCCCTGCGACGGAGCCAGCCAGCCAAAACCGAACTTGTTCTAACGTTTGTTGGCTGATCAGCAGCAGACTAGTCGTCAAGGTGCTGATCAGGGTGGCAAAGACGGTTCCGGATAAGGTCAGGTTTAATGGGGTGATGCCACCGGGGGCAAAGGATGCAAATAGATAGACAAGAACGGCCGTGCTGGCCCCTCCGACCATAGCCAGACTGGCTTGGGTCATGGGGTCGCTAATTCCCCAGAGGAAAGTAGATAAGACAACAGCAAAGGCTGCCCCGGCACTGACGCCGAGAATACTGGGTGAGGCTAGGGGGTTATAGGTTAACCCCTGCATGGTGGCTCCGGCGATCGCCATGGCCGCACCGACGAGCAGGGCCACCAGCGATCGCGGTAGGCGCACCGTGCGGATAATCAGATGGTTGGTAGAGGTTTCGTCAAAGTTGACGAGCGACTGCCACACCTCAGAGGGCGTGATATCAGCAGCGCCGAGGGCAACGCTGGCAAATAGACACCCAACTAAAGCTAGGCTTCCGAGCACCAGACCTACCATAAGCATAGACAATGGCCGGCGACGGGCGATCGCTGGCTGACGGGCAGACGATAGCATAGTAGACCGTGAATAGTCTGGATTCAATTGAGGCATGATACCCAATGGTTGAATGGAGCTGACAGATCGTCAATCCCAATTGAGTGAGCTGTGATGGTTATGGGACAAATGTTTGGGCTTGTCCTAAATCTGCTGTGGAATCAGATGATTGGTTGACCAGATTTGATGGGAGTCAGAGATCCAAAACGCCATGGCAGTGCCCCTAGAGCACCATCTTACTGAACTGCCTGAGACCGGGAGCGCTGGGTGGCAATTCCAAGCCGAGCACCTTCCACCGTGCGTAACTCATCCATGACAGATACGACGATGCCGTGGGATACATCTGTATCAGCATTGATGGTGACCAGAGCACTATCGCGATCGCCCTTCAGTTGACTGACTTGGTCGGCCAGATTCTGTAGGGTCACCGGGTTACGATTGAGACTTAGCTCTCCTGATGGATCAATGGTGACGACAATGGCCTCGGTGCGCTGAGTTTCTGCGGTTTCGGCATTGGGTAAATTGACCGGCAACCCCTCTGATCGGGTCATGAACAGGGTAGACATGATGAAAAAGGTCAAAATTGCAAAAATGACATCAATCATCGGCACGATATTAATATCTGCAGTCGTATCCATATCATCTGGTACATTCACGATCGTTCACTCCCAACCATTTGATGTTGATATCCATGGGCCTGCTCATAGCGACAAAGATAGAGGAGTTCCAGTTGTCCACCCTGTTCTTGAATGAGGGCAAGCTGACGTCGATAGAAGCCTCGAAATAGATTGGCAAAAATCAGCGTAAAAATGGCGACTGCCATGCCTGCTGCCGTAGACACCAAGGCTTCACTGATGCCCCCAGTGACCGCCGCCGCGTTGCTGGCTCCCAAGTCCCCCAACTGTAAGGATGAGAAGGAACGAATTAGACCCAAAATTGTACCTAGCAATCCCAATAATGGGGCCGCACTGATGACAATATCAAAGGCGGTATTAAACCGTCGCAGTAACGGGATTTCAGCTTGGGTAGCACTTTCCAACGCTAGGCGAAATCCCACTGGCGATAGATTGTAAGAAACCTCAAATGCTTCGAGAAAAATACGGGCAATGGGCAGATCTGCATGGCGCTTTAAGGTGTCAACCACCGCCGCTGGATCGTGCTGAAAGAGAGACAGCGTTTCTTGCACAACCCGCCGCTGACGACGGTTGATGCGTGACCAAAATATCAAACGCTCAATAATTAACCCAATGGAAAGTAGCGAAAAACCAAACAGCGGCACCATGACAATGCCACCAGCTACTGCAGTATCGATCAGAGTTTGCATGAAGACAACCCAACCTAGGGGGACTAGACAACCTTTGCTTTGAGAACTACTATCAATAAAGATTAGACCTTTAGATGCGATTAGTTGTCAAGTATACCCTAGGGTTCTTTGGCATCATGATTTTGAGCATGGCCATCCTAGCCTTGGGTTGACTAAGAGAGCTATCATGCTCTACGATCGCTCAGCACTTGGGTTTGAACATGTCGTTAGTTTCAGGTTGCCCCTTGGACAAGGTAACGTTGACCTGATTCAGGAGACGGTTCTCCTTCAGTCTCTGACATCAGCTATTTGATAATAGTTGTAGTTTTAGGCTTGATCTTAAATGACTATCAATTGCAGCTAATTATGATATGAGTTTATCGCAGACCGCTTACCAGTATCGCGATCGCCAATCTCGACTCTCCAATCCCATCCTGCTTTGGGGGGTGGTGGGTTCTATGGTTGCCCATGGTGGGCTGCTTCCTCTCTTCCTATGGCTAGGACAGCAGAGTCCTCTGCCAGAGCCAGCTCGCATTGAAATTATTGTCACGGAACCCCCGCCCCTAGAGGACGAGGAACCGGAGCCTGCCCAGTTAAGCGATCGCCCGCTGGATGAAGCGCCTGTAGAGGATCCATCTCCCCTGGAGCCAGAGGTGGAAGCCGCACCCACAGCGGCCCTGCTACCCCCCGAGGCCCTACCTGAGCCCGTCGATAGTCCCCCGGAGACAGTGGAGGAGGAACTGGTGGCAGATCAATTGGATGCCCCAGAGGAGGAGAGTTCTGACCCGGAACCGTCAGAGGCTGAGGAGAATGAGGCTGTTGAACCCGAGCCGTCTGCTTCGGCTACGGACGCTGATGCTGAGCCGGACGAACCCCGAGCCAGCACGCCTAGGGCTACTACACCGGCCCGTCGCTCCACCCAAACCCTGCGCGATCGCCTCCAAAACCGTACCCCGTCTAACCCTGGCCCCCAGACCAGCGATCGCACCACCCCGCCCGCAGAGACCCAGGCTGCCCTCCCAGAGAGCAGCCCAGGGAGCAATGGTTCTGCCGCCCAAGAATCCGGCGGTGGAGGATCGCGAACCGTGGCTTGTCAACATTGCCCTTCGCCCAGGTATCCCCAGTCTGCTCTAGACGCCAACATTGAAGGCACTGTGGGCATTATGGTTGATATTAGCCCCAGTGGTGCGGTGGTCTATGCCAACGTCGTCAGTTCCAGCGGCTCTTCCGTTCTTGACCAAGCTGCCGTGTCTACCGTGAGGGGACAATGGCGGTTCCAGCCTATCTCTGGTGGTGCCAATGGGGTGATGGTGAGCGTGGTCATGACCATTTCTGGCTCAGACCTCAATCGTCGGGCTCAGGAACAGGGCAATCGCGAGTCGCTTGATCTACCGTCTGAGCCGGAGTCAGCAGACAGCACAGCGGACATGGAGTCGAATGACCGCCAAGATGAAGATGACAGTGCAGAATCCACCACCGAACCGCTGCCGTCGGAGCCTGAGGATGCCTCGGGGCCGCCGTCGGCAGATGTAGTTCCCCCAGAAGACATTAATCCGTCTGAAGCCCCCGTCGAACCGCCCCCGGCCGATCCCATCCCGGATCCCCCAGCTCCTGAGCCGCCGCCGGAACCGGTTGCACCAGCTCCGCCTGTGGATGCTGGCCCGCCTCCCGAGGAGCCTCCCCTAGAGTAAACCCCCGGCGGCGATCGCAGGCCGTGCTGAATATTGACCTGAGTGTTCCCACCTTCAATATTGCAGCACAGGACACCACCTCTGAACGTGCCATCTCTGAACGTGCCATCTCTGAACGTGCCATCTCTGAACGTGTAGGTCACTTTAGCGGCCCACCCATTCATAGAATTCTAGGGTTTCTTGGTTGCAGCTACTGCAGTGGGTGCAGGGTTTGGTCTTGAGTTGATGCACACGACCTTTACGAATAAGATGGCTGAGCATTCCTCGTAATGCATCTGCATCCACATGCAAACTCTCGGATAGTTCCTGTAACGATGAGCGCGGATGGTGGTGTAAATAGCGCTGTAGTTCGCTTAAAAGCATAGGATCTAGTGTCCTTATAGATAAAATGTGACGTAAGATGACTGCGATGAATGGATTGATGGGATGGATTGATGGGATTGACAAACCTGTGGGCTAGGAGACCAGCCCCTAGCCCATAGATGTTGTAGTGTTAGGAGCGAGCTTTGCTGGGATCGAGGCGATCGCCCGCTACCTTCATGCCTAGGATAACCAATCCCATCGCAGCCAGTAGACCAGCAATCCAAGCGATCGCTGTACCGGGTGTTTGCGATAACGACATGCTTTGGTAATACAAGACCGCTACCCAGTAGGCTAGGCCAGTTGTCCAAAGCCCAACAAAGATCGTCCAGCCCAGATTGGTTTCACGGAACACCGCCGCCGTGGCTGATACACAGGGGAAGTACAGTAATACAAACAACAGGTAAGCGATCGCAGCGGTGGGACTGCCAAACCGCTGGGCCATCTGTCCAAAGGTGGTGTAGTGAATTTCTTGAGCTTCTGCGGCTGCGGTTTGGTCGGTTGAGCTATCCATAATGTTCATGCCGACTGGATCTAGGATTTGATTGCCAAGATCTGCCAAATTGGCTGGAATGCTAGCGATCGCTTCTCCCAGACCACCCCACAGACTAAACTCCTCAGGAGGTTCCTCTACATGACCTAGTTCTTGATTCGCCAGCTCTGTATACAAAGCATCCATGCTGCCCACCATCACTTCCTTCGCAAAAACTCCTGTAAAAATGCCAACCGTAGCTGGCCAGTTCTCGGGTTGGACTCCCATGGGCGTAAATATTGGAGTAATGGTGCGGCTAACGGCGCTGAGCATAGAATTCTGACTATCCTGATTGCCCACGGAGCCATCGGTGCCCACGGAGTTGAGCAGACCTAGCACCACCACCATGATCACAATCATCTTGCCAGCTCGGGTAATGAAGGCTCTTAGGCGTTCCCAGGCTCGGAGCAATACACCACGTAGGGTGGGAATATGATAGGGCGGTAGCTCCATGATAAAGGGCGCAATCTCTCCCTTGAGGAGGGTATGCTTCAGCACTAATCCGGTGAATACTGCTGCTAGGATACCTAGTAGATACAACATGAAGACAATATTTTGTCCATTTCTAGGAAAGAAGGCAGCACAAAATAGGGCATATACAGGTAGCCGGGCTCCGCAGGACATAAACGGATTCATCATGATCGTCATTAAGCGATCGCGGCGGCTTTCTAGGGTACGGGTGGCCATAATTCCAGGAATATTACACCCAAACCCTACCATCATGGGCACAAAAGACTTGCCAGGCAATCCTACAAGACGCATGAGCCGATCCATCACAAATGCTGCTCTAGCCAGGTAGCCAGAGTCTTCGAGAATGGATAGGCAAATGAACAACAGACCAATTTGCGGGATGAAGGTTGCTGTGGTTTGAATGCCGCCCCCAACGCCATCTGCCAGGAGTCCGATCAGCCAGCCGGGAGCGCTAACAGATGCTAAGCCATGGGCCATACCATCCACAAAGATGGTGCCAAATGCAATATCAAAGAAGTCGATAAAGGCTCCGCCGAGATTGATCGAGATCAAAAACATGGCATACATAACCACCAGAAAGATAGGTATGCCGAGGGCACGACTTAAGACAACCCGATCAATTCGATCTGATAGGTAAGGCTGTATGGTCTGTCCTTGGGTTCTAACCTGTTGAACCATGTGATGAATCCAACTATACCGAGCATCAGCAATTAATAGATCTAGATCGTCTCCTAAGACTTGGTGAATGCGATGACGATGCTGCACAATACAGCGCTGCAGCTCGGGCCCTATGTCTTGATGATGGTTCTCGTATTGTAATAGCTCCAAGGCTAGCCAACGTCGATGCTGAGTTGGCTGATGGGCCAGATCGTTCAGGGAAAGAATCTCCGTTAGGGCAGTTTCAATCAGGGAAGGATAGGCTACATAGGCCGATGGAATTGTGGGATGGGCGATCGCCTCCTGAATCGTTGTTTTGAGGGTTGAAAGCGTCTGCCGACGAGTTGCACAAATCGGTACAACCTGACAGCCTAAGCGTTGGGCTAACTCTTGGGGACGGATCTGTAGCTCTCGCTTTTCTGCCAGATCCATCATATTGAGTACCACCACCATCGGCAGGCCCATCTCTAAAATCTGGGTTGTTAGGTAGAGATTGCGTTCTAGGTTGGAGGCATCCACAATATTGATGACCAGATCCGCGGCGTCGGAGATTAAATAATCTCTAGCAACCTGTTCGTCTAGACCGATGGCGGCATCTTCCACATCTAAGGAATAGATACCAGGTAGGTCAACGATAGAACATGATTGATTCTGATGGCGATACAAGCCCTCCTTGCGTTCAACCGTGACTCCCGGCCAGTTGCCGACCCGCTGATTGGCACCAGTTAGAGCATTAAACAGCGTGGTTTTGCCGCAATTAGGATTACCCACTAAGGCAATAACCGGATGGAGGTCTGTGCGTGGGGTTGATGGGGCGGAGGATGTTGGCATTGAACGGTGCATGATAGTTCTCCCTAATGAATGCGTTCAATACGTAATGCTTCTGCTTCTGCTTTGCGCAGACTCAGATGGAAGTTTCTTACCTCGATCTCTGTAGGATCTCCAAGGGGAGCATGACGGGTAACGATAAACTCTGTGCCAGGCGTTAATCCCATGGCGAGAAGCTTACGCTTATAGGTGCGAGCTGTTGTGGTGTAACCAATGACCCGAAAGCGATCGCCAATGCTGGATTGTAGGAGGCTAGTGCTGTTGCCAGGGTTGATAGTGTTCATCTTGATCGGTGCCTGTTGATAGGTTTCTAGGGTTGCATCGTATCCATCTGCCATGGGCTGTACTTGCACTTGACTTGCCATCAGTGCGTTGAGTCCAATGCTTTGCTGGCCCAGGCGAACGATGACGGAGCCGCTGGATAATACACTGACAATCTCTAACGCCACTCCTGGCATAAACCCCATACCTCGTAATCGTGAGGTTGCGTCTCCGCAGTTGAGGTCAATAATCTGAACGCGATCGCCCACGTCCATGCTGGACAAAACATGGGGGCTGGATGACGGATCTAGGGAATCACGTTCGGATAAAGGTGAAGGAGAGCGATCGCTGACATAGGTAAATCCTTGCCAGGATGAAGGGTGAACATCTTGCAGCCAATGATGAACTAAATCATCTCCACTATGCATAACAGACTCCTAGCTCTAAAATGATGCGAACACTGTCGTCCATCTTCAATAGCGAACCTTCAATGCAAGGGGTTCCTGAATCAGGATATGAGCCTCTAGC
>RECH01000377.1 GCA_007694125.1 Leptolyngbya sp. DLM2.Bin15
CCCTGCACGATGGCGATCAATGGCTGGTTGAAGCCTATCGCATTAACCACATCACCGCCGCCAGCCTGCAAGACTTCACTCTCCGCCCCAGCGCCACGCCCCTGATCCTAGCCGCTGCCTTCAGTGAAGGAGCCTTTGAATTTGAGATTGGGCAACGCTCCTTTGCCTTTGGTGGCCTTCCCTTTGCTGGAGTGGAGGTAGAAAACCTGGTCGCTGCCTTCCCTGAAACCACCCAACTCATCAACGATCGCTTCAGCCGTTCCCTGGTAGAGCCATTGATGGACAGCCACACCATTGTTCACTTGGCCACCCATGCCGCCTTTGTGCCCGGTTCCCCGGCGGACTCGTTTATTTTATTTGGTAATGGCGATCGCCTCTCCCTGCAAGACATCCGCGATACTTGGCAAGGCCGGTTCAACCGGGTGGAGTTGATTGTGCTGAGTGCTTGTGAAACTGGGGTCGGGGATGCTCTGGGTACAGGGGAAGAGATTCTTGGGTTTGGCTATCTGATGCAGGAAGCGGGGGCCTCAGCAGCGATCGCTTCCCTGTGGGCGGTGAGTGATGGCGGTACGCAAACCTTGATGGATGCCTTCTACGCCAATCTAAACCAGCAGATGACCAAAGCCGAGGCTCTGCGCCAGGCCCAGATCGCTTTGATTACCAGCGACCTGACTGCATCGGGGGTAGAGCGCGGTGCTAGCATCGATGTGATCAGCACCCGCACCGGCCTGCCGATCGCTGTTGCGCAGACCCTGTCCCATCCCTACTACTGGGCACCGTTTATCCTCATTGGCAACGGATTGTAATCATTTCATCACATCATCAAAAACCAGGCGGGAATACTGCATAGGTGCTTGGTGTCCTTCCACTATGTGAGTTCAGTTCACTCAACATGGATCACAGAACGGAGGATTAAAAGATGATGTGTCGTGAAATGCCCCCTAAGGTCACCAGCTTGGAACCGATGTTTGCCGAACGGATGGAGCACGCAGATGATTGGTTTGCCTGGGGACAACGGTTAATTGAGCTGAAGAAGTACCCCAAGGCACTGCTGGCGTTCCATCGGGTGGTGATGCTGTCGCCAAGGCACAAGCAAGGATGGTATCAGTTGGGTTGGATTTGGGGGGTGCTGGAGCAGTATGAATCGTCGATTACTGCGTTGGATCGAGCGTTGGCGATCGCCCCTGATCATGCTCAGGCATGGTATTACCGAGGTTTAGCATTTTATTATCTATCGTTGACGCAGCAAAGTATTATGTCGCTGGAGCGGGCGGTACAGTGTGATCCAGAGCTGACCGATGCAGCGGAACTGTTACGGGTGCTGCGAGAGGAGGGCTACAGTTAGCTCAATCCGCCTAGGATAGCGGCCACGGTTGGGGCACAGTGATCTGAGAGAGGTGGAGGTCATGATGATGACGGGATACCGATCCCAGAGTAAGACGTGTTGCCATCTGTCACCACTATTTCTACTCATTTATCCCTAGCATTGATCTGTCCATAGCTAAACGACATCCCCAAGGCTATTGGTTGACCAATACAATTCGTAACTTCATCAGTGAGCATCATGAAACTAAAACATGTCTGTCTATTGTTCTGTACGGTCACGTTATCGATTTTGGCAACATCGACCCCTGCCTATGCCCGTCGTCGTCGAGTTCCCATTATTATTTCATGGGGAGGAGAACGGATTATTAAGGTTGCTGACTTTCCAAATACGGACATTTTTAGAACTCCTGATGGACGGTATGTGGATCCTGGCTATCGATACAAGCAGGTGAAACTCTTTTTTATTCCTGTATGGAACTATGATGGTCAATGGTGTGGCTATATCGGTAGTACAGAGCAGTACTTAAATATGGATAAGGCGGAATTAGATGTCTATGCAAGATTCGTCGGCATTCGACTCCCCGATACTCCAAGCCTCCCATTCTGGGATGCCTATGGAGGAAAACTTGTATTGCTTTCTATCTTTATAGTCCCAGTTGTCATTGACAAACATAAGAAGCAGTCGTCAGTGCCGTCCACGATCAAATCTGAGTAACGAGATACAGAATACGTCTCTCGCTCTGGCCCTTTCCCAATCTGCTTTTTAACGATCGAATTCACCTTGGATCTCCAGTTTTCACACGACGCGGAAACTGAAGATCCTGAAAGGGCTTCACGGTATAATCTGTCCCCGTTCTGGGAGAAAATACTATCCACTAGCCTTAGCTCCTCTTCCAGGTTGAAGGGGGGCTAAGGCTTTGTTGTCAGGTCAGCCGCATGGTGAGGGCTAAGGGGTGTCTATCCAACAAGGGGATAATCTGGATATTATGTCAGGGATGCCCCGATCGCTTAGGTTATCTCCTGCTCTGGCAAGCTGCAAAGGGACGTGATGGTGTCAGATATCGCCTGCTCCAGTTCTTCCGACGGTTCTGCCTGGCTGAGCAGAATCGTCCACATCTCCGCCCACAATCCTCGCTGCCCAAAGAAAGCCGACCGTTGGAGCACGGCAGCTTCTCCCACCATCCCTTGGGCGATCTGGTTTTGTTCCTGTTGAGCCAAGTCAGCCGCGAGGCGATCGCTTTCCTCGGTGGTCATCACCCGAATCCGTTCCACGTACGGGAGGGGGGCTCCCAGATCGATTTGCCCTGGCACGGCTTGATACATCTTCCACTCATAGGTAACACCAGCTTCCAGGGGATGCTCAGGGGTAAATTGATAGATAGATAGGTCAGTGTTGAGTTTATGCTGGTCAGCAGAAATATCGTAGATTAGGGGAGGATGGCGATGATCGGTGGGCGTGAGTTGCACTTGGGTGATGATGTCGTTGGGGCTATACCAGGTTAAGGTAGGGCGATCGCTCCCTACGACGGCTGCCTCCGACTGGCCCATGGGGGCAATCCAACAGAGGTTATGGGTGATAGGACGAGAGCCACCGTTGTTGGGCGGTTCTGGAGGTTCTGAGGTGAAAAGGTTGAGGAGGCTGCGCCATCCTAGGTTTGGGGGAGCGATCTGGTCAGCTTCAGGACTGCTAGCCTGGACGGCGACGGTTAGAGAGAGGCTGATGGTGGTTCCCAGTAAGCTGGTCAGCAGGTAGGATAAAAAGCGAGGATGAGACATAGTGGTTCTCCGAGGATAGGGTGTTGATACGGGCATCCCCTCGACTGGGGATGGTGAGGAACGCTTAGGTGCGAGAGGTGGATGGCAGGGCGATCAGCCATACAACCAGGGTGGGCGTGAGGATCGGAAGGGCGATCGCTGCACTGGATGCATAGAGCGCTAGACTGCCAAGACCGTATAGGCATGTGCCGCCGCTGAGGTGCAGCAGGGCAGAACGCCGATCGGTGGGCAGGATCAACCGCACCCCTTTGCCGACGACGGCGGCTAGGATAATCATCCAAACATCGGGAATAGGAATCACCATACGATGGTTGAGGTATTGATACAGCAGGTAAGCATGGTATTCACCCCCGGTGAGGATGCGTTGTTCTCCCCCACGCCAGTAGCGATAGGCGGCAGGAGCAGGAAAGTTATCTTCGTTCTCCCGCTCGATGCCGGCAGCGGCATAGTTGGGAACAATCATCAGGATCTGGGCAGGGCTATGGGAAGGTAAGGGTGCATCTAAGGCTTGTTGAGACGATAGGGTATCGTAGACCTGATCGGGCGGTAGGGAGTAGTCGATAATGGGATGCAGCCACATTTGCCCTAACCCATAGCTCAGTCGGGTTAACCAACTAGCCTGAAAGCGAGGCGATTGGGGTAGGTCGTCAGGCAGGGTGCAAGGGGTTGCATCACAGTGATGGTGCAAGGCTGCCAGTAAATAAGAAATCGGCCAGGGTTCTTGGCTCAGCAGTTCGGCATAGAGGGTGCCTCGGGTGGTCATGCTGCCGCTGATGCTCCAGTCAGGATGGCGCAGGCTATCTTGGGCATAGCGCCACTGGCGGGTATTTTGTTCGCGGCTGGCTCCTAGAACCAAGAGGCTACCCTGTTGGGCGGCAGCGGCGAAGGATTGGGCCAGAATCGGATCGTCGTCATCCCGCAGGTCAAGTAAGTAGTCGATACCAATGACGGGGGTGCCAGCGGCCTGATCGACTAACTGGGCCAGATAGTCGCGGGGGATAGGACGAAAGCGTTTTTGGTCGCGCAGGGCGGCTTCGTCAATTTGCAGCAGGAGGGTGGGTGGGGTTGAGGGTATGGTTTGAAAGGGTAGATCTTGGTAGAAAGCCTGCAGCAGGACGCGCCGTTCGATCAACCACTTTTGGACGGGCAGTTGCCAGGTCAGAATCAGCACCATCAGGAGGGCGATCGCTTCCCATCGATTGGGCGTCAGGGCCGCCAGCCATTCCCGCCAGCCGGTGGGCGGAATGCGGAAGAGCTGGGTGTGGGGATAGCGGAACAGGGACGGTACGAGGTCGGCGGCGGGATAGGTCAGAGCTTTCTGGGTCTTGAGGGCATGGCAGGCTTCCTGGAGGCATTCCTGCACGTCTTTATGCTGGGCGAGGGCCTGGGCAAAGCGCACAATGAAAACTTCGGCGACGCTGTTGTGAATGGGTTCTCGCATGATCACCACTTGGCTGAGACCCAGATCAATCAAGGATTCTGCTAGGTTCAATCCGTTGCAGGAATTAAATAAGGCAAACTGGAGGCCATGTTGTTTAGCGATCGCTAGGGGAGCTTTCATTTCAGCAATTCTTAGGTAACCATGGGGTGCAATGCCCAATTCACCGCCCATGCTGGTTTTTTCATTGCTGTGCCCCGCAAAAAATAGAGCATCCCAGCCCTTGCTATCCATCAAGGCGGTTTGGATCGCTTCTTTCACCTGAGCAACCGATTTACCTGGCTCCCAGCCGATAAACACCACCTCGGCTAAGGTGCGTAGGGTAGCGATCGCCTCCTTCTCGCGCTGAAAGTTTAGGCCACGGTCATCCCCCAGGATCACCAAAATCCGAGGACGGCGGCGTTGAGGAGCGATCGCTGGCGCAGGGGCCTGGATGGTGAAGGGAGCGCGGGCGAGGCGTAGGTGGGCAGCGATACCGGTTTCGGTTCCCAGTTCCCAGGTTTCCCAAGGTAGGCGAGCTAGGTCGAGGGGATGGCAGGTAATCAGCACATCAATGGTGGTGTTTTGTTTCTCGGCTCCATGGGCAGCCTTGAGCAGTTCTTGGCGGATAGGATAGAGGGTGGGGCTATGGAGCCAGCGGTGCAGTTCGAGCTGCAGCCGCTGTTGCAGGTCTGCCAGGTCGGCTTGCCAATCGATAGCTGTGGAGGTGCCGGCCCCTTTGGTAATCAGGCGGCCGCGCAGGGCATCATCGGCCAGGGGGCGATCGCTGTCGTCCTGTCCGTCAAGCTTAGGTAAGCTGCGGTAGAAGTTAAGATAGGCGCGTTGCCAATCCCAATATAGCCGCATGAGATTGGGGGGCATGGGCAGTTGGGCATGGAGGCGTTGTCCGACACCCCAGGTTAGCTGAAAGGTGCAGGTTGCATCCACCTGCTGAACGGTGAGTTGGAAAAGGAGGGGGAAATCACGCATGGGGCAGAGCTAGGTTAGGGCATGAACGCAATGGGAGGTAAGGAAAGATGAATGCCGTTGGGCGATCGCACTGTAATCAAAAACTGCTCGTGATGGACACCTGCCACCTGAGCATAGAGGAAGGTGCTGCTGGCTTGGTCTAGGATGGTTTCTGTGAGCAAGCTTTGGTCATCGCGGATCTGGAGGCAGGTGCCGAGGGGCATGAGGGAGTCGGGCTGGGGACTGAGGATTGCCAGTAGGTTCCAGTCGGATTCGTCGCTGGCGCTGGGCAATTCCCAGATAATGACGTAGAGCCGCAGGAAGGCTTCGTCTACGCAAAAGTCGTGGGCGGCGGAACGGGCGGTGGTGGGAATGGTGACGTCGCGATGGCGGGTGAGATCGCTAAGGATGCCATCGAGCTGCTCCAAGGGCGATCGCAGAGAGCGTAGGGCAGGACTGTAGGAAAAAGAGGGGAGCAACATCCAAGCTAGATCCTGGGCAACCTGATCCAGTTGGTCGCGGAACCATAGAGCAGCGTTGATGGCAGGACGGCTGAGGGCGGTGAGGTCTGGGGCGGCGGCGGCGATCGCTCCTAGGGTGCCAACGTCGGTTTGCAGCAGCAGTCGATCGGGGTCTAGGTCAAACCAGTCTACGGGCACGCTGTAGGTATCATCAGCATCCAGGTCTAGGTTCGCCGTTTGGATGGCGCGCATCAGGGTGATTTGGGGTAGAAATCCTCGCACCTGAATCTGTTCTAATTCGTCTAACACCTCCACCAGTATACATACGGATGAATCGGATGCATCTTGGGTGGCCACCATCTGTCTCGGTATCTCCACCGTGCCATCCTCTAGGCAGGCGATCGCCACCAGATGGGCGATCGCATCACCTATCTGCAGGGTGGGTGGATGGGGCGGCAGGGTCGCCGGATCCCAGGCTGGGAGGGCTAAGCGAGGCGATCGCATCTGCAGCCATTCCCTGACGCCAATCCAGGCTAGGAGATGTAGGTAGGTGCTCCAAGGGTCGGCGGGGTTTACGGTTTGGCTGTGGGTGGCAGACCAAGCGATCGCTTCATCACTAAGGGCGATCGCGTCGGGTTGCAGAAACCGTTCGCCTAATCGGTCATCATAGTCTAGGGTAAGGTATGTCATAACGGGGCGCTCCTACGGTTAAGATAATGGCAAAGACGTTGGCTCAGCAGACTATGAGAGGTTCCATGGGAATTGAAGGATTCTGTTTCAGCTTCGCCGATGATTCGCTCTAGCTCTGCATCCAGGGCCGCATCTAGGACATGGTCTAAGGTCTGATCCATGGTAGATACCTCTACATAGTCCTGGGCCAATTGGCCTATGCGGTGGCGTAGGTGATGTTGTACTTCTCGACGAATATCGGCCCGCAGGGCTTTAAGGTTGAGCAGTCGGGTGACTTGATATTGGGCAGTTAGACCTAGGTGGGGAGCGATCGCCCCCATGGATTCTTTGCGACAAACCAAGCGGTGTAGCCCCTCCAAAAATTCGGCTGCTTTCGGCGGTTGACGACGCTGATTTAATCGGGTCACTCGATGGGTGAGGGTGAGGGCGATCGCCTCATCCATGGCGGCGAGCAGGGCCTGACGGTAGGCTTGGAGAAACTGCTGCTGATCAGATTCGGCATCGTCACCATGATTCCCATGGTTCTGAGCGGTATCCGCGAGCTGGTGGTGTTCAGGACTATCGAGGGACAGGGTGGGAGGACGACGCGATCGCCGCATCAGTTGGGCCCAGGAGACCAACTGGGTGAGGATCAGATCTGCGGTCATCCTATCCGCTTGCCAACCATCTGCCCGGCCATGCCAGTCTTGCTGGAGCTGGGTGACCATGCGCTCTAGCTGGTCTGGGGTTGGTGGCTCACAGCGGCTGCGGTTCTTAGCTGATGAGCGATTTTCAGCACGAGTGGCAATGCGATCGCGGCGGTATACAGCATGATAGCTTTGTAAAATAGCCGTAGCCTGCTGCAGTTGCCCTGCACTCAGTTGGCGATCGCTGCTCAGCAACTGCCGCAGCTTTTTCTCGCTCAGGCTATTCAATAAGCTCCAATCGCTGTCGAGATAAATACCGTGGTCATGTAGATAATAATTGAGATTACTATCAGACATCACCACCCGTTTAGTCCAGGTATTCAGTTGTGCCTTATCAGGATCAAAGGTACGTAACACCTTGCCCGCAGGAGTAGGGTCGTCTGGGAGGGGCAGTGTGGTCGGGCGTTGGCGCAGCGGATCGGTATCCATCAGCACTAAGGCCAGCAGTTCTTCTAAGGCAGGGATGCCGGCAGAGGTGCCAAAGCGACTGAATAGGTCTCGACAGGTGCGATCGATTTCATAGGAAATATAGCAGCGCAAGCAGCCTTCTGCCAAAACAGACACCATCTCCTCAGCCGTCTGCATCAGCGTTTGCAACTGGCGCTGCACAACAGCATCGCTCGGCACCGCCTCCGCCCCCAGAGGTTGGGTTTTCAGACAGTGGGTTTCCAGACAATGGCGGCAAGGCGGCAACTCCTCCACCCGCCGCTGACCCTGCATGGTGAGGCGCAGCAGTTGCCAATAGCGCTCCGGTGCTTTCATTCCCCTCCCTCCATAGCGCGCCAATTGCCCGACGCGATAAATCCTGCCCAATAATAAGGATGACCGTAAGCCCCTGTCGATTGCAACTCTAGCTGAATATCCCGCAGGGCCTGACTGCGTCCAGCTCCGTCCATCAACCGTTCATAGTATCCCTGCATCAGGTCACTGGTACCCAAATCATCCACCTTCCACAAACTCATCAATTGACTTTCCGCCCCCGCCAGCACAAACGCCCGCCGCAGGCCATACACCCCATCGCCATTCACCACATTCCCCAGCCCCGTCTCGCAGGCCGACAGCACCACCAGTTGGGTGCCAAACAGGTGCATTCGGGTGACCTCCTGGGCCGTGAGCACCCCGTCGTCGTCATCATCTGCGAAGCTTGCCCGCTGGTTCACCCCGGCAAACACCAACCCCGATCGCAGCAGGGGATTTTCCATATTGCGGGGGGTGGGTACGCAGTCGGTTTGCATGGTGGAGATCACGTCAATCGAGGCAGTGCGGGTGTCGCCGGGAACAGCCAGACAGTCTTGGTCTTGCAGGAAAAAGCCGTGGGTGGCCAGGTGCAGGATGCTGGGCGCTTGAACCTGCTTGATCACCGCTTCCGTGGCCTCATTTCCGTCCCAGAGGGTGGCGTTGGGCAGCAAGGGCAGGATGGCCGCCGCTTCGGTTTCGGTGCCGGGGAGGGAGCCGAAGGCGCTGAGGCTACTAAAGTCGGTGGAGCGCTGGGCGCTCAAGACGGCATTCCCCTGACTCGGCGTACCACGAGACGCAGCGGCCAGCTCCGTGGCTCCATAGTCAGGATTGGCGACAATCACCGGCCCCTGCCCCGGCTCCAGACCGCGATTCATCCGCAACAAATCGCGGCCGGAGGTGAGGTAGGTGAAGGTGTAGCGTTCTAGCAGGTAACTGTTGCTTTCGTCCATCAGGGCGGCGAAGGGAATCAGGTTGAGGGCCGCGTCGGGGGAGAGCAGCAGGTGGGTGGCGTCACCGGTGAGGGCGCGAATCGGCTGCATCAGTTGGGCATCAAGGGCGCGGGCAATGGGCTGAATATTGGAGCGAGGATCGCGCAGGGCATCAAGGAAGGTGAAGATCTGGGCATCCATAGCGGCGGCATCGCCCAAATCTACTGAGCGGATTTCGCCGGAGGGGAAGAGCACGTAGGCCGCGTAGCGGGGTGCTCCCAAAGTACCTGCTCCAGACGGATCAAACGGCTCGTAGCGCACCAGTTCCACCAATGCCCCGTCCGCTGGAATCTGCTGCTGCACAGCTTCTAGGGTGACGGGCTGGGTCTCGGTGCGGAAGACGGCACTGGCCCGGGCGAGCTGATTTTGCAACACTTCGGCTCTGGCCTCTAGAGAGGCTACCAGTTCTACCTGCCCTTCTACAGGTTCACCAAAAAATAAATTAGCCCGCTGGGTGTCAATTTGACGCAGGTCATCCAGCAATGCCTGGTTTTCTGGGGTTAACTGTTGTTGCAGGGTGACGTAGCTCTCCGCCGTGG
>RECH01000221.1 GCA_007694125.1 Leptolyngbya sp. DLM2.Bin15
TCAAACATCGTCAGATTCCAGCATTCACTTAAATCATTCTTGATTGCGCAACGCCCAAAAATCTATCCCATCGCCTCGATGCCCAGTGCAACTGGGTGGTAGATTTCAACCTCCAGCGGATGGGCACGGTACGCAGCACCGGCGAATGGCTCTATGCCTTGGCCCTCTCCCTCTACGATCGCCTCCCCCCTGACCTACAGCCCACTATTTTCGAACCTGACGAGACCGTCTTTTTAGACCCTGCCCATAATCCCTACCAGACCTTTAACCGCTGGCTAAAAAAACTCGCTCCCCTGATGGCTGACCGGCGTTTCATCGTCGCCATCGATGAATTTGAGCTATTGGAAGATGCTATGGATAACGGACGGGTTGAGCTTGGGCTTACGGAATTCCTGCGAGGTCTGATCCAAACTACTGACTGGTTTGTTTTGGTCTTAGCCGGCCTCTACACCCTCCAGGAAAAATGCCACGACTACTGGAATCCCCTCTTTGGCAGCATCAAGCCCCGCAAGGTAAGCTTCCTCACCGCAGCAGCAGCTCGACAGTTGATCACCCAACCCTCTCTCGACTTCCCCCTTGACTACACTCCCGAGGCCCTAAACGAAATCGTCCATCTCACCCACGGTCAGCCCTACCTCGTCCAGCTCATTGGCCAAAACTTGGTCACCCAGTTCAACCGCCAAGTGTTTGAAGAAGGTCAGAAGAGCGATCGCCCTATTTCCCTTACAGACCTCCATGCCGTGATTGACTCCTCCGCCCTGTTCCAAGATGGCGGGGCCTACTTCACCGGCGTATGGCGACAGGCTGAAACCAGCGAGCCACTGGGGCAAATCGATCTACTGCAAGCCCTCAGCGCCGGCCCGCTCACGCTCCCGGAACTAGTCGCGGCAACTGGACTCTCTCCTGATGCAGTCACCGCTGCCCTCAAGACCCTCTGCGACCATGATGTGGTGGTTCAAGAGGGCGATCGCTTGCAGTTCACCGTCGAACTCATGCGACGATGGGTACAGCAGCGTTCCTAGCGCCATCCATCGAGTATTATCGGCATAGCAGAGACATCCAGCCGTCTCCAGCCTCCTAGGATACCTTGCCCCTTCCCTATCCGCTCCTCTATTGTGAGTATCATAATCTCTCTATGACTGACCTAACGGATGCACTCGATCGAATTCTGGCCTGGATACAAAATCATAAACCCGAGTATATCAGTCGGTTTTTGCCAGGATTATCTTTAGACGAACTTCAGACAAAGCTGAAGCGATTTCCCCACCACCTATCGCAAGAGCTCTATACTCTTTACCAATGGCACAACGGCATCAGGAATGATAATTGGGAATGTGGCATCTTTATTAGTCATGTGTTCCTGGATATAGACTATGCCCTGAAGCGAGCAACAGAAGGATATATTAACCATCCGTCGCAGATCCATTCTAGAGAACGGCAGTATTTGCCAACCTATTTATTTCCCTTCTGTGGGTTTGAAGGAGAACATTTTGTCGTTGAGGGGATGGATTGTGAGGCAGAGTCATCTCCTGTTTATTTCATGGATCAACTGGGTGGGGTTCACTTAGCCTTTACGAGTCTAACTACAATGATGTTGGCCCTAGCTGAGTGTTATGAGACCGGCCTCTATGAGATTTCTGAAGAAGGACTCATTGAAATTACAGATGAAGAAGCTTTTGGAGCTGTCCGCCTTGCCTATAATCCGGGAACCGTGCCCAGGCTCTATGATGAAGGATGCTAGAGGTAGATATGAAAGGCTAAAGCAACTATCAATATGGTGCTTTGTATGGGCGCTTGGACGCTCCCGAGTTCCGCCGATTCTTCTCCCCATGGAATGTTAGGAGCAGATCTGTGGATTGCGGTGCAGAGCCATAGATAATCTATTTCTGAGAGCAGCGATCGCCCACAATAGTCTATCCACGGACGATTACCCCTAGCTCAACCTAGAAGCTAGGGATCTTGTGAAAATGCGATCGCTGTCCGGGTGTTGTTGTCAGGAATGGAGGGCGATCGCCCTGTATATTAGTCTAGCCCTTCGGGTGATCCTGCTAGGTGAGTATCTTCTGGGAATTTACCTTGGTTAGATCCACTGCCATCTCTCTCTGTGTATTTTTGATGTGAGAGTGATAGGTGAACTAGCCATTTTATTGTTTAAGGTAAATGTTCAGAAGCCTCTTCCAGCAGAATGTCTTCTAGCTAAAATTAAGAAATCTATGAACTTTAAAGCCTTGGTTGGTGGATGTATTGGTTGTGCGTCAGACATGTGTGGGAGAATCTTTAACAATGGCTGAAGCTCTTATTTATCAGTCTTTTTGGGCAGAGACAGTCATGCTCTGAGATTCCTGGCGATGCTAGAGCCCACATTTTGCTGAATCACGACCACTGTAGCGGACAATCCAAGAACTGGTATGAGAGCGATCGCGGCTATTTGATAAGTTTTATGTTCATCCGTTGAATTCACGGAGCCGATTGGGTGTTCTAAAACTAGTTGGTTATGGAGTACAACGATGACATGAACATTTATTGGTTTCAGCGCCTTCGCCTACCCTTGTCCGGAGGCGCGATCGCTCTTTTGGGGCTGCTAGTCGGCTGTGGATCCAGTGTGGCCACCGAGGATCAGTTGGCAGAGGCCTACCTCAGCGCCCTCCAGACGGGAGATGTGGCCACAGCGCAGTCTCTCTACTGCATTCCCAGCGCTTACCCAGATGCTGTATCACCCTTTGATGACTACACCATCGTCATGATGGAGCCGGATATTAGTGTTCCGAATCAACCGACGATCAGCCGCACTGTATTGCAAGTGTCGCTGACGGGGTCAGCGGATGATTCTGAACGCCTACATCTAGGTATTTGGAATACCAACGATTTGTATCTTGTTATGCAGGCAGAAAACCGTGAATGGCGATCGCTGGGGGGCGACCCCATCTTTGATCAGCCACGCTCGGAATGGCGCGATGAAACGCTCTGCGTATTTGAGACTAGATCCCATGATCCCTATCCCCAAGTGGAGATTGGCATGTCCCTAGATGAGGTGCGCGACATTTTACGGAGTCCTGGGGTGGTGGATGAATCCTCCGGTGGAATGCAGGTGATGCGGTGGCAGATACCTAGCGGGCAATACTATGCTTACGTTGAGCTAGTGAATGACCGCGTTCAGGCAAAATGGTTGCGCTACTACGACTAGGGGATGCTTATCGCTCTTTATGAATCTGGGTAGCGAATGGATGAGATAACGCAAATGCATTAGATCATGAATGACCCTAAATCCCTCTCCCGTTCGGTAAGAGGGATTTAGGGTGAGGGCGATCGGTCGTGGGTTATCCAAGAATGGGAAGCGAGAATCGAGATTAGGTGATCACCGTCGGCTGGTCGCGGCCGGTGAGGGCTTTGATTTGGGCCATCTCATGGGCGATCGCAATCAGGTCACCCAAGGCGTCTTGGGGATCGAGGCCCTGCTTGGTGGGATCGGCTTCGTAGCTTTCCAGGTACAGCCGCAGGGTTGCGCCCTTGGTGCCGGTTCCTGACAAGCGGAAGACAATGCGGGAGCCGTCGGTGAAGCCAATTCGGATGCCCTGTTTTTTGCTGACGCTGCCGTCTACGGGGTCGGTGTAGCTAAAGTCATCGCCATACTCAACCTCATACTTGCCGTACACCTTACCCTTGAGGGTGGGTGCTAGCGATCGCAAGTTATCCATCAGTTGATGAGCCGGCTCGCTGGCCACTTCTTCGTAGTCATGGCGGGAGTAGTAGTTGCGACCATAGGTTTTCCAGTGCTCAGTGACGATCGCTTCCACGGATTCTTGGCGGACGGCTAAGACATTTAGCCAAAATAAGATCGCCCACAGACCATCTTTTTCCCGCACGTGGTTCGAGCCGGTGCCGAAGCTTTCCTCACCGCAGAGGGTGGCCTTCCCGGCATCGAGTAAGTTACCGAAGAACTTCCAGCCGGTGGGCGTTTCGTAGCAATCAATCCCTAAGGCAGCCGCAACGCGATCGGGGGCTTGGCTGGTGGGCATGGAGCGGGCAATGCCGGCCAGTCCGTCTTTGTAGCCGGGGACTAGAGTAGCGTTAGCGGCCAAGACGGCTAAGCTATCGCTGGGGGTGACGAAGAAGCGCTGTCCGAGGATCATGTTGCGATCGCCGTCTCCATCCGAAGCAGCTCCAAAATCAGGCGCATCCTTGCCAAACAGGAGTTCCACCAAGTCATGGGCATAGACCAGGTTCGGATCGGGGTGGCCGCCGCCGAAGTCTTCTAGGGGAACGCCATTGACGACCGTGCCTGCCGGAGCGCCCAGCAACTGTTCAAAGATCACCTGAGCGTAGGGGCCCGTAACGGCGTGCATCGAGTCCATGCTCATGCGGAAGCTGGTGCTGGTCAGGTAAGCACGGATGCGATCGAAGTCGAATAGGGATTGCATCAGTTCGGCGTAGTCGGCGACGGCATCGATCACCTCCACGGTCATCTCACCGAGCTGCACGGCACCCAGTTGATCGAGATCCACATCCGCAACTTCTAGGATCTTGAACTGGTCAATGGTCTGACTGCGGGCATAGATGGCTTCCGTCACCTTCTCAGGGGCAGGGCCGCCATTGCCGATGTTGTACTTAATGCCAAAATCGCCATCAGGGCCGCCGGGGTTGTGGCTGGCGGATAGGATGATGCCCCCAAAGGCTTGATATTTACGGATGATGCAGGAGGCTGCGGGCGTTGACAAGATACCGCCTTGACCCACCAACACGCGCCCAAAGCCGTTGGCTGCCGCCATTTTAAGAATGACTTGGATGGCGACCCGGTTGTAGTATCGCCCATCGCCGCCCACCACTAAGGTGCTCCCGGCGTAGTCCTCTAGGCTATCGAAGATGGATTGAACAAAATTTTCGAGGTAGTGCCGGGTTTGAAACGCAGTAACGGACTTACGCAGTCCAGATGTGCCGGGTTTTTGGTCATCGAAGGGTTGGGTAGAGACAGTATGTATGTTCATCAGGATCTTCTTTTGACGAGGTTGGCCCGAACTTCCATCAACTTATCAGGTCAGTTACCCCTATGGGCGATTTTTTCGGGGAAGGCGATCGCTCCTTAGAATCACCCTTGAGAATTAGGTGGTCTGGATCGTGGATTCCCGGTGATCCAAGGGGATGTAGGCAAGCCCTGGGGCGCGATCGCTCAGACTGCCTACGCTTCTGGAATCCCACAAAACTGTTGGATTGCTTGCCATAGCTGGGGCTGCACCTTGCCCAAACTATGATCGTCGTCCAGTTCCACCAGGCTCACCCAGGGGCGATCGGCAGCATAGGCGCGGCTGGCCGTAATGGGAATCACCTCATCCGATCGCCCATGCAGAATCAAGGTCGGCAGCGATCGCTGCAGCTTCTTTTCATCATAGGTTTGGGCATCGGTGATAAATCCATAATGCAGCGGTAGGTGCGCTTGGGCTGTGTAGTGATACACCTGCAGATAGCCGGTGCTTTGCCAGTGGGCCACCTGATCGGCACCGAGGCGGGGTAGCCAGTGGTCGAGAAATTGAAAGGCTGGGGCCAGCAACACCAAGCGATCGACGGCGGGTGCCTGTTCTGCAAGCCAGGCGGCGGTGAGGCCGCCAAAGCTGGAGCCAATTAGGGTCACCGGTGATGAGGCTGTGGATAGGAGATCCTGCACCTGCTGCAGTTGACGCGTCAGGGTTAGGTGGGAAAAGTCGTCTTGGTTGAGGTCGGGAATGGCCACGGTGATGCCTGATTCTCGTAGGCGATCGCTGAGGTACTGGGCCTTCGCTGATGCGGGGCTGGAGGCAAAGCCATGCAGGTAGATGATGGAGGGGCGATCGCTGTCTGGAAGGGGCATCAGGAGGAAGAACTGAGGGCTTTCACCATCAGCAACTGTTGGGGACGCTTGAGCAACATCGATCCCACACTGGCATCAGCGCGCTGGAGTTGAAACCCGAGCTGGTGGTAAAGCCGGCGTGCATGGGCGTTGTTGTCCAACACATGGAGACAAATTTCGGAATAGCCCCAATCTAGGGCAATGCGCTCACAAACGCCTAGCAACTGTTTCGCGACGCCCTGCCGCCGATAGTGGGGCTGCACCGCTAGGTTGGAAATATAAAGGTACTGCTGCCGCTGGGACTGCCAAAGCTTGGGATAGCGCAGGGCCATCTCCACCGTGCCTGCGATGGAAGCATCCAGCGATCGCCGTCCCTCGGTTGACGATTCAGGATCCACGGCCACGAGACAAACCGTATGGGGATCGCGGGCATAGAAGCGATGGCGCAGATCCTCATAAATGCCCAAGCGAAAGACCGGATTGAACCAAGCCGCTAACCCTTCTTGGGGGTGAAAGCACTGGGTGAGCATGTCAGCGAGGAGCGGCAAGTCTGGCTGCCGCACGGTGCGAATCAGACAAGCTGCACCATTTCTGAGGCGATCGCTTGACTGCCAGCTATAGGTCTCAGCAGACGGTTGGGATTGCCCCGTCAGAAACGTGGACATGATGCGTTAAGGATGAATGGTGTGGGCGAGACGTAGCGATCTTAGGCGGCACTCTAGACGCAGGAATCTTTTTAGAATTCTAGCGCTTATGAGCTTTTAGGTGGAATAGTAGCCTAGACGCGCTACTACAACGACGAAGCTGGCCTTAATTCAATGAAGCTTGCCGGGTTTCGACTACGCTCAACGAAGCTTGCCGGGTTTCGACTCCGCTCAACCCTCGTCTTATCAAGATTTGAGCATTGAGCGACGTCGAAATGAGCGACGTCGAAATGAGTGACGTCGAAATGCTGACCAATCGTTACGTCCGCCCACTTCCCGCCGCTGGAGGATTTCGGGGGGCAGGCTGTGGGGGCAAGGGACATCGATTCAAGCTTTTCAACAAGATAGTTTAGGAATAAAGCTTCTATGATAAAAGTTGGGAATACTAAGGCAACCCAATTTGTGCAGGGGCATAGGGGGGATGACCAGGTTGCGACTACCCTCGACAACCATCAGAGCTTGGGAGCTTCAGCTCATCTCTCTAGTTTGCGATAGGCTGTTCAACTTCGGTAGGGTGGCCGATGTCTAGGCTAACGATACTAAACAAGAAGGCTAGAATCTTAAGCAGGCTATCAGCAGATTCAAGGGTACAAATTTTTCTGGGTGCATCAGACCAATCCTGAGTAACTGAATATTAGTTGAATGACGTGAATAATGTGCGATCGCGCTCACTCTACCCGTTCCCATTGGCCCACTGAGGCTGTACCGCAGCAGGGGCAAGCTGTTGGGCTCGTGGTTGTCCTCAACCTAGCCCAAAACCACCACAGGTTAAAAGCTCGTGCTATCCATCCTCGTGTGACAACATCGTTCCATTTTTGAGGTCATGCAATCTACCCCCCTACTCTCATCAGACGACTGCCCCCACTGCAGGAGCATAGTGCATGAAATCTCCTGATAGCGAAAAGCCTAAAATTCTGGTGGTTGATGACGAACCAGACAACCTTGATCTGCTCTACCGCACCTTTTATCGGGAATTTAAGGTATTGCGGGCAGAGAGTGGGCCAGTCGCGCTGGAGATTTTAGCGGCCGAGGGGGATATTGCGGTGATCATTTCTGATCAGCGGATGCCCTCCATGAGCGGCACGGAGTTTCTGAGTCTGACGGCGACCCAATATCCTGACATCATTCGGATCATTTTGACCGGCTACACCGATGTTGAAGATCTGGTGGAGGCGATTAACGCTGGGAAGGTTTTCAAGTATGTCACCAAGCCCTGGGATGATGAAGAGCTGAAAACCGTGGTGCGCCAAGCGGTTGATACCCATAATGTGTTAAGAACCCGCACCCAAGAACTGCGTCGCACGCTGCGCCAAGAGTCGCTGCTGAACACCATCAGTAGCGCTATTCGCGGTGCGCTGAACTACCAATATATTTTCCAAACCATCGTGGATACGGTGGGGCATATGTTTGAGGTGGACTGCTGTCTGCTGCGACCTTGCCAAGATGAACTGATGACCGATGAGGTGTTCACCTACCTGAGTGCGGCGGCCCAGGGCGATCGCGTTGACCAAGCGAGTGAGTCGGATGCCTCAGGTACCTCAGATGCCTTAGATACCTCAGATGCCTCAGATCCTGCCACCAGTCCCCTGATCCATACGCTGTGGGAAACGGAAACCATCCAGGTGATTCAAGATACGGTCACTGATGAGCGGCTGGAGCGATCGGCTCCCAACGGCGGTTGTATTCGCCATATCTATAGCCAGGCTAATATTCGCTCGACGCTGATTGTGCCTCTGATTTGCCAGCAGGAACTGATGGCGGTGCTGGCCCTGCACCAGCAGCAGCCCCGCGTCTGGCAGGATGACGATGTGCAACTGATTGCCATGGTGGCCAACCAAGCCGCCCCAGCCTTGGCCCAAGCGCGGGCCTATGAAAAGCTGCGGGCCTTGGCTCGGCGAGAGGCTTTAGTCAATACCATTACTACGGCCATTCGGTCGAGTTTGAACCCCCAAGACATTTTCGCGGCGATTACCCAGCAACTGGGGCAGGCGCTGCATACGGACGGCTGTGCCCTATCGCTGTGGACGGCTGGGGATGAATTTGTCCAATGTGTGGGGCTGCATGATGCCACCGATCAAAACGCAGAGCAGCCGTTTACCCTAGGGGAAATTCATCCGGAGCCACAGTCGGACTGGATGATCACTAGCGCCCCTCAAGGTGAGGCTCCCTTGGTGCGATCGCACCTGCCCACGTCGCGGGTGCCGATTGAGGGTAATCCGGTGTTGCAGCAGCTTTTGTCCACCCAGAGTCCGGTGATTATTGACGATCTGGCCCATCATCCTGAGATGAATATGCCCGATCTACCCCTGCGGTTGCCGGCCCGGGCCCTGTTGGTGGTGCCGCTGCTGTACAACGGTCATATCATTGGCAGCATTTCCCTGCGGCAGTCGAGCCGTTCTCGCCAGTGGCAACAGGAGGACATTGAGCTGGCCCAGGCCGTGGCCGTGCAGGCGGCGATCGCGGTGCAGCAGTCTCGCCTCTACCAAAAAACCCGTCAGCAGGCGGAGCAGTTGCTAGAGCTGGATCAGCAGAAAAATGAGCTGTTCCAAAATGTGTCCCACGAGTTTCGTACGCCGCTCACCCTGACCATTGGCCCCCTAGAGGCAGCGATCGCCCAAGGGCAAGGCCTCTCCTACGATCAGTCTCAAATTGCCCTACGCAACTCTCGCCGCCTGCTGCGCTTGGTGAATCAGCTCCTCGACATTCAGCGCTTGGATGCGGGTCGGATGCAGCCGCGCTTCCGCCCCTGTGATTTCAAGAGCTTCGTGGCCCAGATTGTGGATGCCTTCCATCACTATTGCGATCGCAAAGAGATTCACCTGTCCACCGATCTGGAAGACTGCCTGCCCATTTACCTCGATCTAGAGAAGTTTGATAAGGTTCTCTACAATCTCTTGTCGAACGCCATGAAGTTTACCCCGGCAGGGGGCAGCATTGTGGTCAGTCTGCGATCGGCCAACGATCACTGTCTGCTGCAGGTGCGCGACACTGGCATTGGCATTCGTCCCGATCAAATTCCCCATTTGTTTGACCGTTTCCGCCAGGCGGATGGGTCTGCCAACCGCAAGTATGAGGGCAGTGGCCTGGGTCTGGCCTTGGTCAAGAAATTGGTGGAAATGCACGGCGGCAATCTCTCCGTTGAGTCGGAATATAGCAAGGGCAGTACCTTTACGGTGTGGCTGCAGACGGGCATTTCCCACCTGCCGCCGGATCAGGTGATTGAAGTGCCGATGGAAATGGAGTCGAGCCGCGCGGTGGTGGAACTGGCGGATATCGAAATCCATGCCACCGATCGCCCTGGGGATGGCGAGGGTGAGGTTGGCGAAGTGCTGGGTATCTTGCCCGAGGGGCCAGACGGCGACACTGCGCCCACGATTCTGGTCGTAGATGACAATCCCGATCTGCGGCAATATGTCTCGGATATTTTGCGCAACGCCAGCTACCGGGTGGTGACGGCTCGGAATGGGGCGGAAGGCTTCCAGCTTGCCCAAACTCATCAGCCGCAGCTGATCCTTACGGATCTGATGATGCCCATGGTGTCTGGGCTGGAAATGATTCAGCAGCTTCGCCAAGATGAGACCCTCAAGGGGATCCCGGTGATCTTGCTCACCGCCCGTGCCGATGAAGATACCCGCATTGAAGGGGTGGAGCAGGGGGCTGATGCCTATTTGTCTAAGCCGTTCAACGATCGCGAATTATTAGCCGACGTGCGCAATCTGCTGGCCCTCAAGGCCAATGAGCGGCGGGTGGAAGAACTCAACCGTTATCTCACCGAGTCTGTGCTGCAGCGGTTCTTGCCGCCGTCCTTGGTGAAAAAGGCGGCCCAGGGTGACTTATTGCTCGATCTGCGCCCCGAGCCGAAGCTGGTGACCATTTTGTTTAGCGACATCATTGGCTTCACCCAGTTGTCCAATACCTTGCGATCGCGGCGGGTGTCGGAGCTGCTCAACGAATATCTCACGGAAATGACCCATGCCATTTTTGACCATGGGGGCACGGTGGATAAATTCATGGGGGATGCGATTTTGGCGATTTTCGGCGCGCCGGAAGAGCTACCGCCCAGTGAGCAGGTGCATCGAGCGATCGCTGCAGCTCGTCAGATGTATGCGTCTTTGGAAGTGCTGAATGCGCGCTGGCAGGCGCAGGGCATTGGCAAGGTGCAGTTCCGCTGCGGCATTCACCAGGGTACGGCGGTGGTGGGCATGTTTGGTGGTGCTGAGCGATCGGACTACACGGCCATTGGCCCCAGTGTGAACATTGCTGCCCGCATTCAAGAAGCTGCCACTCCCGACTCCATTCTGATTTCTGCTGCCGTGGCCGACTATCTAGAACTAGAAGACGATGCGGTGACCAAATGCAGCCCCCTGAAGCTCAAGGGCGTCGATGAAACGGTGTTGACCTTCTCGATCAAGGCCCATCCCGACTCGTTCTATCGCAACGCGCCGAAGGACTAAAACACGGTGCCGTCGCTTTGAATCTGTAGGGGTGGAGAGCCATCCCGTAGCTCGGCCGCAATGCGTCGTCCGGCAGCCCAGGTGCCGCCTTCAAGAATTTTCACGAGGGGGAGCTGGGTGGCATCTTGCTGGCGGGTTTGGCGAATGGTTGCGGCAATCTGATCCAGTAAAACTACCGTCAGCGCCCGCCATTCGACAATCACCTCTGAGCCTGGTAAGTGGCGATCGCTCACCACGCCCGCATGTTTTGGCTGCAGCAGTCCTAGATCGACACAAAGGCCGCCGTTACGATATTCCGCAAGACCGGTGAGGGCATCGAGGTCGGTGATGGTGATCCCTAGGCTTTGTAAGGGCTCCAGCAGAGAATAGGTGAGCCACTGGGAGAGTTTATGGAAGGGCACCAGTTGCGATCCCAGACCGCCATCGGGTAGGCGGGGATGGGGCCAGACATCGCCTAAGTTCACCTGGGCGATCGCCACCCGTCCGGGCCAGATGTCGCTCAATCCCTCTAGGACGACATCGAAGACGGCGGTGGCCGGCAGGCGCTGATCGACGACCTGGGGCAGGAGGGCATCCACCAAATTGCCCAGCCGGGGTCGTTCTTGACCAAACAGATGGGGATAGCGATGGAGCGATCGCCCCAGGGTTTGCAGCAGGCCCGCCCGTCCCTCTAGTCCTACTAAGGGATTGCGATCGCTCACCTGGAAGGCAGCGGCTAGGCGATCGGGGGTGAACTGCTGTAGACCTTGGGCGTCGGCTTGGAGTGGCTGCTGGGCATCGCTGGACATTGTGCCGGCGGTGAAGGCATAAAAGCTGGCGATCGCCAGTCCTTCTGAGCGTTGGTAGACCTCGTCGGTGCCGGGTTCGGTAAACTGCCAGGTGGCTCCAGCGCCCGCATCCAGCAGCACGCTGGTGATTGCTAGGTCGAACTGAATGCGGGCCCATTCGAGGGGATCGATCGTGCCTACCTGTTGGCTTAGGTGGGCCAGGCGATCGCGATCGCCGCTTTCAAAATGTCGCCAGCGACTGTGGAAGGGCACGGCCCAATCGGGATAGTTGGCCTCAATCACCTGGATGACGTAGTCGGCGGTGGCGGTTAGGCGGGTGAGGTCGCAGCGAAAATGGCTGAGCTGATCGGCACAGGCCAGGTCAAACAGTTGGCCACAGCGATCGCGAATTGCCGCCGTAGACCGCAGATAGGCAAGGGTGTCAGCCTCGGTTGCCATCACTCTTCCTCAGTAGGTGAACTCAAGTCAATGAAAGCTGCTGGGTTTCGGCTTCGCTCAACCCTCTTCCTAGTATTCAATGCAAGCTGCCGGGTTTCGGCTTCGCTCAACCCTCTTCTCATCAGGATTGGGGCACTGAGCGAAGTCGAAGTGCTTGCCAATCGTTACGTCCCCCTAGCGCGTTCCATAGAGGCGATCGCCCGCGTCCCCTAGCCCTGGCAGAATGTAGCCTTGGGCATCGAGATGGTCATCCACGGAGGCGGTGTAGATGGGCACATCGGGATGTTCGCTATGGAAATGGGCGATGCCCTCGGGAGCTGCTAGCAGACAGACAAACTTAATGGAGAGGGGCCCCGCTTCCTTGAGCCGATCCACCGCCGCCACCGCCGAGTTGCCCGTCGCCAGCATCGGATCCACCACCAACATATCCCGCTGCTCAATATCCGTGGGCAGTTTGAAGTAATATTCCACCGCCATCAGGGAGCTAGGCTCTCGGTATAGACCGATATGCCCCACCTTGGCCGTGGGCATCAGCTCCAACATGCCATCCAGCAGCCCCTGCCCGGCCCGCATGATGGAAATAATCGCCATTTTTTTATCCGCAGCCAGCATGGGCGCATCCATGGTGGTGAGAGGCGTTTGGATCGGGACGTACTTGAGGGGTAGATCCCGCGTTACCTCGTAGGCTAGCAGCATGGCCACCTCCTTCAGCAACTTGCGGAAGTCTTGGGTATGGGTGTCCACATGGCGCAGAAGCGAGAGCTTGTGCTGAACCAGTGGATGCGTAATCACATGAACCTCTGCTGCCATGAATCCCGATGTATGGTGGTAGATATCGACTAGATGATCCCATGCGCCGGACAGACCAGCTCCCATGGTTCGGACGCAAGAGCGATCGCCCCCGCTTCAGTGATCGAAGTATCGCGACTGGGTTCCTCGAACCGCCCCGCCTATGGCTTTCTGTCACCCCTAAAGCATTTCCATGGGTTCTGATTAGAATACACTACAACCTTTCCCCTCACTCGGATGGATCGATATGGTGAATAACCCGCAGAAGCCGAAGCATATCATTCTCACCTCCCATTCCCATCGTGCTAGCACCAAACGTATTCCCATTGAGTGGGGAGCTGCTGATCCCCAAGCGCGCGGCCCGGTGATTGGTTCCCCCCGCAGTTTGGCCTATCGCAATGTCATTGGTACCCATGCGGGTTCCTATGGCGTGTATCGAGCCTTGGCCGTGGCCAGCGGCGTCCTCGATCCAGCCCATCGCGCCGATCTCACCAACACCTCGCCTGTGGTACATATTGGCCCCTATCCCAGTTGGAGTGACCCCAGCAAGATTGTCTCCCTCGATCCCCTAGGCGGCTTGGTCAGCGAGGTGTTTAGCGACATGGCCTCGGAGGACTACGACATTCTGCCCACCATTGCCATCACCAAAGCTCATATCAATATTCCTGAACTCCAGAGCGAAATTGATGCCGGCCGCATCGTGGCGGATGGCACCTTGCTGAAGGCCGATGGCAGTCTCGTGGTCACCAAGGCGGCGATTGATCCGGTGTGGTATCTGCCGGGGATTGCCCAGCGGCTTGACATTGAGGAAGCTGATCTGCGGCGAGTGCTGTTTCAACAAACGGGCGGCATGTTTCCAGAACTGGTCACCCGTCCCGATCTGCAGGTGTTTCTACCCCCCATTGGCGGCACCACGGTCTATATCGTCGGTGATATCAACACGGTGGCCGATCCTACCGTGCCCCTAGCGGTGCGGGTGCATGATGAATGCAATGGTTCCGATGTGTTTGGCTCAGATATCTGCACCTGCCGTCCCTACCTAGTTCACGGTATTGAGGTCTGTATTCAAACGGCTCAAGAGGGCGGCGCTGGGGTAATTGTCTACTGCCGTAAGGAAGGCAGAGCCCTGGGTGAAGTCACCAAGTTCTTGGTCTACAATGCCCGCAAACGTCAGGAGGGGGGCGATCGCGCCGATGCCTATTTCCTGCGTACCGAATGTGTGGCGGGGGTGCAGGATATGCGCTTCCAGGAACTGATGCCGGACGTGCTGCACTGGCTGGGCATCACCAAAATCGATCGCCTGGTCTCCATGAGCCAGATGAAGTACAACGCCATCACCCACTCGGGGATTGAGGTGGTGAAACGGGTGCCGATTCCGCCAGACCTGATCCCTGCCGATGCCCAAGTGGAAATCGAGGCCAAAAAGGCCTCGGGCTACTATTCGGAAGATGGTGTTCGTGATGGGGATGACCTAGCTCAGGTGAAGGGTCGAGACTACTAAGATCACATCCGGTGCAAGATCGGCACAATGTGTCCCAACCCTGGGAGAAGGAACGGGGTATCTATAGCCCCTCTCCCAGATGCACGTCAGCCGTGAGGTCACCTGGCGTCCCCCCGATGATCCTGATCTGGTCGAAGCCTAGTACTCTGAGGCGTAAGTAACCTGCCTATGTGCTGAGGCGGGAAACCTTGTGTGTCCTAGAATTCCTTTTCGTTCTTCTGTCTTCGTTCTTCTGTCTTGCGGTACTAGGGTTGCGATCGCCCAGCCCGAAGGGCACATCTCCGTTTTGCATCTCCGTTGTCTTGAGCTGTTAGGCGTGGTCGTAACCCATCCGGTTAGACAGGTTATTCATTCAGGTGAGCCTAGCGCCAGAAGGGCCGCCAGTAGTCTGGTTGATAAAAATGTAAACGACCATAGCCGAGAAACTGCCCATGGGCCTGCTCGCCCGGCGGATAGGCGGTGACGCCAAAGAGGTACACGCCATCCCGGAGCGGATTGCGATCGGGGCGGATGGCTAGGGTGACCGTGGTGCCGGGAGGAACGGCAGGCTCAAACTCGACGGTTAAGGTCTGGGTTTCTTCGTCATACGCCGTGGTCTGAATTGCCAAGGTCTCTCCCTGACTGCGCCGGGTGCCTTCAAAGGCGGTGGTGCGGTCGGTGCGGTAACGGATGCGTTGACTAGCGCTGTTGCCCGACTCGGGGGCGATCGCCACGGCTTTGAGAGGTTCGCCGGCATTGTCTGGCACCTCTAGGGTGAAGTAGTAGGTGCCGCCAGCGGTGGAGGCGGTGGAGCGGTTCGTGCTGGTGTCGATTAAGCTGGGCGGACGCTCAAAATAAACGGTGCCATCGGCAAGCTGGATGGCGATCGCTTGGGGAACGATGCCGACCATGCCGATCCCCAGCGCTGCAGCTAGACCAAGGTTCAGAGTGCGGTTCATCTGCCTGTCCTCCATCGTGCTATCTCCATGATAGCGATCGCGCTCGACGACGGTTGGAGGTTAGGCTAGGGCGATCGTAAGCGTGATATTAGGGGCGATCGCTCGACCGCAGGTCTGGGGATCGCAGGGGCGTAGACTGTTCTTGGCGCTCGTAGGCCGCCACAATCCGCTGCACCAGGGGATGGCGCACGACGTCCGATGCGTTCAGATGGCAGAAGGCAATGCCCTCCACCCGATGGAGAATTTTCTCCGCCACAGCCAAGCCCGACTGCTGGTAGTGGGGTAGATCGGTTTGGGTGACGTCACCGGTCACCACCATGCGCGACTGAAAGCCCAGCCGCGTCAGCACCATTTTCATCTGGGCTGGGGTGGTATTTTGCGCCTCATCCAAAATCACAAAGGCATTATTCAGGGTGCGTCCCCGCATATAGGCCAAGGGAGCCACTTCAATCACCCCGCGTTCCATGAGGCTGGGAATTTTCTCCGCATCTAAGAATTCGTAGAGTGCATCGTAGAGCGGACGCAGGTAGGGGTTAATTTTTTGCTGCAGATCGCCCGGCAGGAACCCCAATCGTTCCCCGGCTTCCACTGCTGGTCGAGTCAGAATCAGACGCTCATACTCATTATTCAGCAGCGCCTGCACCGCCACCACGGCAGCTAGATAGGTCTTCCCAGTGCCGGCTGGGCCAATGCAAAAGGTGAGGTCGTGGCTGCGAATCGCTTGAATGTAGTGGCGCTGGCGGAGGGTTTTGGCGCGTACCGCCTCACCGCGGCGTGTGCGGGCCAAAACATCGGACTGGAGGGCCTGTAGCTCCACCTGTCGCTGGGTATCCCAGGCATGGGACACGGTTTGGATATCCACCGAGGTCACCGGAGATCCAGCTTCCCAATAGGGCTTCAGCAGATCAATTAAATCTTTACAGCGACGCATCTGGGCATCTGAGCCCGAAATCAGCACCTGCTGTCCACGCAGCACGATGGAGGTACCGGTATGCTTCGATAGCTGTTTTAAATTTGCTTCTTGGGGGCCTGCCAGGGCGATCGCACTCTCTGGACTTGGCAACTCAACCGTCAGCACCTGGGTCATACACAACAATACCTACGGTGAGAACATGATCCCCACCTTACCATCCCCACCCTAGGATTCGTCTTGGGCACTGCGCGATCGCGGCCGCACGGGGGGAGTAGGGCGGGACGATCGCGGTGCTGCTGCTCGGGGCGCATCTTCAGTGGGTAGCCCATATACATCAAGATGGGCTATCTGCTGCACTGACTGAGATGCAATGCGCAACACCGTCCGAATGGCTTGAATATTGCGCCCACCCCGCCCAAACACCCGACCGCGATCGGATTCTTCAAAGGCCACCCGCAGCCACACCCGATTGGATGTGGGCATGTATTCGCAATCGACGCTCAAGGTGGCAGGCTGCTCTAGAAACGGCTCAATTAAGAACCGCAGCAGTGCCTCATAGTTGGGCGTAGATTCTGTGGGTGGCAAGGCGGAGGGGTCAGGCATGGACTTATTCAGCCTCGGAAGTATCCTCAGATGGAGCCGCTTCTACAGCGGTCTCGGTAGCGGTCTCGGTAGCAGGCTCAGCAACTGCCACAGCAGAGTCCTTGGGAGCATATTTGGATACGGGACGCTCTAGGATGCTGGCGCGCTCTAGAATATGGCGAACGGTCTCGGTGGGCTGTGCGCCCTGCTGCAGGCGACGGAGGATTCCATCGACGTCTAAACGGGTTTCATCGGTGCGCGGATTGTAGAACCCTAGTTCTTCCAAGGGGCGTCCGTCCCGACGAGCGCTGCTATCCATAGCAACAATGCGGTAGCTGGCTTCACGCTTTTTGCCGAACCGCTTCAATCGCAGTTTGATCATGCCTGAAAAGAGTTCTCCTAAAACAACTGAACGTAGACCATCAACACAAAATTCTTGACCCTATCTCCAAGCGATCGCGCTGGCAGGGCTAGCGGTAACCCCCATGCTCGTGACCTTAGCCTTGGGCTGTAGGTACTGACTGGCTGACCACGTGCCAAGTCAAACTTAGCCCCTTGACCCCAGCGACATACGGGTTAAACACCAAGTACATGATTATATCATCGATTACATGGATTGGTGTAGAGCCGCTTGGATGCCCTCTTAGATGGTGAAGGTCTGAAGGGGCGATCGCTAGAGAGAGCCAAAGCCTTTTTTCTTCTTGTCTTTCTTTTTCTTTTTGCCTGCGGTGCCGCCACCGGGGTAGCCCCGCCAGCCAGGACGTGGCCCACCTCCGCCCATGCCCGGCATCCCGCCGCCACCGCCAAAGGGATTGCCCATGCCGCCCATGCCTGGCATTCCCATCCCTGGCATCTGCCCGCTGCCCATTTGCTGCATCATGGTGCGCATGCGCTGGAAATCGCTGACCAGCTTGCTGACATCATTGAGGCTGTGGCCCGACCCTTGGGCAACGCGCTTGCGGCGGCTGGGTGACCCGGACAGGATCTCTGGATTTTTGCGCTCCTCCTTGGTCATGGAGTTGATCATGGCTTCCGATCGCTTGAGCTGGACTTCGCCCTGCTCCAACTGATCACTGGAAATTTTGCCCATGCCGGGGATCAGCTTCATCAAGCCGCCCAAGGAACCCATGTTTTTCAACAGGCGCATTTGCTTGAGGAAGTCGTCAAAATCAAACTGAGCCGAGAGGATTTTCTCCTGCATCTTCTCCGCTTCAGCAAAATCCACCTCTTCCTGGGCTTTTTCCACCAGGGTGAGCACATCACCCATGCCCAAAATGCGGGAGGCCATGCGATCGGGGAAGAAGGGCTGTAGGGCTTCAACCTTTTCGCCCACCCCGATGAACTTAATCGGCTGTCCAGAAATACGGCGCACCGACAGAGCTGCACCACCTCGGGTATCGCCATCCATCTTGGTGAGAATGGCACCGGTCACCCCAATTTGCTCATGGAAGGTGCGGGTGAGGTTGGCGGCCTCTTGCCCGGTCATGGCATCCACCACCAGCAAAACTTCGTGGGGCTGCACCATCTCCTTGACTTGGGCCAACTCGCCCATCATGTCTTGGTCAATTTGCAGCCGCCCTGCTGTGTCGATAATGACGGTATCAATGCCCTCTTCCCGGGCCCGCGCCACCCCTTGGCGGGCAATCTCCACGGGATTGGCATCGCTGCCGAGCTCAAACACCGGCACGTTGATCTGCTTACCCAGGGTGATCAACTGGTCGATCGCCGCCGGACGGTAGACGTCGGTGGCCACCAGCAGGGTAGAGCGATCTTGCTTACGCAGGTGCAGCGCTAGCTTGGCCGAGGCGGTGGTTTTCCCTGTCCCTTGCAAACCGGCCATCAGCACAATGGTGGGCCCTTCTTCCGCTTGGGCTAGGGGAGCATTGGTTTCCCCCATCACTTCCACAAGCTGATCGTAGACAAGTTTGATGAACTGTTGGTCAGGACGGACGCCGGAGATCACCTCCGCCCCTTGCGCCCGGGTTTGTACCTCAGCGACAAAGTCTTTCACCACCTGCAGACTGACATCGGCCTCCAGCAGCGCCCGCCTTACTTCCCGTAGGGCTTCCTGAATGTTGGCATCGGAAATCTTGTCTTGACCGCGAAGCTTTTTCCAGGCTCCTTCAAATCGCTCGGCTAGGGCATCAAACATACGTCAGGCTGGGGTTAGGGTCTACAACAGGCGATCGCTTCCACAACAGAAGCGCGTCTTTCTCAATTCTAAAGGGTGAGGGGCGTCTCGATCGGCCAATTGGCTAGCGAGGCCAAACCCGTGGCATACAGGGAGGGCGATCGCTCCAGGTTTGGCGAACATCCTGCCAGACCTGGGTAAACCAACGGCGGGCAGCGCTGGAGGAGGGGCCACGATAGCGACAGAGGTAGCCCGACTGCAATTGGGTCACCCCGGCATCCCCCACCTGGTGCAGCTCTGCCCAAAGCGATCGCGCCCTTTCTATCTGATCAGGCTGGGGCGATCGCCCCAGGATGGCAAAACTGCCGACGACGGGATAGCCTGCCAGACCGTGGGGGCTGGTGAGCAGGTCAGCACTGGCCGGTAGCCATTGGGGATCGATCCACAGGGGTTTACCCTGCTGCCACACTTCCGTATGGGATCGCCACTCGCCTTCGGTGAAGGTTTCTTGGCGGGCGGTGCGGCCAAAGCGCGTGATCTCCCAGCCTAGCCATAGAGCCTGCTCCCCTAGCTCCACCCGAATGGTTTGGTGCAGCCGCCCTCCTTGGAACACGATGAGTTCTTGGGGCAGCCATTCCAGCCAGGCTCCGGCCCCTAGGGTTAGGGTGACCGATTGGGTCGCTGTTTCGCCAGCGCTGCCGTAGAGTTTATTAGCTGCTGCCGTGGTGAGGAGGGCATGGGTGTGCGGTGCTAGGTCTACTGTGGTGGACAAGCGATCGCCCCCAACAATGCCGCCGGCGGTGTGTAGCATGACGCCATGGCAAACCCCATCCTCGGGGTAAAAGGGTCGCTGAATTTTGTAAGGAGCGCGGGCGTGGCGATGGGCCAGGTAGGTGCGCCCGGTGTCATCGGTGTCAAAGCTTAGGTGCAACTGCCCGTGCCATCCAGTGGGACGGTGGGACGCGATGGGGGCAGTGGTCATGGCAATCTCTAAAGGGGTGTGAGGAGAAGCGATCGCCGCCTATTCTACCAAGATCCGTCGCTGTACTTTGCTCATGGTCAAGATTTGGAAGCAACTGTCCGAGGGCGATTCTTAGCGCATCTGCGACGGAAATTCTCCCGTTTGCACCGTCAAGGATCGGGTGGCACCCTCACGCCATAGGCTGATCTGCAGGCGATCGCCCACATTACTACTGCGTACCATGTCTTGAATATCCTGACCGGTGGCGATCGCCTCCCCATTGATCTCCTGAATCACGTCTCCCGCTTGCAGACCGCTGAGGGATGCAGGAGAGCCCGGCGCAACCTCTACCACCACTACCCCCTGATCAATATCGAGTCGCTGGGCACGGTTGAGATTCGCATTCAGCTCCTGCTTAACACTCTCGTTCAGTTCCACCATGCGAATGCCTAGGTAGGGATGCTGAACGCGGCCATTGGCAATGAGCTGGTTGGCAATATCCTGCACCACGTTGATGGGAATTGCAAAGCCTAGCCCCTGAGCCCCGCCAATGATCGCCGTATTCATGCCGATCACCTGGCCGCGATCGTTCAACAGCGGCCCGCCGGAGTTGCCGGGGTTAATGGCGGCATCGGTTTGAATAAAGCTCACCTGCTTGTCGGGAATGCGGACATCGGCACTGCTGCGCCCCGTGGCGCTGATGATGCCAGCGGTGACCGTATTGTCTAGCCCGAGGGGGTTACCAATGGCGATCGCCCATTCCCCAGGACGGATCTGCTCGGCATTTCCCAAGCGCACAATCGGCAAGTTGCTAGCGCTAATGCGAATCACCGCCACATCGGTGACCGGATCCTGTCCCACCACTTCCCCTTCAAATTCTCGACCATCCCGCAGGGTGACGGTGACCCGATCGGCTCCATCAATCACATGGGCATTGGTAATCACCAGACCGTCATCCGCCAAGATAAAGCCTGAGCCAATGCCGTCGGTCATCTGTCCCATGTTGGGAGAGCCGCTGTTGCCAAAAAATCGCCGTAATGCCGGATCGTCAAAACTGCCTGGCAAAACGGCCACCCGCCGTTGGGCATCAATGCGCACCACCGCCGGCCCCACATCATCTACCACATCGGCAATGAAACTATCCCCGCGAGCTGCCAAGACCTGCCCCGAGGTCCCCAGGACGGGATCCGGCGTGGAGCGATCGCTACTGGCCGCTGTTAGCTCTATGGGCGGCGATGAACCGGCCCGCTCGGGTGTGGCGGCTAGCCAACGATCGACTAAAACAATACTAGAAGCACCTATAACGGTTAATAGAACATATAAGCTAATACGAGCCAGCGACGCACCCCGAGATGACGGTGATAATGAAGATAAATCTGTCCACTGTGGTTTATGTTGTGCCATGACCAATCTCCTGGTTCTATACCCGACGCAACGCCGGCGATCGCAAGTTCTACCTAGAACCCTTCATCCCACGGCTGGACGAGGGCAGACTTGGGTGTAAGGGACATCTTAAGTTCTCATCTCTAGCCTAAGAGACCTATATGGCGGAGATATGACAGTCATATTCCAAAGATATGGAGCCTGAGCGATCGTTATCCTGAAGACTGCGATCGCTAAGACCTTGATTTCATCAGCCATTCGCCCTAGTTTGACTCACCCACAGCAATTTGTCACATCAAGTTCATGTAAATCACAAACGGTTGACACATCCCCTTGATACGGTTAAGTCATCAGGTGAATGAATGCAAGGGAGGAGCAGGGATTGCCCTCGTTGAGATTATCTCGTCGAGGAACCAGCAATTCAAACTGCTCCTTTTTTTTGTCTAGTTTTTGGTCTGGAAGGTTTATTGAAAAGGTTGGGGCTAAAAACTCACCTGCAGAGCTGGTTCACCATTCTTGAATTCACCACTATCGAACTGCCCAGGTCTTGATAGAGTAGGTAGCGGGCGATCGCCCCACTTGCATTTTCCCGGTGAAATTCAGCTATGACTACTGTCCTGTTGCCAGCCGTGCGCCTTCTCGATCCCATTCGCCAAACGGATGGCGTAGCGGATGTACTGGTTCAAGACGGGATGATCCAAGCGATCGCGCCCACCATCGATGCACCACCGGACACCCTGATTTGCGATCGCCCCGGCCTGGTCATGGGCCCAGGGTTGGTGGATCTCTACAGCACCAGCGGTGAGCCGGGGTATGAGTCGCGGGAGACGTTGGACTCGTTGCTCAATGCCGCCGTGGCTGGAGGGTTTACCCGGCTGACGCTGTTGCCCCATATGCAGCCGCCTATGGACAGCCCGGCCATGGCCACCTGGCTGCGATCGCGGCTCCAGACCTGTGCTAGCGCGGTGCGCGTTGAGCTGTGGGGTGCTTTAACCCAAGGACTGGAGGGCGATCGCATGGCAGAGGTCGCCGATTTGTCCGAGGCGGGGGTGATGGGCTTTACTGATGGCCAGCCCATCGCCCAACTGAACCTGCTGCATCGTTTACTCGACTACCTGACGCCCTATGGGAAACCCTTGGCGCTGTGGTGCTGCGATCGCACTCTCACCTACGGCGGCACGGCCCGAGAAGGACAGGACTCGATTCGTCTTGGGCTTCCCGGTCATCCGGCCATGGCGGAAACGGCAGCGATCGCAGCGGTGCTGGAATGTTTAACCCCAGCGTCGCCACCGGTGCATTTCATGCGGATCTCCACGGCCCGCAGTGTGGAGCTGATCCAGCAGGGCAAGCAGCGCGGCTTGCCGATGACTGCCAGCACAACCTGGATGCACCTGCTTTGGACGACGGCAGATTTGGAGCATTATGATCCCAACCTCCGGCTCGATCCCCCCTTAGGAACACCAGCGGATCGAGCGGCCCTCGTCCAGGCGATCGCCACGGGGGTGCTCGATGCGATCGCCGTCGATCATACGCCCCACACCTACGAAGACAAGACCGTTGCCTTCAATGAAGCGCCCCCTGGAGCCATTGGTCTAGAACTAGCCCTGCCTTTGCTCTGGGAGGCCTTTGTGGCCACTAGCCAATGGGATGCCCTCACCCTGTGGAGCTGCTTGAGTACGCATCCTGCCCTCTGCCTCCAGCAAGAACCGCCCCAGATTGCCGTGGGGCAGCCGGCAGAACTGACCCTGTTTGACCCCCATGCCGACTGGACCGTGACCCGACCAACCCTCCAGTCGCGATCGCACAATACGCCATACCTAGGGCGATCGCTGCGCGGTCGAGTGATTCCCTGGGCGCAATTGGTGAGGGAATCCTAGGAATGAGCTAAAGGGACGACCTACAGGCTACAGGGATAGACGAAAGCCTTGACCTAGGGGCAACGCTGCCACCCAAGGGCGATCGCCCCCATAGCTTTGGTCGGGATAAATGGGCAGGGGATCGATGCCCCCAATGCGGTTGAGGGGCCAAAAGCGAACAACGGCCCGTCCGATAATGTCATCTTCATGGACATAGCCCCAGAAATGACTGTCGTTGCTGCGATTGCGGTTATCGCCTAGGACAAAGTATGACTGCTCAGGAATGGTGGTGGGGCCCCATTCATAGTTGGGAGCTTCGGCAATGTATGGTTCGATGATCGGCTGATTGTTGACATAAACCTGCCCACCGGCAATCCTGACCGTATCTCCCGGCAGCCCCACCACGCGCTTAATCAGGGCATCGCGGAATTCGGGCTGTTGACGGCGCAACCCTTCGGGAGGATCAAAGACAATGATTTCGCCCCGAGTGGGTAGACGAAAGTAGTAGGAGACTTTTTCGATAATTAAGCGATCGTCTACTTGGAGTGTCGGCAGCATCGATTCGGTGGGAATAAACCGTGCTTCGGCAATGAAATGACGGATGCCGATGGCTAGCACGATGCTCACACCAAAGATTTTTACCCACTCTACCCATCCATCTTCTTCGGTCTCGTGGGTGTTGGCATGGGAATTAGAACTTAGCGGTTTGGGGCGTTCACTCATTCAACTCGTCCGGTGATAGGGCATGGGTGCATCCGGCATTTGATTCTAGACTGCGACCTGCTTCGGGGCAAGCGATCGCTTCGGTCTCCACTGTCCTTAGTTCACAAGTTGCTGGTTCCCGTCCTCTGGGTAGAGGAGTGCTGGAGTGACAGCCCCAAGGCGATTGGGGGGCCAAAACCGCACCGCTGCCCGTCCGATAATCGTCTCCCGAGGTACATAGCCCCAGAAGTGGCTGTCTAAACTATTGTTGCGATTGTCGCCCAACACCAAATAGGACTTCTCAGGCACCACTGCCGGGCCCCAGACATAGGTCGGCTCTGCAGCAATGTAGGGTTCATCTAGGGGGGCTCCATTGATCAACACTTGACCATGGATCACTTGAACGGTTTCGCCGGGTAAGCCAATTACCCGTTTGATAAAGGCAAAGCGAAAATCTGGATTTTGCTCCTGTAAGTCTTCCCGAGGCATAAAGACCACCACATCACCCCGAGCTGGATCCTGGAAACGGTAGCTGAGTTTTTCGACCACCAGGTGATCGTTCACTTGCAGGGTCGGCACCATCGATTCGGTGGGAATATAGCGGGCTTCTGCAATAAAATGCCGGATGCCCAGGGACATAAATAAACTCAGCCCAACGACTTTTAAGACTTCTCTCCAAGGATTGGCTTGGGAGTGGGGGGTGGAGCGATCGCGACGCACAGACTTCATAGGCAACATTTAGGAACTATCACAGACAACTAGGATGCCACTAGGGGATCCACCGGTGCCTTGAATGGTATGGACAGCTTTCGGGCAGCAGCGGGTTGACGTTGAACCAGGGTGTGATCTGGAAACATAAAGGCTATCGCAATTCTAGCGAAGATGGTTTGGAAATCCGCTAGGTTTGCACTATGACCCGTTGTCTACTTCGACTCAGGTATTCATCAATACGGCTGCTTCATCCGTATTGATCCGCCACGCTTCTAGGATCATGCCGGCTGGGGCTCACCAGGATGGAGACGTCTTGATTGAGAACGGAGCGATCGCCCAAGTGGGCACCGATCTGTGGGATCTGTAGTGGATCTGTAGTGGATTTGTAGTGGATTTGTAGTGGATCTGTAGGCAGATAGGGACATAGACGTCACCGGGCTGAGGTTGTTGCCAGGGGTGATCGATCCCCAGGTGCATTTACGGGAAGCGGGGCTGGACTATGAAGATCTCGGCCTACGAGAGAATGAGCCTTTCAGCTTATCCCAACCTCTTGTTCCAACCTCAGGTTACTTGCTGGTGAGGGTATGTACGCCGTCCCAGTCGTCATGGGGAGGGTTCTGGAGATAGAGGCGCGATCGCTCTAGGTGTAGATGGGTGGCGCGATCGCCCGGACAGATGATCTTCGCTTGCTCAAACTGCTTCAGGGCTTGGTCAAACTGGCGATCGCCATAGGCTTGCCGACCGGCGAGATAATGCTCTAGAAACTGGTGCTGGGTTGGCGTAAAGACCATCTGGCGATCGCCCAGAAGTTCATAAATAGTCAGCGATCGCTCCTTGCCTTTCACCCGAATGCGATCGAGTTCCCGCACCCAAATTTTGTCGTGGCATTCGCTATGGGTGAACTCGCTGATGATGATGTTGCAGCTTTGATCCCAGTTGCCATAGATTTTTGTCACCCCTTCGAGGCGCGAGCTAATGTCTACGCCATCGCCAATCACGGTGTAGTCCATGCGCTTCTTGGAGCCAATGTTGCCGCAAACCACTTCCCCGGAGCTGAGACCGATGCCAATGTGCAGTTCGCGATCGCCGCTGCGATGCCGTTCGGTATTGAATAGCTCCAGACGATGGCGCATATCCAAGGCCGACTGCACGGCTTTCCAGGCATGGGTTTCCAGGGTAAGCGGTGCCCCAAAGACGGCCATCAGGGCATCGCCGATAAATTTATCCAGGGTGCCCTTGTAGTTGAACACCGCCTCCACCATGGTTTCAAAGTAGCTATTCAGCAGCGAGACCACCTCCGCTGCTTCCATGGATTCGGTAATCGAGGTATAGCCGCGAATATCGGAAAAGAGAATGGTCACCTCCCGGCGTTCTCCTTCCATCAGCGCATCTTCGCCAATGGCAATCACCTGATCGGCCACCTCGGGGTTCATGTAGCGATAGAGGGTTGTCTTCATCCGCTTTTCGCTGCTGATGTCTTCCAGCACCACCAAGCCACCGCGCACGCTGCCGGTGGGATTGGTCAAGGGATTCACCGTGAGGTTAATGCTGCGTTCAAAGCGCTGCACCGTAGCTGCTGGATCCAATACCTCGCCAATGCTCCAAGCGGTAAACCCCTCTTGCTCAGCATCCCAAGCGGCTAGCACCGGCAGGGGGTCGTCATCCTCTAGGGCGATCGCCACATGCAGCGTTTGCTCCGGCACGTAATGACGGGCCCCGGTCTTGAGGCTATCTTCCAAACGCATCTGCAGGGATTCCACCGGCACCACCGACCACACCGGCCGCCCCACCAGGTTCTGCGTCCATAGGGTTTGGCATTGCCACCCCTCGCCTCCCTGGATCAGACAGCCTAGCAGTTCTAGGGCCGCCTCGTTGATGGTGACAATTCGCCCATCCATATCGGTGGAAATGACCGCATCGGACAGGCTTTGCAGCATGTCTTTTTGGTACTGTTTTTCCAGCAGAATATTCTGAAATAGCTGAGCATTTTCCAGGGCAATCCCCGCCTGGATGTTGAACGCCCGCATGAAGTCTTCATCAGAACCGGTGAAGCTGCCCTGATCCTTGTTGATCAACTGCGTCACCCCAATCAGCGCCCCGCTGGAGTTGAACACGGGCATACAGAGAATATTGCGGGTATGGTAGCCGGTGCTTTGATCTACCGTGGGGTCGAAGCGCGGATCTTCGTAGGCGTTGGGAATGTTCAGGGTCTCCCCTGTGGAGGCCACATAGCCCGCGATGCCGCGATTGGCCGGCAGGCGGATCTCCACCCGATTGTTGCGATCGTCTGCCACCGCCACCTTCGACCACAGTTCATGGCGATCGCGATCGATCAAAAACAAGGTGCTGCGATCGGCCTGCATCAGATCCCGCGCCTCATCCATCACCTTGCTGAGGGTGTCATCCAGATTCAAACTTTGCCCTAAGGATGCCGTCGCCTCCAGCAACGCCGCCGCCCCCCGTTGGTTCCGCGCCGCAATGTAAAACAAATTACAGCTTTCGAGAATTACGCCTATGGATGCCGCAAATTCGCCAAACAGAGCCTGATCGACCTCCGTAAACGGCTTGCCGCTGGATTTATTCACCAACTGCACCACCGCTACCACCTGGCTTTTGCGGTTCATCACCGGCATACAGAGCAGGTTACGGGTTTGGCGGCCGGTGTGGCGATCGGTATCGCGGTTAAACAACGGATGGGTATCCACGTCGTGAATATTCAACGGTTCTCCCGTCGATGCCACATGGCCAATGATGCCGGTGTTCATCGGTACTCGCAGCTCTGCCCCAGGCTGGTCGCTGCTCACCGTTTTACACCAAAGCTGCTGCTTCTCTTCATCCACTAAAAAAATGGTGGTGTGCTCAGCCTGTAAAATCTGCCCAATTTTGTGGGTAAAGGCATCGAGCAGCCGTTCGAGCATCACCTCCAACTTTTCGTTGTTGATGAGTTCGATCGCCTGGAGAAAATACTCAAACTCCGTGGTGATTTGTTCCAGCAGCGTCATGAACTGGGGGACAGGCAGATCCCTAAGTTGGCCCGTCAAGTCCACCGTGGAGTCCACCTGAAATAGGTTGGCGAGCATACCGTTAGAGGAACCGGTCATGGGCGTGAAGATTAATGAGGCAAAAATGTAAGGTAGTCCTGAAGCCAGGAGGTTACCCGCTACCCAAACATAGAATCAGCAATTCAAGGCGGGCGTAATCCTGGGTAAATCAGGAGGATCCCATGCAATTCATCAAGCTAGATGCCTATAAAACCGGCGATCGCTCTTCACACCATAACGAATAGGAGTTATTCCCGTCGATAGTTGTGCTCCTCGTTGCCGTAGTTGATAGACCCTAGCCTAGGGGAACACCCTCTTTAGCTTATCGGGCCCTAGCGAATTGGAACCGTCTTGATCTGAACCAATATGGATGGTGAAGAGGATGGGCCAGGGAGAGCGATCGCCCTGAGGATGCTCGTCGTCCTCTCCCACAGACGAGCAGCTAGGGTTCTAGCCCCGGAGCTTAAAAAAAGTTAATCTATGGAGATGACTTTTTTGAGCACTCTCCAGTATTGTTGTGGTCTAAATCCTGTGGATGGGGTCACGCGGCTGTAAGATTATCTCGATCGAGCGATCGCCCCTTCTCAGATCACGGTCATTCTGGTGAAGAATGGCACATTTGGGGTTTAAGCCTGCCCACTGCATCTACTCTGAATCCTAGGTTCCTAGGGCATTCATCTCATCGTTCAGCACCTGTTCATCCTCCAATCGGGCCGATAGCCAACCCCCAGGAGAATAACCTCCATCAAGGCTAGACTATGGAGCGATCGCGGCTAGAGAGTAAGACCATAGGGTCATTGCTGTGCCGTTCACCTGCGCCAGTCTGCTCCTTGGAGACGTAGGGCTGGTCACCTGATCCGTTGTTTGTTCTTGTGCACGTCTCGGTATAGATTATGCAGCCGAAATTTGTGGTTCGTTCCCGGCATTTTGCGATCGCCTTTATCTTTGGGTTAGTGCTGTTCTTAGTCGCAGGCACCCATCAATCCATGGTTCGTGCCCTAGCGCCGTCCTCCTCAGCCGCCACGGTGTTGGGGCAGCACACAGCCTTGCCGATCATTGAGCCGGTATTGCCCTCCTCCGCCACCTGGTCATCCTTCCCTGCCTCCAACTATGCGGCTGGCCAACAGCTTCACGCTTCTGCCGAATCGCAGCCAGCGCAGCCTCGGGCCGCCATCAGCACCCAGCCCCTCACCGTCGCGGAGGCGGCCAATGTTCAGCAGGTAGAGCCGTCGCAGGTGGCAGCGAACGATTGGCAATCTGCCTCGTTCCCCGTGGAAGACTTTCAAACCTATACCTCTCCCTTTGGCTATCGGCGATCGCCCACCGGTGGCTATAACCGGGAATTTCACTATGGGCTCGATCTGGCCGCTCCAGAGGGCAGCTATATTCGCAGTTGGTGGAGCGGGGAGGTTGTGGAGGTTTCCGACGACAGCAATTGCGGCACCTCTGTGGTCATCGAGTCAGGCCCTTGGCTACATATTTACTGCCACATGCAGGGCTATGTGGAATCCGACGGCCAGGGACGCTACATGAGCGATCGGGGGGGCGGGCTGCAAATTCGCGAGGGACAAACCATCACGGCCGGTTCTCGTATTGGCCGGGTGGGGATGACGGGTCGTACTACGGGGCCCCATCTCCACTGGGGGCTGAAATATAACGACAGTTGGGTGGATCCGGCCTTGGTGTTGCGTGCTATGTACGCTAGCCAGCAAACGGCATCGCGCTAGATAGGACAGCTCAACAGCTCAACCGGTGGGCAGTTGGCAATCCGCAGACCAACTGCCCACCTTGATGCAAAACCACGCATCTTCAGTGAGCTATTACAGCGCGCCCGCCGCCGTTTTATCCAACACACTGCCGCCGGTGGTGATGTTCATGGCTCGCAGAACCGGCAACCCCTCCGCTCCCTGGGGATAGTCGATGACGCTGACGGCACCATTGCCTTGCTTAAACCGCCAAAACTGGTCGGGGCCGAGGTTCATCAAGTCACAAAGAATGGCCTTGTTGACGGCATCGTGGGCCACCACTAGCACCGTGGGTAAGGGTTCCCCAGGTTGGGCGACGGGTGTGGAACGGGCGATCGCCTCCCAGGCTGTTGCCGATCGCGTCCAGACATCCTGTAAGTTTTCGCCGTCGGGCATTTGCACCGTCTCGGGCGCAACTTTCCAGTCTTGCAGCTCGGTGGCATAGTCCACCTCAATCTCTTCTTCCAGCTTGCCTTCCCATAGACCATGGCTAATTTCCTTCAGCCCTTCCATCAGCTCCAGCTCTAGGCCAGGATGGTGGGTGAGGATCGACTCTGCCGTTTGCTTAGGACGCAGGAGCGGACTGGTGATGGCGCGGGTCAAGGGTACATCCTTGAGATACTCCGCTGCGTGGGCCGCTTGGGCATAGCCGTTTTCATTCAGGGGAATGTCCATCTGCCCCTGGAAACGCTTATCGCGGTTCCAATCGGTTTCCCCATGGCGCACCAGCAGGAGCCGGAAGCCGCCTTGCCCTGCTCGAACCGCAGGTAAGGGCTTGCCGAGGTGGGCCGTTAGGTTCATGGACTCAAGCTGAGCCGGCTCACCCCAGCCATTGGGGAAGTTCAACACGTTGATGCCGCAATTGGACTGGTAGAGACGCACATAATGTTCGGGCTGCAGTCCCAACGCCGTTGCGATCAACACACGGTTGATGCCGCTGTGGGCTACGACCAAGATGGTTTTCCCGGCGTGGTGCGGGAGAGTCTCTTTCCAAAACTGGGTGGCTTGGTCAAACAAATCCAGCAGTGGATAGATGGTGGTCGTCCCGGTGTCTGTGGTTTGCTCCATAGCTAGCCGATGGGGTTCTTGGTGCCAGAGCCGCGCCTGTTCGGGAAACTGTTCCTCGACCTCTAGGAAGGTCAACCCTTCCCAGTTCACCAAGTTAATCTCTTTGAGATCGTCTCGTTGCTGGAGGGTGGGCACAGCTTGGCTGGGGGCCAGGGTTTCGAGAATTAAGGCGGCGGTTTGCTGGGCCCGTTGGAGCGGGCTACAGTAGGCCGCGTCCAAGGCTATCCCTTGCAGAGCTTGCCCCACTTGGATGGCCCCTTGCTGGCCCAGGTCAGTCAGGGTCGATTCGTCGCACTGTCCCTGAATTTTCCGCAAAACGTTGTAGGTGCTCTCGCCGTGTCGTACGAGAATGACGCGAGTATTCAGGGTTCTGTCCTCCAATGTCTGTGTCGATGGGTTGTCGATGGGTTATGGTCATGCCCCATGGCAGCGATCGCTGGTTGACCTACCATGGGCTACAAAAATTTTACCCGTCTCGGTTCGCATCCCCAACGATCTTCTCAAAACCCTTGAAATATGTTCTGGTTGACGATCGCTTCATGGGCTCGCTTGAAGCAGTTCGATGCAATCAGCCAGTGATCACGTCGGCTAGTCGTCACCAGAGGGAGCGATCGCTGCCTCCACCGCCGCCTTGGGCCAGAGCATCCGCACGCCCATGACAGCAAAGCCGACCGCAGCAATGGTTTTGACCCAATGGACAGGCAGCAGTTGCGAAACGCCTTCGCCCAGCCATACGCCCAAGAAGCTAGCCAGCAATAAGGCAGCGGAGGTGCCCAAGAATACCGCGCGCAGAGACTTGGAGCTACCGCCGAGGGCGATCGCCGCAAGTTGACTTTTGTCGCCTAGCTCCGACAGAAATACGGTGACGAAACTGAGGCCGAGGAGATTGAAATCCATGGTGGCTTGAGTCCTCTAAGCAGGGCAGGAAGTTGGCTGAACTAGAGTTGAACAATGTCCCACACGAGCCATAGGGAAATGCCGATCAGCAGCGTTCCCACCGCTTTTTCTAGGACGGCTTCGGAGACTCGGTTCGAAAGCCAGCGCCCTACCAAGACCCCAATGAGACTCGTGGTCACCAGCGCGGCTCCAGCTCCGAGGAAGACGATCCAGGGTGCCTGGGATTCGGCACTCATCAGCAGGGTGGTGAGCTGGGTTTTGTCGCCCAATTCGGCCAGAAAAATTGTGATAAAGGTCGAGACGAAAATCTTAAACTCGATCTGCAACGTCAAGCCCTGGACACCTGTCGGCGGAACGGCGGGAGAACCAGGAGTGGCGTCAGAGCTGGCTTCTTGCACCTCAGCCTCCTCTAGCACCGCTACGGGTGGGGTGGGTAGCGGGGGAAGCTGGGCAGACGAGGATGAGGGCGGCAGGTTAATCACAGGCAGCAGGTTATTTCATTTTCTTTTCATATTATTCCCTACAAAGGCAGGCGATCGCAACCCGATCGGTCTCGAATCGGTCTCGAATCGGTCTCGAATTGGTAGCAGATCGCCCCATATATCAGGTTTTCAAAAGAGGGAGAGACAGGGTCAAATGCCGATGGCGTGGTTGAACCGCAGCATCTCTAAACTGCGATCGCCATAGATGCCTTCGATATGCTCGTGGCAGCATTCAATGGCAAAGTCGTTGAGTTCGTCTGGAGTAACGCCAAACAGGTCTTCAAACACATCCGCCTGCACCCGGCAAAAGCGAGGGCGATCCTCATAGATGCTGCATTCCCGCGATTGGGCATCGTAGTGAATACACCAGCCGTCATCGCCCACCATGCTGAGATAGAGGGCTAGTTCATCGGGTTCGAGGTAGGTATCAAGGTCTGGACGTTCTGTAGGATCGAGCTGGCAGCAAGCCCCACATTGTTTAACACATTGCCAAGTGGCCATTGGTCTGCTGAGGAGTAAGAGTGGGTGGTGGGAAGGGCTATGCCGGATGGGTTCACGTCACCCTGGGGCGATCGCGTCCGGCTGAACGATGAGGCTGAATTATGAGGTGCCATTCTCCATCCAGAAGGATGGTGGTCATCGCTGCATCGGCTGGCTTCATCAAGGTTGTGGGCGATCAGCCAGGTATGAGGGTTGGGGAATCACCATCGTTGCAGCAGCCATTTAGGGCAACCGTCCTAATTTTTGTAAAATTCCTTAAAATATCGGTGAGCTTCCCCTGTACTATGGTACCGGGAATCTGTCTGAGTTCCCGCTATAGTTTAAGCTAAGCACGTTTACTGATCGAAACTTTGGGAGGAGCGATGGAGGCTTTAACAAGCATTATTGGTGGCGTTAACTGGGAAGCGATCGCGCAGTTGACCTTGGTTGGAATGATTATGATTGCTGGGCCCGTGGTGATCTTTGTGTTGGCAGCCCGAGGCGGCGATCTCTAAGCCTGACATCAACCAGCCCCGTAATTCTATAGAAGCGATCGCCCATCTCAACGATCAGGGCGATCGCTTTTTTTTGCTCCAACCCGAGGTCGATGACGTGATGGCATGTAGCGTGCTGTTAGGCGCAGCCGTAACGCACGTCTATCTCACGTCTATCTGAGGCTGAACGACCGGTTTATCCCAACAAAAAACCCGAGCCGTCACGACCCAGGTCTTTTGTCATGGCATAGAAAACCCAGGTCTTACGACTAGGGTGACGCCCCTAAGCTGCGGCTAAGTTCTGAGCCACGAAGTCCCAGTTCACCAGCTTATCGAGGAAGGTGGAGATGTAGTCTGGGCGCTTGTTTTGGTAATCCAAATAGTAGGCATGCTCCCACACGTCCATGGTCAGCAGAGGCACTTGACCGGCGGTCAGCGGATTGTCTGCATTCAGGGTTTTGGTGACCTTGAGGGTGCCGTTGTCGAGCACTAGCCAAGCCCAGCCACTGCCGAACTGAGTGGCTCCAGCCGTTTTGAAGGCTTCCACAAACTTATCGAAGCTACCAAAGTCTGCATCAATTTTGGACGCTAGCGCACCGCTGGGAGCACCGCCACCGTTGGGCTTCATGCAGTTCCAGTAGAAGCTATGGTTCCAAGCTTGAGCAGCATTGTTGAAGAGGCCAGCTTTCGACGCATCGCCCGCGATCGCCTTGATCACGTCTTCAATCGACTTGCTGTCTAGATCGCTTCCAGACACCGCATCATTAAACTTGCTCACGTAGGCGGCATGGTGCTTATCGTGGTGAAATTCTAGAGTGCCCTTAGAGATGTAGGGTTCTAGCGCAGTGTAGTCGTAGGGCAGTGCCGGCAATTCGTAAGCCATAGGTGTTCATCCTTTCGCAGTAATCTTCATTGTGAGGCACACAGTCACGTTTTGTCTAAAGCCCTGGCAGTGCCAGAAAGCCTTAGCGTACGTTCTATCGTCAAGGTGTGCAGGGGTTGAGGTTGACATGCTCAACGATCGCGTTGGCAAGCATCAGGTGTTGCCCAATCGATCTCTTTCTGCATCCTATCCTGCTGACTCCACTCACTTCATCCCCCGAACGGGAGACGTTGTGAGAGGCTCATTTAGGATTTCTTCACATTCTAGATCGGATCGTCTGATTTCTGTGTGGGGCAGCAAATATGCAGTATGAGAATTAAAAGGGGTTGGGCGAGTAGAACGAAGGAGCGATCGCCTCGGTCTAGGTGTACCATCAGCCATAGTCTAGGTTTCTGTTTGGCCATGGAGGCGCAGGTTACCGATCTGCGACATCGATAAAACCCTGAAAAGCAGAGATATCCCTACCTTGCCGCTCTCGTAAAGAAAAATTAAGATCATAGCAAGACGCTTCATTGTGTAGCCCTGTGCAACTTTCTCCCGCCCCTGCCATGAATCCGCTTGTGCTTTCTCAGCAGTTGTTGTCCACCCTGGGAACGCGGGTCACCTATCACCACCGAGCTGCCTTGCCGTCGGAGGCTAGTTTGATGGTGGTGAGCAATCATCGCAGCATTTTGGATGCGCCCCTAGTGATGATGGCTGCCCACCGTCCGGTGCGCTTTGCCTGTCACCACTACATGAGTCGGGTGCCGGTGCTGAACGAAATTGTCACAGGGTTCGGCTGTTTTCCCCTAGGAGCGGCTGACGATCATCAGCGCAGCTTTTTCCAGCAGGCGGTGCATTTGCTCAAAGCTCAGCAGGCCATCGGCATTTTTCCTGAAGGAGCCCAGCCGATGGTGGAGTTGACGCCCCCCACCGAAACCCGATCGTTTCATCGGGGGTTTGCCCATCTGGCCCTGCGGGCACCGGTGGATAACTTGGCGATCTTGCCCATTGCGATCGCCTCCCGGCAGGAGATGACCCATTCTGTCTTTCCGCTGCAGTTGCTGAGCTGGTTTGATCCATCCGAGCCCCTGTTTCACCAAGCCGGTTGGCATCCCCTGGTCATTTATCAACAGGTTGATGTAGTGGTGGGGCAGCCGATTTGGATCACGCCTCAGCACCGTCAAGCCTACCAAGGGCGACAGGCTCGGTCTATGGTTACTGAGTTGACGGAGCAATGCCAGGCCGATATCGATCGCTTACTGCGCCATGGGGGATAGATTGGCCGCGATCGCCCCGCTCAAATCCCATTTCCGCTAAGTAGAACCCTATGGTAAACGTTTTGGAGTCCGCTCAACGCCATCGCTGTGAGTTGTTAAAGCCTTGTGCTCCCAATCCTGGTCAGCCGCCATTTATATTGCTACCAGGTATGGATGGTACGGCTCAATTGCAGCATGGCCAGGCACGCCAGCTAGCCGATGCGTTTGACGTGCGCTGTTTAACCATTCCCGGCAATGACCTCAGCTCGTGGGATGACTTGACGGAGCAAGTGCTGCAGTTGATTGAGATGGAATTCTCTAGCGCCACGGGCCAGATCTATCTCCTTGGCGAGTCCTTTGGCGGATGTCTGGCGCTCAAACTTGCCCTGCGATCGCCCCGGCTTTTTCAGCGCTTGATTTTGGTCAACCCGGCGTCATCCTTTGAGCGGGCAACCCTCATCCGTTGGGGCTCTCACCTCACCCAATGGCTACCCGGCATCCTCTATCCCTACTCATGCCTGAGTATCCTGCCCTTTTTGGCGGCCCTCAACCGTATGTCAGACGAGGGACGATGGGCCCTTTTCTCTGCCATGCAGAGCGTTAGCCACAGAAGTGCCCAATGGCGGCTATCGCTGCTGCATAATTTGAACGTGTCGGATTATCATCTGCGGCGGATTTCCATGCCCACGCTGATTGTCGCCAGCGGTTGCGATCGCCTCTTGCCTTCCGTTGACGAAGCCCGCCGCCTAGAATCTTTGATTGCCCCAGCCCAAACCTACCTGTTGCCCCAGAGCGGTCATGCTTGCCTGCTGGAAGAGACCGTCAGCATCCGCCGCATTTTGCAGCAGTGTGATTTCATGCCCTAGTACTGTAAGACAGAAGAACGAAGACAGAAAAACGAAAAGGAATTCCAGGACACACAAGG
>RECH01000350.1 GCA_007694125.1 Leptolyngbya sp. DLM2.Bin15
CTGGCGTATCAGGATATCCCAGTATGACAAAAGGGGGATAAGAATTAGGAAGGGCGATCGCTCCCTGTCCGTTGTTCATCCAGCCAAACTAATCCAGCTCCCCCTGCTTCAGCTAAGATGCTCACCAATCGATAGATGGCCACAGCGCTGATGATTATAGCCGGGGTTAGACCGCTGTTGCCTTGGCGCAGAATGGCGATCGCTGTCACCTCAAACACGCCCAATCCTCCTGGCGCGCCGGGAATCACCAGCCCTAGCAGCCAGGCAAAGCCAAAGGCACTGAATAGCAGCGGCACTTGGTAGCCCTGTACCGGCACCAGCACTTGCACCGTCAACACAAAGCCGATGCCGCGCAGGATCACAAAAACGAGTTCTCCTAGGAAGGGTTTGAGGGGATAGTGGTTGAGACCGAGGGGGGTAGCGTCGGATGCGTCGCGACCGGTGAGGCGGCCTTTGGTGCGCTGCAGGTAGAGCAGGGGTGGGTTGAGCACTCGGGGATGGACGATGCCTAGGATGAGGATTAGGCTGACCAGGGGCAGGATCCAGTTGGGTTGGGGGCTGCTGAGCAGGGCGATCGCTAGGGCGGCGGCGGCCATTAGCAAGGGTTCCAACACCACGCTCAAGGTGGAAATCCCTAGGGGTACGCCGGCGTTATGGGTGGCCCAGACGCGACCGTAGAAATGCCAGACGTTGCCGGGCAGGTATTTGGCGATGTTGGTTTTGAGGTAGGTGGAGATGCCCCAGGCGGCGGTGACGGGTTGCTTGAGGTCGTGCAAGATCCAGCTCCACACCCAGCCCGACCAAATGTGGGCTATCAGGGTTACGCCGAGGGCGATCGCGCCACTGGCCCAGCCTGCTCCGGTGATCCGAATGGCCATCACCTCCCGCCACTGGTCGCGCAGGGCCGCTAGCAAAAAGATGATCATTCCGCCGAGAATCACCCAGCGGAGGTAGGGTTTGAGGGCCTTAAGTCGCGGAATCATGGCAGGGGCGATCGCTGTGCTTGGATGGTGATCATGATAGCGAACTAGGGCGATCGCCATTGGGGTTGCCCCGTAGGCTGGTAGCTTTGGGTGACCCGGCCAGCTCCGCGCAGTTGGGCGTAGTAGGCGGCGCTGATGGAATTTTCGTCGGGCGTGAGGCGATCGATGCCGATGCCGTTGCGCCCTTGGCTTTCACCGGAACTGTGTAGGTAGTAGCGATCGCCAAGGTAAAAGCCTACGTGGGTGATGCGCTCCGGGGTACCAAAGAAGATCAGATCGCCCAACTGCAAGGGCTGAAACCAGTCTTCTGGGACTCCTGCCGGTGGGACGTCAGCGAACCAGGTTTGGGGTAGGGCAGCGCGGGTGAAGTCGGCCTGTTGGTAGGCATCGCGGGGGAGCCAGATGCCCAGGGTCATAAAGGCTGCTTGCATCAGGCCCGAACAGTCGTAGTTGGGCCCTGCCGTGCCGCCCCAGAGGTAGCGATTGGGACGATTCATCCAGTGCAGCAAAATAGTCACGACTGCCGGCATCTGGGTCTGAATGGTGGTGGCGCTGGGGGCGATCGCTTGGTAGGGGGTTTCCACCGACTCCAGCTTGGGGACATCCTCCAACGCTAGCCAGCCGGGATAGTCGTCTTCCACTAAGCACACCTGCACCGCCGACGGATTCGTCGCCGTCCGGGGGGATGATAAGATACGCAATTGACGACCGGCGATCGCTTGGGTCGCGAGGCTGGTGAGGTCTGGCGAACTATAGAGGTTGAGCGCCGTGCGACATTGGTAGCCCAGGGGGGCATCGGTCGCCATCAGCAGGTCATCAGCGGACACCATAGGCAACAGGATCAACAGGATAACGGGAACCCATGCCATTCTTTCACAAAGATGCCGCCCTAGAGCAGGCGGGCGATCGCATTTTAGACGCCGTTTGGCAAGAATTTCCAACCCTGGCCCGCAATCAGGTGGCCATGACCTGGGTGATCTACGATCAGCCGGTGATGGTGAATACGGGCGGAGCCCTCAGCCCTGATGCATTCTGGGCGCGATCGCCCCGAGGGTTTTCCTATCGCGGCGTGGAGCGCATCTATCCTGCTAGCGTGGTGAAGCTGTTTTACCTGGTGGCGGTGCATGAATGGATTGAGCAGGACATGATTCAAGCGACGGCGGAGCTAGATCGGGCTGTGCGCGACATGATAGTAGATTCCAGCAACGATGCTACCAGCCTGGTGATGGACATGCTCAGCGGCACCACCAGCGGCCCCGAGCTATCTGCCGGGCCCTTTGAAACCTGGAAATATCAGCGCAATATCGTCAACCGCTACTTCCAGTCTCTCAACTGGGAAGAATTGGCCACCATCAATGCCAACCACAAAACCTGGTGTGATGGTGCCTATGGGCGGGAACGGACGTTTTTGGGCAAGGCGATGGAAAATCGCAATATGCTGACGACGGAGGCTACGGCGCGGCTGCTGCATAGCATTGTCGGCGGGGTGGCGGTGTCGTCGGAGCGATCGCAGGCGATGATGGCGCTGATGAAACGCAGCCTCAATCCGGCGGATTTGGCTGCCGATCCAGAAAATCAGGTGACGGGATTTCTGGGGGCGGGAGTGCCTCAAGAGGCCTCGGTATGGTCGAAGGCGGGATTGACCAGCAAGGTGCGCCACGATGCGGCCTACATTGAACTGCCGGGTTGCTTACCCTATCAGCTTGTGGTCTTCACGGAAGGTAAGGAACATAGCAGCAACGAAGCGATTTTACCGTTGATCTCCCATCAAGTTGCCCAAGCCATGCAGGGTCTATCGCAGCCATGACCCAGTATTTTGCCACCGTCGCTCGGGGCCTAGAAGACCTCGCCGCGCAGGAATTAGAGTCCCTCGGCGCGCAGCAGGTATCAACCACCTTTGCGGGCGTTGGGTTTGAGGGCGATCGCTCCCTCCTCTACCGCGTCAACCTCTGGGCGCGTCTGCCTTTTCGCATCTTGATGCAGCTCACCACCTTTTCCTGCGCCAATGATAAGGCCCTCTATCGTGGCATTCAGTCCATCGACTGGTCCCAGTATCTCACCCCGGAGCAAACCTTAGCGGTGCGGGCGACGGGTAAAAATCCTCAGCTTAACCATACCCATTTCTCTGCCCTGCAGGTCAAAAATGCCATTGTCGATCAACAGCGCCAGACCTTTGGGGAGCGATCGAGTGTGGATTTAGAAAATCCTGACCTAGCGGTGAATATTCATATCCAGGGCAGTCGCTGCACCGTGAGTTTAGATAGCTCCGGGGGCAGTCTGCATCGACGTGGCTATCGTCCTGCGGTGGGGGCAGCTCCTCTCAAGGAAACCTTGGCGGCGGCTTTAATTCAACTGAGTGACTGGACGCCCGATCAACCCTTCCTCGATCCGCTCTGTGGTTCCGGGACGTTGCCCATTGAAGCGGGGCTCAAGGCGTTGAATATTGCCCCTGGCTTATTTCGCGATCGCTTCGGCTTTGAATTTTGGCATGATTTTGATGCGGAACTGTGGGATCAGCTCCAGCAGGAGGCGGAGGCGCAGGAGTTATCTGATTTGCCGAATTTTATTGGGGGGAGCGATCGCGACCCAGACGTTCTAGAACAAGCGCAACAGAATGCCTACACCTGTGGTCTTGCCCACCAGATTACCTTTCAGCAGCGGGAGTTTGCCGATCTAGAAGCTCCGGCGGATAGCGGTGTACTGATGTGTAATCCACCCTATGGCGATCGCTTGGGTCGGGATCAGGATTTGGCGGCGTTTTATAAGCTGATGGGGGATAGGTTTAAGCAGCGGTTTAAGGGCTGGACGGTGTTTGTGTTGACGGGGAATTTGGAGTTGGCGAAATGCATTGGCCTACGACCCAGCCGGCGGTTTGTGGTGTATAACGGCACTATCGAATGTCGATTGCTGAAGTATGAAATGTATTGAGGTCAATCTGAGATACGGGTTGAGCTACAGATTCCCGATGTTCAAAAAGTCTGAAATCTATCACCCATCGTCCCATAATGACTACAACCAGAAAAGTGGATTACTTAACCTGAGCAATGGTTACCCCGGCACCGCCATCTGATTGAGGTGCAAGATCGTAGGTTGTAATTTGGGGATGATGCTTGAGAAACTCATGTACCCCAGCCCGCAGCTTCCCAGTTCCCTTGCCATGGATAATCCACATCGGCCCAGCGGCAGCGCTGGCGATCGCTTTTTCTAGCGCCATCTCCGCATCCATAATGCGACTGCCGCGAATATCGACCGTATTTTTAGACGTGCGTACAGCCGGAGCGGGGGGCGGTGGCGGTGGCGGTGGGGCAGGTTTTGCCTTCGGTAGTTCAGCCTTTTCGCCCTGAAGCGATTCCACATCAGCCAAGGACACGGTCATTTTCATCATGCCAAAGCGCACGGTCAGTTCGCCATCCTCATCGGCCGGGGTGAGCACCTCGGCCGTTTGCCCGAGTTTAGGAATGCGCACGCGATCGCCCACCTGGGGACGGAAGCCTGGCTTGGGCGGCTTGGGCGTAGGGTTGAGCTGTTCTTCGGCAATGCCCTGGAGGGCTTGGGTGGCCCGCTGGGCGGCCTGGGCCGTTTGGGGGCCGCGCTGCAGGCGGCGGATCACCTGGGCAATCTCTTCCCGTGCTTGGGCGATCGCGGCTTGAATGGCCTGCTCTTGCTGTTGCTGTAGATCTCGCTCCCGTTCCTTGAGCATGGCTGCCTTGCGGGAAACTTCGTCATGGAGGCGTTCGGCTTGGCGCAGCAGCTTGGCGGTGGCGTTGGCACTTTCTTCTTGATGGCGGCGCTGGGCTTCTAGTCCGGAAATCACCTGGTTGACGTCATCGGCTCCGGCTAGACCGACATACTCCCTGGCTTGATCGATAATGCTGACATCTAGCCCCAACCGCTGAGCGATCGCCAAGGCATTGGAGCGGCCGGGAATGCCCCAGAGTAGACGGTAGGTGGGGGACAGGGTTTGGTCGTTGAATTCCACTGAGGCATTTTCAAAGCGATCGTCGTCATACTTGAGGGCTTTGAGTTCGCCAAAGTGGGTGGTGGCCATGGTCAACTGGGTGTGATCTGCCAAGTAGCGCAGCAGGGCAATGGCCAGGGCGCTGCCTTCCGAGGGATCGGTGCCAGCTCCCACTTCATCCAGCAGGACGAGGGCGTTGGCTAGGGGCGCGGCATCGTCGGCATCGGGCGCGGTGGACTCGGGAGCAATGGACTCGGGCGCAATGGACTCGGGGGCGATCGCCTGCAAAATTCTCCCCACACGGCGAATATGTCCCGAAAAGGTAGACAGGCTTTGCTCAATGGATTGCTCGTCTCCAATGTCGGCCAGCACGGCCTGAAACCAGGGAATTTCCACCGGTTCCCGCGCTGGGACGAAGAGACCGGCCTTGGCCATGAGGCAAGCTAGTCCTAAGGTTTTCAAGGTGACGGTTTTGCCGCCGGTGTTGGGGCCGGTGATGGCAACGACCCGAATGTGAGACTGAATTGTCAAACTAATGGGCACCACGTCGGGGCCCTGTTCATGGTGCTGCTGCCAAACTAGGAGGGGATGGCGCAGATCTCGCAGCACCACGGCTTCCGCCTGGGGTTCGACAAAGCGGGGTGGGTTGGCATTCAGCCATAGACCGTAGCGGGCCCGAGCCATGGCTAGATCTAAGAGGGTGGCGATCGCCAGCAGATGATCCAGATCCGGCTTCACTGCCGCCACGGCGGCACTCAGGTCTCGCAGAATTTTTTCTTCTTCCACGCGCTCCTGCCGCCAGGCCTGCCGAATTTGGTTACCCAGGTTAATAATCGACTGGGGCTCCACGTAAAGCGTCGCGCCACTTGCCGATACATCATGGACAATGCCGGGCACCGCGTCCTTCTGGGGCGCTTTGACAGGAATCACGAAGCGATCGCCCCGTTGGGTAATCACCGGCTCCTGCACCGCATTGGCTTGCCGGTTGAGCACTTGGTGTAACTGATCGTAGATGCGGCTACGCACATTGCGAATGCTGTCGCGAATGCCGCGCAGGGCAGGGTTAGCCCGGTCAGCCACCTGGCCGTTGTCGTCAATGCAGTGATGGATCTGCTGCTCCAGCTCTGGATAGGTGCGCAGATCGGTGACCAGGGTTTTCAGGGTCGGGACGGCGGCATGGGCATCGATGACGCGCCGCAGGTTGCGCACGCCGGACAGGGTGGTGGCGATCGCCAGCAGTTCTGTTCCCCCCAGCACGCCTAGCAGCGCCGATCGTTCGAGGGCATCGCCAATGTCTTGGATGCCATCAAAGGACAGCCGACTGCTCAAGGTCTGCTCTAGCTCAGCCATGTCCTGGGTTTGGGCCAGCAGGATCATACTTTCCGACAACGCCGTCGGAATGCGAATCTGGCGGGCCGCAACCGCTCCCAGCTTCGTGGCCGTAAACGTAGCCAGATGCTGGCAGAGGCGTGGCCACTCCAGAAGGTCTAGGGTATCAAGCTGAATGGGGGTGGGAAGGCTCAAGGCAAGTGGCAGAAGGGTAAAGGATTAGAGAAGACACCATCCCGATCGCCGGTTAGGCAAGTCCAGGGATCACAGGTCTATCTCAATTATTCATCACTAACCGGGGTTTGTGCAGGCGCTAGCGACGGCGATCTACTGGCGATCGCCCTTCAGGACAGTGCGGTAGGCCTGCACGAGGAGATCGATGCCGGTAATCGCCGTGCCCACCACCACACAGTTGGCTCCCAACTCCAGGGCCTGGCGGGCCATCTGGGGAGAGGCAATGCCGCCTTCGCAGATGATGGGTATGGAGAGATGCTGCACCAAGTCCTTGAGCAACTCAAAGCCGGGTGGCTTCAGGTGTTGAGTTTCGGCGGTATAGCCGTAAAGGGTCGTCCCGACACAATCGGCTCCGGCTGCCACGGCGGCGATCGCTGCTTCTAGGGTATCCACATCGGCCATCACTGGTTTGTGTAGTTGGTTGTGAATGTGATCGATCAGCGCCGTTACCGTCTCTCCTGCGGGGCGTGGTCGCGTCGTGGCGTCAATGGCAATGATGTCGGCTCCTGCCTGGGCGATCGCGTTGGCGTGAACGATCTGCGGCGTAATATAAACGTCGTAGGTAGGAATCTGCTGCTTCCAGAGGCCAATGATCGGCGCTGAAATGCGCGGGCGGACGGCTTCGATATGGGCGGGGCTATCAATCCGCACCCCCACAGCACCCTGCAAGACAGCAGCTTCAGCCATGGCGGCAATCACCGATGGATGGTGGAGGGGAGAGGTGGCCGGTGCTTGGCAGGACACCACTAATCCACCCTGTAGGATGGTTTGCCAATCGGAAGCCTGAACCATGAGATGCTGCCTTTGCCAAAGTACGCCCCTGATTATGCCATGGGGTAGGCCGAGGGCGATCGCTGCCGAGCGCTTCTAGATCTACGATGGCAGATGACCGGAGGTGATCACAGGTATGGACTAGTACTCTGAGACGAAAGTAACCCGCCTAGTTGCTAAGGTGGGAACCCTTGTGTGTCCTGGGATTCCTTTTCGTTTTTCTGTCTTCGTTCTTCTGTCTTGCGGTACTAGTGATACACCGAGCCATTGGGCATGATCGTGCCGCTGAGATTTGCGCCGACGGTTTTAACCATAATCTGGTCACCAAAGCCGACCTTGGCCCCCGTGAGGTCTGCGCCGCTGAGGTCAGCACCGCTGAGGTCTGCGCCAATCAGATTGGTATCGCGCAAGTTGGCATTGCGCAGGTTGGCCTGGAGTAAATTGGCCCGAAAGAGCTTCGCGCCCTGCAAATTGGCCCCCGATAGGTCAATTTTGTGGAGAAAGGTGTCGCTGAGGTTGGCACCACTCAAGTTTGCGCCGCTGAGATTTTGACCCGATAGATCCTTTTCTTGCAAATCTCGACCGCTGAGGTTTGCGCCCTTCAAGCTCTGCCCAACACCGCTGCCATTGGGGCGGGGTGAGGGCGGGGTCGGTGGTTGGTAGTAGGCATGGGGCGGCGTTTGCGAATAGGGACGATAGGCCGCGTAGTAGCTGGGGGGCGGTGGGTAGTAGGACTGGGGAGGGTGGTAGTAGGGACGGGAGGAGGGTTGGGCGTAGCGCGGTGTTTGGTAGGACGAATAGGATGCCGATTGCGAGGATGCGGCATCGGTTTGGGCAGATGGACTGGGCTGATAGGTGGGGCGCGGTGGCGGTTGGTAGGGTGGTGGTGAGTAGGAGGGCTTGGGCGGTGGAGAATAGGATGGATTGGGTGCGGAGCTGGCGGCTGGTCGTTCGGCACTCTTTCTCGACCGATGCCAATTATGGGCATGGTGCGATCGCAACCGATCGCGAGCGTAGTTCAATTCCTTCAGCTTTTCCTGGGCCTCAGCCACTCGTTCCGGTTCATCCTTAGGAGCGCGATCGGGGTGCCACAAAAAGGCCAGCTTTTTATACGCTTGCCGCACATCCTCTGCCGTTGCGCCCGGCCGCAACCCCAAAACCTTATAACATTTTTCTAGATCGTTCATAGACGATAAGGTTCCTAAAATCCTATTCTCTGCTGAAGAAATGCTGACCTTGGATGGTCGAGATCCCGAGGAGTCTAGCTGCTGGACAAAGCCGCTGCGGTCTGTGCCTGGGGCTCTGTGGGGAAGGATTCTCCCCTTTGCGATCGCGCTTCAGGGCATTGGGGTTGACGGTGTACCCTAGAGCGTTCGCGATCTGTAACCGTGGGGGACTAGTCCTGAAGTCTGGCCCCCATGGGTGCTTTGTCAGGGAATGAATAGACAGTCTTACCTCCAGTCTAGGAGACACTTACTGCTCAGCCTAGACATCTCGTACTGAATCCGACGGGAAGGGTTTATTTCAGTCTAGCTAGGTTAGACGTACGCGTTCCATCTTAGTGATTTCAGTGTACGGTGAGATCCGTGTTTCGCAGCCGATCCCCCGGAAAACTAAACATTTGTGTCGGTTTCTTGGGCCGTTCGAGGGTCTGGAGTGTAATTTAGGGGGAGCTTTTCGTTTCCTTCACACAACTCTCGTGCTATCCGGAGACTAGTACGTCTCATTATGGATATGCCCAGGCATTTTGATGAGAATTGTCTCGTTCATAGAGCGCACTTCCAAACAATAATTAACGATGATTGTGGTCATTGAAGCAGTGTTGTATGAGTGAATCAGGACTCAGTCCAAGAACGATGTCTAGGTAGAAATTATAAACGTAAAGATTTATGACGAAAAAATGGGTATAATAGGGAGCTGAGTGTCTGCCGCAACCCGCCTGAGGTTAATGTCCCACGTCTCTTCAAGTGGTTTGACGAAACATAAAAGCTTTTGAGCTTTTCCTAGGGTTGCGGGCACCTGCAAAAAAACACACAAGCAAGCTAAGGAAGCAAAGGCCACGACGTATGACGCAATCTCCAATTTCACCCCAGCGGCTTGGAAATCTGGATCAGCCTCGCCAGTCCAGCCAATTTCCTGAGCATGCGCCGGCGGCCAATTCGGTGTTCTATCGCACCTACAGCCGTCGGGGTGAGGATGGGAGTGATGTACGTGAAACCTGGAAACAGGTGTGCGATCGCACCCTGAATGGGCTAAAGGAATTAGGAA
>RECH01000210.1 GCA_007694125.1 Leptolyngbya sp. DLM2.Bin15
AACGCAATCTTGGCGATCGCTTGGGCTGCTGCCAACGTTATCACGTCCATCATCGGCCATTCACCAACGCTCTACTCTGGTTCTACCCCATTTCTACTGCCTTGTCCGCACAATTGAAACAATCGTGGTCATTGGACAGGTGATGAAAGATCCCCGACTTTTTCAAAAAAGTCGGGGATCTGTGGCCCAACACTTATCTCAAAAGAACGGCGATCGCTTGGGCTGCTGCCAACGTTATCACGTCCATCATCGACCCTTCACCAACGCTCTACTCTGGTTCTACCCCATTTCTACCGCCTTGTCCGCACAATTAAACAATCGTGGTCATTGGACAGGTGACGAAAGATCCCCGACTTTTTTGAAAAAGTCGGGGATCTGTGGCCCAACATTTATCTCACAGATAAACTAACCTGTTCCAAGGACAATGCGAATCTTATTTTTATCGAGCCATTCCTGACGATCTAAAACCGGATTTGATATTCCAAAACGGCGCTAGGATTACCGCTAGAGCTAACGCTACCTCGAATACGAAACTCATCATTGAGGCGATAGCGTAGCCCTAACTGGGGTGGATCATCGGCTGTCAAGACCTGCAAAATCGAGACTGACAGATCATTGGTGACCTCAAACCCTACCTCCACAGCTAGACCTAGGGTAGACGCATCGCCACTATCCGATGCAGTATTCGTAGGAAACAGACGAAATTCTGATAATCCTAGGGCACGACCAATCAGACTTTGCAAACTACCCAGCAGGGCAGAGCCAGCTAAGTTAACGATCGCTAAGGTCTCATCTCCTTCCGTCAAAGCGCTGAGGGCACCGCCACCAATCAATGCAGCAATTTGACTATCACTACGGGGTGGATCACTGGTTAGCTCCAGGGTATCAAAAATGCGATCGGCTGGGCCATCGACTGTCGCAACAATCCGCACGCTTTCCACCGTACCCAAATCGCTGGCCGTCACGACCGACTCAGCAATCTCGGACGACGAGAAGCCACTGCTAGAACGGAAGGTGGGGGGGAGGGTCACTTCAGGAACAATAGCCAGAAGTCTTACCTTAAGCGATGGCATTAACCCTTGATTGGGCGTGAAAACAGCAGTTTGCGGAAATTCCTCCGTCCCTCGGGTGAGGTTAAAGCGGGTGGTGAACAGGTTCACATAACCGCGTTCGAGCTGAACCGTACCTTGGGGCAGGAGGTTATCAAAGGTACCATTGATGGTCATCTCTCCCGTGGCTATAAAGTTAATCAACGGTTCGTTCAAAATCTGTAGGTTATTGCCTAGGGTAATCTGTAAGTTATTCAGCTCCGGCGGACGGAAGCCGTTGGCTGCGGCTTCTTCAGGTTCTGGCAGGACTTCCTCCGGTTGGTCATTACTGGCCAGGAATACACGTCCATTGCTGAGGCGAATGTCACCGCCAATTAAGGGAGCAAGCGCTGTTCCATCAATCTGTAAATCCCCGGCAACTCCACCGTTATACAAGCCTCGGAAATTCATCACAATATTGCGCAGGGCAACGGTGAGGGGTTGCTGGCGAAGGTCGTCTGTATTTGTTTCTAGGTCATTCAGGGGTGTGGCGATGGGCAGTACCCCTTGGGCGCTGATGGTGCCAGCGCTGAAGTTGCCGGTGAGGTTCTCCACCTGAATGCGATCGAGGTTGAGGTTAATCTGTCCGGTGACGTCGGTGATCGGCGAGGGTAGGGTTTGGGCGGCAAAGACGGCATCTTGGAGGATAATACTGCCTAGAACAGTTGGGTTAGATAAGGTTCCCCGTACTTCTAGATCGGCGGAACCTTGCCCGGAGATCCAAGATACTTGATTGGTAAATAGGTTCATGAGGGCTAAGCCATCATCTCTGACATCCACATCCAAGCGCAGGGCATCGCTCTCGGGCGCTATGGTCATAAATGGCAGTGCGTAGGGAATACTGCCAGCGATAGACAGGGGTTCGGGATCCACTGCAGCACCATCGGCCCCTTTGATTTCGCCAACGAGCATTTCCCCGATGAAGTTCAGTCGTGCGTTGTTGTAACTCAGGCGAACTTCGGCAGTCTCGATGGGAGTGGTGTTGAGGGTGCCGTTGGCCAGGGATAGGGCCCCGGTTACCCTAGGTTCGGTGATGCTGCCGGTGAGCAAGGCGTTGGCATTGAGATTGCCGTTGACGCGCAAGGGAAGGTTGAGCAAATCCCGTAGGGGGGCAATGGGGACGTTAGCCATCACAAGCTGGGCTGATTGATCACTACCGCCAATGCGCCCAGATAAGCTCAATACAGCATCCCCTGACTCCACCCGTAGGGGTAGAAGGGTGAGTATATTATCTTGCAGATCACCAACGGCAACGACCCGCTGAATGTCATAGTCACCCCAGCGCCAGTCTGTACCTTCGATATTGAAGTCGGCGGTGAATCCCGTTTGAGCAGAGGCGGTGAATTGGATGCCGCCGGTGAATTGTCCTTCAGCTTCGCTGGGGCTAGGAAGATTCAGTCCGGATGCTTCCTCTTCCTCTTGGCGATCGCGTAGGGCATCCAGTTCGGCAAGGCGACGCAGGCGGTTGATCAAGGTGTAGGGCTGGACATCTAGACCGATCGGCTGGACGGCGCTAGCAACCCCATAGGATGGGGGACGTAGCCCGCGGGTGAAATCTTGAAAATCAATAATTTTTAGGGCAAACAGCAGGTCACTGAGTTCCCCAGGTTGGGCCATGACCTGTCCCGACAGTTGCGGCGATCGCCCTGGATTATAGCTCGCGTCGATGGCGTAATTGCTGCGGGCGAAGGCTAGGTCACCGCCGGTCAGCGAGAGGCTGCCGTTGCCATAGTACAGTTGCCCCGAGAAGGATTGGGCATCAATGTGGCCGATGGCGGGGCGTTCGACGGCTACGTTGGCCGTGACGATGGGATTACTGAGGTTCCTCAGGTCAGCCTGGAAGGTGCCGCCGACGATACCTTGCACGGCACCCAAGCCTTGGTCGGCGGCAGGGGCGATGTCAAACCAAGCTAGGTCAACTTGACGCACTTCTCCTACCAAGCGATCGCCTTCTTCAATGGCCAGCAATGAAGCTCCTTGCACATCCACCAGCACGGCGGTGGGCAGGTATCGCTCATTGAGGGCGAGGGCAATGCGGTCTTGGCTGCCGGCAATATCCAGGGCCACGCCGCTGGTGAGGGTGGCTTGCAAGATGCCGGTGAGGGTGGGCTCAAAGGTCAGTTGGTTGATGGCCAGGCGATCCACGCGGGTGTTGCCGGTCAGGGTGGGGTCGGTGCCGCTGCCGGTCACCTGGCCGCTAAAGTTCACTAAGCCGCGCACATCTACTTGGGAGGGGAAGGTCTCCAAGCGGGCGGGTAGGGTGGCTAGGTCAAAATCATCGAGGCGTAGGTTCAAATTCAGGGCGGCGATCGCTGCGGCACCCTGTTGGCTAAGATCGGTGTCAATCGTACCGTCGGCATAGAAACCATCGGCCTCAGACCGGTTGATAACCAAGCGATCGCCCTCCCAGGCAAAGACCGTGGTCAGGGGGCCGGTGATCAAGGAGACCCCATCGGAGAGGGTGGCATTCCCGGTGGCGGCAATGCCTGCGGGAGAAAGATCCGCGAGGCTGCCGCTGAGGTCGAGGTTGGCATCTAGGACGCCGCGGAGCTGGGGTGAGAAGGGGGCAAGGGGCACTTGATTCACCCCCACATTGGCCTGCCATTCGCGGGTGTCGAGGGTGGCAAAGCCGTTGGCGGTGAGGGTGCCATCCAGGGCCTGCACAACGGTGTTGCGTACTTCCACCAGATTGTTGTCTAGGGTAATTTCCCCTTGGGCTGGGTAGGTGCCATCGGTGCGCCAGTTGGCGATCGCCTGGATGGAACTCACCGGGCTGAGGGGACCAAAGACTTGGATATCGCCTGAGACTGCGCCGATGGTCAGGTTATCGGGCAGGGAAGCTCCGTAGAGGATGGCGATCGCGTCGGCGGGAATAGTTTGCACCGTAGTGTCGAAGACGAAACCGGAGACCTCGCCCAGGGCAATGCTGCCGTTGCCCAGCAGTCGCCCGCCAACTCGGGGCAAGACTTCGAAGTTGGAGATCAGCACCTCATTGGGAGTCACCACAAACTCGGTGCCCACGGTGTCTAGGGCTAGGCGATCGACCTGCACGGCCTGCCGATTGCGCACCAGACCCGCCACTTGCGGTTCTGCTAAGGGGCCGGTGATCGTGGCGGCAACCTGAAAATCGCCCGACAGCTCTAGTTCCGGTGGCGTGATCGCAAAGGTGGTGAATAGGTTATCTAGGGTGAGGCTGGGTAATTCCACGGATAGATCATACCCTTCAGATAAATCCACCCTGCCTTGGGCGATCGCGTCGATGCTGCCGTAGCGCAGGCTGGTATCTTCCACCGTCACCGTTTGTCCCTGAAACCGTAGGCGACCGTTGCCATTCTCTAGGGTATTGGGCACCGTGTCGGGGATGCCATCGATGGCCGCCGCTAGATCGCGGAAGGTTAAACTGCCCTGGAGACCAAAGTCCATCAGCTCGCGTAGATTCAGGGCCACCTCTAGATTGGTGTCTACTGCGCCCTGCTGAAAGGTTAAGGGCGATCGCACCACGGTTCCCAAGGCCGCGAGGGCCAATTGGTGTCCCTGCACTGCCAACTGCAGGCGATCGCCTTCTAGATCAGCTTCACCCTGAATGCGGAAGCGTCCGCCGCTATCGGGCAGACCGCGCAGGTTAAAGCCAATTAACTTATTTTCATTGCGGAAGGTGGCCTCGCCATCCACTGCGTCTAGCACAATGGGGGCGATCGCTTGATCAATCTGCGCGCCAGGGAGGAGGGCGATCGCCCGCGATCCCAGGATGGCGCTGGGGGAGGCTGCCAGGGCATCGGGCAACCGCGACCAGTCAAAGGGCTGGAGGGTGACGGTGCCGTCGTCTATCCAAAGGCGGTTGAGTTCAATCGTGATGTCCCCAGGTTCCGCCGGGGTAAAGGTGAGGGGTAGCCAGGCTCCATCAGCGGTTTGATCTAAGTAAAGCTGGGGCTGAACTAGGCTGACATCTAGGGTGAGGTTGCGATCGAAGACCACCTCTAGGAGATTGAAACGGACATCGATGGCCGCAATATCGAGGCGATCGCGACTATCCTCTGTCGCAGGCATGGTTGATGGACCGAGGCGTAACCCCGTCAGCCAAAAACTCTCCACCTCGCCGATGTCTACCGGGCGGTTTACCAAATTGCTGAGACTGCGAGCCACCAAGGGCGATAGATCATCATAGACAAACTGCCGAACCCGCAGCAGTCCTACACCGCTGCCCAGCAGCAGCAAAACCACCACAGAGCGCGCCAAATACCGCCGCCGGCGTGGCGGCGGCGATGCATTGGGGTCTGGAGTCGTTGGGTCGGGCTCAGGTGTATGGCTCATTGCACCCTCTTAATGTCATGCGGATCCGTCGGCTTCAAGATGGGTGGACTGATGGATCACTGACACCCTACCCGATGCGAGGCCACCGTGCTGCATAGATTGCTGCAGATGATCCTAGGCGCAGGCAAGATGCCCTATCCAGCAGGTGTCATGGTTTGACCGTATATCCAGACGGTGAAGACGATGGGGTGGACGGTGCGAACATAGGTTATCAAGACATCAGGATTTAGGTTTGAGCTACAGCGTCACGCAGGCGTCACGCCTGCAGCCATCCATAGGCTTGCGCAACGATAGTCGGGAGATTGACACTGCCCGGTACTAGGTTTTGAGAACAGCCGGCATGGGCAAGGATAGGGCGGGATGCGATGAATGTCCCATGGTCCTAGATGTCATCGGGGCAACTAGATATCATCGGGATCATTAGGTATGCGGAGCGGGACAAACCAGTCTGGGGAAAAACTGGTGTTTGTGATGAGATTCCTTAGAAATTTAGCCTAGATCGCCAACGCCGACAATGGGTCTTCTCCAGATTTTCAGCACCCCTGAGCATCAAGTATCCTGACGGATGTGCAGGCGCTCAATGTTCCACAACCCCCAGGGTGATAGACCCGAATAGTCAACCCCCTCGACCGAATTGCGCACCGCCATCAGCGCGATTTCGTGAGCCAGGTAAATCACCGGCAGTTGGTTTTGCACAATGGTTTGAAATTCGCCGTAGATCTCCTGCCGCCGTGCTTCGTCAAACTCCTGGGCCCCAGCCCGAAACAGGCGATCGATATCCGCTTCCCAGTCAGAAACCTGCCAATCTTGGATGGGCGGTTGGCCGGTTTGCGGGCCCAGGTTGAACAAATGGGAGCCGCCGGTACTGGTCCAGAGGTTGGAGCCGCTGTGGGGTTCGATGCTGCCGGTGAAGCCAATCAAAATGGTATCCCACTCACGGGTTTGGGTGAGGCGGGATACCAGGGCACCAAAGTCGATCGCTTCCACGTTAAGCTGAATGCCGATCGCGCCTAGGTCAGACCGCAATTGGGAGGCGATCGCTTCCCGTACCTGGTTGCCCGCATTGGTGCGCAGGGAAAACTGCACCCGGTTGCCCTCAGCGTCGAACAGTTGGCCTACGGTGTTGTAGACAAAGCCTGCTGACTCTAGCAACTGCCGCGATCGCTCTAGGTCATAGTCGTACACCGGTAGCCCTTGCTCGGGGGAGAGAAAATAGGGACTTTGCAGGGACACGGGAGAATTTTGCGGGGTGGCGATGCCGCGATAGATATTGTTAATCAGCCGTGGGCGGTTAATGGCATGGGCGATCGCTTGCCGAAACTGGCGGTTGTGAAACCAAGCGGACTTGATCGGATCGACCACCGGCTGACCCTCGCTGTTCTTGGCCCGATTCAGGTTGAACGCCACAAAGGTGGTGCTGGATGATTCTCCCCCCACCAAGATCTGAAACTGGCCGCGCTCCTCCTCCCGCTTCAGTAATTCAAAATAGTCGGGGCGCAGGGGGCGGCTGTCGCCAATCACGTCCAAGTCGCCGGATCGAAAGCGCAGTAGTTGATTATCCGTTGATTCCACCAACTGCCAGACAATCCGATCAAGACCAGGGAGCGATCGCCCTTGGTCATCCTGCTGCCAATAGTAGGGATTGCGGCGAAACAGCACCCGTTCGGCGGGCGTGTAGGACTCGATTTGGAAGGGCCCCGCCACCACCAGATCGGCGGGATGGGTACTCGTATCCCACTGGGAGATGAACAGAGGATTGCCGTTGCTGTCTAGGGTGCTCACCTTGTCGGCCAGGCGATGGCGGGGCAGGATCGAGGTACGGTAGTCGGCGGTGGCCCGCAGGAAGGGCGAAAAGGGTTCGGGCAGGCGAAAGGCAACCTGGCGATCGCCCACGGCCTGCACGGTGGGAAACTGGCGATCGTCCCCAATGCGTAGCCCATCCTTGGCATCGGACGGGATGGCGGGATTAAAAATCACATCACGGTAGGTAAACACCACATCCTCCACCGTCAGCGGTTCCCCATCCGACCAGCGCAGGTTGGGACGCAGGGTAAAGGTGATCAGCGTACCGTCGTCCGACACCTGCCAGGATTCGGCAAGCTCGGGCTGCAGCTCTCCAGTGATGCCGTTTTCCTGAGTCAGCCCCCTAGCGGTGAACAGAAACACATGGGGAAATTCTTGGTTGAGCGGTGGGTTAAAGGTTTTAGGATCGGATAGCCCCGCCAGCACCAGGGTTGGCGTTTCCGAAGCCCGGATCGCGGCGGGTTGGCAGCCGATCAACAGCAGAGCGATCGCCAGCCAAAGCCCTATCCATGCCCAACGGCGTCCCTGGCTGCGCCGAGCCTGTCTTTGACGATATCGCCTCCCTCGATACTGCATGAACATCCCCCACGATCTGCTGATATTGACCTTACGGCTTGAAGTTGCCGATTACTGTAGCATTGATTGCTTCGGTTTGAAGGGCGCGATCGCCCCTAAGATCGCCTCTAAGATCGCCCCTGAGATTGCCCATACGATCGCACCTGAGACTGTGCAACAAATTATCAAGTTTTGAGATGTTTTTGATGGAGTCTTGGGCGAGGCTTGAAGTTTATTGGAACACTAGGATTAGTCACCCAAGTTGTAAGGCTTGAGCGATCGCGGCATGGCTCCATGGGGTATAGGCGTGAAACCCTTTACTAGATTCCCCTCCATCCTGATGGGTTGAACGTAGTCCCAGGATCTTGCGCTGACGCAACGTCTTTGACCATGATGCAGCCGTCGTCGCCCAGGCTTACCGGTATCACCGCTTCGGGGTGCTCCATGACCATTGTTTGGGTGACTGGTTCATCTCCCGCTCGCCACCGGGAGGTTGGCACCCTTAACGTTATGGAATAGGAGAGTCACAGATGGGGATTGCGTCCATTAACCCAGCGACAGGCACCACCCTCAAAACCTTTGAGCCCTTGGATGAAACAGCGATCGCCCAAGCGATTGACCGAGCCCAACAAACCTTTGAAACCTACCGCCACACCACCTTTGCCCAGCGGCGCGCATGGCTGCAGTCGGCGGCAGATTACCTGATGGCCAACAGTGCTGGCTATGGCAAGCTGCTCACCCTGGAAATGGGGAAGCCCCTCAAGGCCGCGATCGCTGAGGTGGAGAAATGTGCCTTGGTCTGTCGCTACTATGCCGACGAAGCCGAAACCCTGCTGGCAGAGCAACCCATTGGCACCGATGCCAGCTACAGCGGTGTGCGCTACGACCCCTTGGGCATTATTTTGGCGGTGATGCCATGGAATTTTCCCTTTTGGCAGGTGTTTCGCTTCGCGGCACCGGCGCTGATGGCGGGGAATGTGGCCCTGCTCAAACATGCCTCGAATGTACCCCAGAGTGCGATCGCCATTGAAACCATCCTGCGCCAAGCCGGTTTTCCGGAGGGCGCGTTCCAAACCTTGCTGATCCAAGCTGATCAAGTGGCCTCGGTGGTGGCCGATCCTCGGATTAAGGCCGCTACCCTCACCGGCAGCGAGGCGGCGGGGGCAAGTCTGGCGGCCACGGCGGGCACCCATCTCAAGAAAACCGTACTGGAATTGGGCGGCAGTGATCCGTTCATCGTCATGCCTAGTGCCGATCTAGAAGCGGCGGTGGCCACGGGCGTGACGGCGCGCTTGCTGAATAATGGTCAGTCCTGCATTGCGGCCAAGCGGTTTATCCTCCACGAAGCGATCGCCCCCCAGTTTCTCGATCGCTTTGTGGCGGCGTTTAAGACCTTGAAAATTGGCGACCCCCTTGATATGGGCACCGACATTGGCCCCCTGGCCACGCCAGCTATTTTGCACGAGCTGGATCAGCAGGTGCAGGCTTGCTTGGCTGACGGGGCCACGGCCTTAGTCGGTGGCGATCCATCGGCATTACCCATTCGCGCCGTTGCCGAATTTCAGCAGGGCAACTTCTACCCGCCCACCATTTTGACCCACATTCCCCCGAGCAGCGCCGCCAACCAAGAAGAGTTCTTTGGCCCCGTTGCCCTGGTCTACACCGTTGCCGATCTTGATGAAGCGATCGCTCTCGCTAACCAAACCCCCTTTGGTCTAGGCGCAAGCGCTTGGACGACCGATGCCCAAGAACGCGATCGCCTCCTAGCTGACCTAGAAG
>RECH01000379.1 GCA_007694125.1 Leptolyngbya sp. DLM2.Bin15
GAGGATTCCAGGGATGGGAAAATGTTTGTAGACTGGCTTCAATCTGTTGTGCGCGTAAGAGAAAGGGTTGTGTATCAGTCATTGTGATATTTCCTTATGACAACAATTCAAAAGACCGTCGCATTCGATCAGCTTATCCCCAGTTCAGCACGTTGGATCAACCACTAATATTGGTTCAGGAATGCTCACCTAACTGGGCCCAACTAAAAGCATTACCAAAGGTGGTTGTCGGCTATCGCCCAGAGGCCGGGAGATACTTAAACGGTTAGACCCCTGAAACATAGCCTACCGCAGGCAAAACATCGTCCAACCCAGCACCAGCAAAGTAAGCACCAGTCTAAGGTATCGCCATTGAGAGATCGGGGGAGAAGATTCTGCGGGTGATCGCGATCGCCCCCTAGGGCCGGTCTTCGACCATCGCAGTTGCCACAGCCGCCGCAGAGTCAGCCCGACAAACAGAACCAATAGCCCCCACCAAATCACGATGGGCAGCCACTGCCAAGGCCCCAGTTGATAGCAGAAGGCCAGCACCACCAGGACTTCTGCACTATCTTCCACAACTTTGAAGCGATCAGGGGAGCTGAGTGGTCGAGCCCACTGCCAACCTTGAATCATCATCATGCCGCCCAAGACAGCCGTTACCACCAGGGTGCCAAAAGGGAAGTTGTGGGTGGGCAGAGCCTCTCCTGCCAACAGCGCAGTGGCCACCTGATCTCCCTGGGCGTCGCTGGTGTTGGTCAGCAACACTAACCCCCGGCCCGCTTCCGGCAGCCAGCCCAAAAAAGCGTAGTAGCCACCTGTGCGCCCATTGTGCATGATCATCGGGGCATCCTCCAACTCTGCGAAAATCCAGCCCAGGCCAAAGTTAGGTTCACAGTCTTCGCTCCGGGGCTGCAAACTCAGGGCTAGGGGCGGCCAGTCCGCTGCGATCGCCTGTAGCGAGATAACCAGGCACCCAAAGCAGCTATTTTCCTAAGTACGCTTTTAATTGTGCGGCATGGCGAAAGGCTTTAGATTTGGAGATCTGAAACAGCGGTACATGTTCACCAGATTTGAGCCTAATCACGGTGGTGTAAGTGGTTGAGCGTTTTCGCTTCATGCTGTTGCGGTACAGGTTGACATCCACATCATCGATTTGATCCAGGGGAATGCGGGCCTCTTTGCCAGAGGCTTGCCACCAGCGCCGTCGCTGCAGCTTAAGATCCCGATGGAGGGGATCAATCGTGAGATCAATCACAGGACGGCTCAGAACGGGTAGAGCCAAACCTACCAGGAGGGGCAGTGAAAATAGAAACAGGCCAAATTGGCCAAAGCGCCACTGTAGTTGTTGCTGTTCAGCATCTTCTAAAAATTGGTTGATCTGGTTGACAGCCCGCGCATGGGGGTAACGCCAGCTAGACGAAGCGCGCGATAGGCTAATCGTGCCATCGTCAGTTTCCAAAACGGCTTGATAGAGAGCATTGTTGTCAGATTGACGGCGAGCTACCTGGGCCGACTGAATGCGATTGATGGGCAGAACGTGCTTGGTATCCTGTTGCAGGAGCCTTTCTTGCACAATCTTGCACTGATCATCGGTGCGATCGCACACAAACCGGGTCATGCCCCCTGCCGTCCTTAGCAGTGCTCCACCTATCAAAACCAGCATTAGGCTAGAGCGAAAAACCTGATGGTTTTTTAGGGTTAGCGTATTCTTTAAATCATATGACATGGCTACTTGAGGTGCTAATGCCCACCGCTAGAGTTGAGGTCAACTAGGGGCAGGGATTTCTATGTCTATAATGATGAGAAAAGCATACCATCCCCTCCTGTAATTTAAAAATCGTTACCTTAGTTGATCAGTTACAAGAGAAGTATGCCAAACAAGAACGATTCAAACTATATTCCAGCCCTCGGCTTTCGATGGCTTACCCCCTTTTACGATGCCGTAGTAGGTGCTACTACTCGGGAGCGAACGTTTAAACAGGCTCTTATCCAGCAGGCTGAGATCGAAAGCAGGCAATCGGTTCTTGATCTCGCCTGTGGTACGGGTACACTGTCGATATGGATTAAGCAGGGTAGTTCGGAGACTGAAGTGATTGGAGTTGATGGTGATCCAGCTGTCCTGTCCCTAGCTAGCCGTAAGGCAGCAAGGACTAAGGTTTCAGTCCAGTTCGACGAGGCAATGTCCTACGCTCTTCCTTATCCAAATGCTCGCTTCGATCGTGTCGTGTCGAGTTTGTTCTTTCATCATTTGTCTTGTTTAGATAAGAAACTTAGTGTTCAAGAAGTGTTTAGAGTTCTCCGACCTGGAGGGCAACTCCATGTTGCTGACTGGGGCAAGTCCACGAATTTCGTTATGCGGTGCCTGTTTTTCTCGATCCAGATTTTGGATGGATTCAGCAATACTCAGGATAATGTAGATGGAAAACTCATTGACTTGTTTGAAAAAGCAGGGTTTGTAGATGTGTCGCAAGAGCAAACCTTTGGTACTATTTTCGGCACAATGTCTCTATACAGTGCCGTCAAACCTGGATGATAGGGTACTGCGCTAGATGACAATTCTGCGACAATTCATTGCAGCCGATGGACTTTAACGTTGAATGTTAGAGATTGAAGAAAACAAGAAAGAACAATATCGATAGTAGAAGTTGTTTTTTAGATGTATTGATGCATTAGTTATGTTGCTGGAGATCCTGGCAAAGCCGTAGGGGCTGCTTGGCTCCAGACGCGATACCAAGCAACCCCTACGGGCCGCCTCTGCCCATCAGCCATCACCGCCCAATCCCCAAGTCGGCCCCAGTTGTCCACCAGTTTTTGAAACTCAGGATGTTGGCGAAATTTCTCATAGGCAGGTCGTTCGTAGGTTGAGATCCAGAACAAGGCTTCAAACAGCATTACCTCAATCACTGGCAGATCCGCTGGGGTGCCTAAGCGCGTGGACAATTGTGGGTCAACCATAGCCCTTGGGAACGAGCAACAAAACGTTACCGGAGCGGACTGTTGGCTCCATCGGTTTCGCGTCCTGGACTACTCCACCATGACTCACCTCATACCGCCTTCTGTCCAAATTTTAGAATTGGTTTGAGCCAGCATTTCGCCATACTGAGAATTGCTGGCAGCGATCGCCCCCTAACTATCCATCTACGCAAATCTTCCTGGGTTGCCTGCCTAGGGAGTGGGATTCGTTGATCGGGAGATGGAAGCTCCTTGGCATCCTCGTCCCCGAATGACCCAAGAAATGCAACAATGGTTTACATAAAAAAACATCGTAAAAGCGATCGCACGAAGGTGTATCCATTCCTAGGTGCTTGTCATCTAGGTGAACGGATGGCCTGTCCTACCAGGGGCATCTTGAGCGTTTATGCCTGCATGTTTTCGACTACTCACGTTTTGATAATCAGCCGTGGCTTCTCAACCTTCTCTCAATCTTGTAACCCAATCTAGACCCATCAAGCGATCGCTGGCTGGCAGCATCTTCTCGGACAGCCTGACGGTCTTTTGGGGAGACTGGCTAGACTTGCGAGTTCGTGTGATGCAGGTGGTGGCCTCGGGTCTCGTTTCGCCCCTGATCTATATTCTGGCCTTTGGTCTAGGCTTGGGCAGTGCTCTAGATACCGTGGTCACGCCCTCGGCGGGCGATACCTACCTGCAGTTCATTTTGCCGGGCATGGTGGCCCTATCCTCCATGACCATCAGCTTTGGCGGTACGACGTTTTCCATTTGCGGTGAGCGTCTTTACAGCAAAACCTTTGAGGAAATTTTGCTGCTGCCGGTACATCCCATGGCCCTGTTCCTAGGGAAGATGCTGGCGGGGGTGGTGCGGGGGCTGCTGACATCGGCCTCGGTGGTGGCGATCGCCCTAGTGGTGACCGGAAACTGGCGGTTTGTCAGCCCGCTTTTCGTGCTGGTGCTGGTGCTGAACTGCGCTGTTTTTTCCGGGTTGGGGGTGATTGTGGGATTGAACGTAAAGTCCCTAGAAAGTGTGGGGCTGCTCAACAACTTTTTGATTGTGCCCATGTCTTTTTTAGGCGCAACCTTCTTTGATCCCCAAACCCTGCCCGCTGCCCTGAAGGTGATTGTCTACCTGCTGCCGCTGACCTATACCAGCACGGGACTCCGTGCCGCTACCTACCTACCCTTGTCTGATTTTCCCTGGATTAGTCTGCCGGTTTTGCTGGGGGTGGCGATCGCCCTCTGTGCCGTCGGAGCTTATCAATTTGCCCATCAACAAGACTAGCCCTAGATGGGGGCGATCGCCGGCCCATCCCTTGGGCTATGATTAGAAGCTTGTTGACTCACTTTTTGCCTCAGCCATGGCTTCCGACGATATTCGCTCGACCCGTCTTGAAAAAGTTGCCCAACTTAAGGAGCTGGGGATCAACCCCTACGCCTACCGTTGGGACTCTACCCACTGTGCTGCCGAGCTGCAGGAAATGTATGCCGATCTGCCCAATGGTGAGGCAGTGGAGTCTGTCGAGGTGGCGATCGCTGGGCGCATTCTCACCCGCCGGGTGTTTGGCAAGCTGGCCTTCTTCACGCTGCAAGACGAAAGCGGCACCATTCAGCTTTACCTCGACAAGGGCAAAATCCAAACCCACATGGCTGAGGTCGATGCCGATGCCTTCACCCACCTCAAGCAGTTGACGGATATTGGCGACTTTCTGGGTGTGCAGGGCTCAATTCGCCGCACCGACAAGGGGGAGCTATCGGTGAGCGTCGCGAGCTACACGATCCTCACCAAGGCTTTGTTACCCCTACCGGACAAGTGGCATGGGTTGACGGATGTGGCCAAGCGCTATCGTCAACGCTACGTAGATTTGATTGTCAATCCAGACGTGCGGGAAACCTTCCGTCGCCGTGCCCGCATCACCGCCTCCATTCGCCGCTACTTAGACGATCAGGGGTTTATCGAAATTGAAACCCCGGTGCTGCAAGCTGAGGCCGGGGGAGCCGATGCCCGTCCGTTTATCACCTACCACAACACCCTAGATCTAGAGCTCTACCTGCGCATTGCCACAGAGCTCCACCTCAAGCGGTTGATTGTGGGTGGCTTTGAAAAGGTGTTTGAAATGGGGCGTATTTTCCGGAATGAAGGCATATCCACCCGCCACAATCCGGAATTTACTAGCATTGAGGTGTATCAGGCCTACGCAGACTACCACGACATGATGGATCTGACGGAGGCCCTGATTGTCAACGCAGCCAAAACTGTGTTGGGAACGCTGACCCTTGATTATCAAGGCACGCCTATTGATCTGACGCCCCCTTGGCGACGGGTTACCATGCATGAAGCGGTGCAGGCCAAAACGGGTTTGGATTTCCATGGGTTTACCACGGTGGATGAGGCCCGAGATGCCGCTACGGCTGCTGGGCTACACCATCTAGATGACTGTGCCAGTATTGGTCATGTGCTCAACGCGGCGTTTGAGCAAACGGTGGAAGAAACCTTAATTCAACCTACCTTTGTGCTGGATTACCCCGTGGAGATTTCTCCGCTATCCAAACCCCATCGCACGAAGCCGGGCTTGGTGGAGCGCTTTGAGCTGTTTATTGTTGGACGAGAAACCGCCAATAGCTTCTCAGAGCTGACCGATCCCGTGGATCAACGCCAGCGTCTCGAAGCCCAAGCTGCCCGCAAGGCGGCGGGGGATGTGGAGGCTCAGGGCGTGGATGAAGACTTCTTGACGGCCCTAGAGTATGGAATGCCGCCCACGGGGGGGATGGGTATGGGCATCGATCGCCTCGTCATGTTGTTGACGGATTCTCCTAGCATTCGAGATGTGATTGCGTTTCCCTTGCTGAAGCCAGAGCGATCGGATGACGCCGCTGCTGATGAATAAAGGGATTGGGCTACAAGCACCCGTTGCTAGACCGATAAGCGATCGCCTTGCTGATGGTGCTGAACGAGCTTGAGGTTGTCCCCAAGTCTAAAGATCAAGTTAGCGATCAGATCAGAGGGGCGATCGCTGTGATGCACTAGTATTGAACGCGAATAATCTACAAGAATTAGCCATGAAATACGTTTCTGCTGTTACATCCCTTCTGCTTGTTTCAACCCTAGCCTTAGCCGGCTGTGGTGGTGGTGACTCGGCTGCTGAGGATCCGACTACCGGCGACAGTGCGACCACTGAAACACCGGCCGAAACCCCAACCGGTGAAGCTCCCTCGGCAGATGCTCCAGCTACTGGAGATGCCCCGGCTGAGACACCCACCGCACAGGCTCCGGCAACCGAGGCTCCGGCTGGTAGCCAAGTTTATCAAGAGCCCAGCGGCTTGTTTGAAGTTGCCTTTCCCAGCGGCTATGAATTCCAGGAAACGGGGAGTGGCGTCGTCTTTGTGTCTGCTGATGATCAATTTGGTGGCTCTGTAGACTTTGGCCCAGCTCAAGGGCAGCAGCTCACCAATGACCAGCTTGAAACGGGTCTGAAGCAGGAATATGAAACTCGTTTGACTGAAGTAGAGTGGCAGGGAACAGAAGTTCAGCCTGACGGTAGCTTACGGCTAGACTGGATCGGCACGGATCCCCAGGGCAATGTGCTAGATTCCGTGAGCTTCGTGGAGCAACGGGGCGATAACATTTTTATTCTGAATCTCCACGGCATTAATGCTCAATACGCGAACTACAACACCGATGCTCAAAGCATTGTGAATACCTACCGCATTAATGAGTAGGGTTTGATGCAGATTTGGAGCGGCAGATAAACCTTTGGGTACGTTGACATCTGCCGCTCCTGACCGTTAGGGAATCGTTAGGCGATGGTTGAGCGATCGCCTACACGGAGGCACCGAGACTGCGGAATACCCAACCAACGATGCTCATAACGATGGCCATGAAGAATGCGCCCAAAATAGCGCTCCAAATGCCGTGTCTCAAACGAAAGCCCACGACTAATTTAGCCGCCAAGCCAAAAACGATCGTGTTGAGGATGAGTCCATAGAGTCCGAGCGAGACCCAATTCAACAGAGCCGTTGCACTCAACAGCCACTGACCAATAGCGTTGAGTAGCCCAAAGACAGCCCCAGAAACCAGAGCTTTTCCAAAGCCATCAATTTCAACGCCGAGCAGCGGAATTTTAGACACAATAATCAGGCTAATGGTGATGAATAGCCAGATGATAATAAGCTGCGTAATGTCCATATCTTTAACACGTCCTACAGGTGACAGGTGTACCGAGATTGAAGAAGAGCCGGGCTAAGAGACGATCGCCCGCTAGGAAGCATTGCTCCTCGGTTGGGTCATCTACAGGTTGCCCGTGTCTTCAGTTCACCATGAACAGACATGTCCATGGCAAGCATCCGCAAAAACTGTATCATTTCAGCGGCTCTTTATAGAATCCTGTATGAGCGTTCTCAAGGGCTCAGCCTGGAGGACGAAAGTGTTGGAGTGCGCAGCTCATCCCTTAGGGTGATTTTGTACCGGAGGGGCTGCCAGGACTAGGTGATCTTGCTGGGCTCCTGGGCGGCGTGAGGGGGTCAATATCTCGGGGATCAATCAAGGGCACTTCGCCTGCCCCCGATGACCCATTGGGGGTCAGACGATTCAAATCATCAAACTCTTGATTGAGCAACTCGTCGAGATCAAGGGATTCGTTTCCACCCAGGGAACTGCCACCCTGGCGATCGGGTAGGGTGGCCAGGGCAACGCGATCGCTGCCGGTTGAACGCATGAGGTCTAGGACGCTCACCACTTCGTTGTAGCTGGCTGAGCGAGACGCATAGAGCACAATCAACCCGCTGGGGCTGCTCACTTGATAGGTGAGTAATTCGCGAATTAACTCCTGTTCGTTCACCGGCTGGCGATCGACATAGAGTTGACCAATGGGATCAAGACTGACAATCATCATTTCGCGCATTTGACTGGTGCCCGAGCTGGCCCGAGGCAGGTCTACGTTGATGCCAGCTTGGCGGGTCAGCCCCATGGCTGCCAAGATGAAGAAGGTCAAGATGCAGAAGATCACGTCGATCATCGGTAGAATCTCGATGCGTGTTTCTTCGTCGGGAGAACCCATGTTGATTTTCATACGCCGTGCCCCTTCTCGGTCAATGTAGTTCAGTAGGTTGAGGATTCTTCGCTAGCCGGCTCTTCTGGCGATGGCTCGTCAGAGGGGGAGGGGTCTGTGGGATCTGTGGATGGCCCCGTAGATGGGTCTGCAGATGGGTCTGTAGATGAGCTGGTAGATGGGCTATCCCCATTGACGGGCTGCGCTGCTTGGACGTCGGCCACAGCAACGGCGGCTAGATGGGATGGATGGGCTGATGGATGAGCTGGCGATGTGACAAACCGATGCTCTGACCAATCTTTACGGTAGAGCAGTTCTAGCTCGTTGCCCGCCTTACGAAAAATCTTGGACTGTCCGAAGATAAAACTTTGAAACAGTCGGTAAAATGCCAGGCTAGCGATCGCAATGATGAGGCCCGTAGCGGTGGTAATCAGCGCCCGTGAAATTCCGAAGGTTACGCCGGCGGTGGAGGTGGTGCCAATATCTCCCAGGCTAATGGAGCCTAAGGATTCCATCAGCCCCAAGACGGTGCCCAGGAGCCCTAGCAAGGGCGAAAGGGCAATCACGACTTCTAGAATTTTGTCGCCTCGGCGCATGGCCGTCAGCTCTTCGTCTGCTGCTGTTTCTAAGGCTAGCTGAAATACTTCTGGTACGGGTTGATAGAGGTGGAGGGCATTGTAGAGAAAACGCCCAATGGGTTGGTCATTAGCTCGGCGGGCAATATCCGCCGCTGCCTGCCAGTCTCGCCGCGCTGCTTCGATCACCCGTCCGGCAATCTCCCGTTCGCGGGTCAAGATTTTTGACCAAAACCAAATGCGCTCGATAATGGTCGTCAGTGCCAAAATCGACAGCACCAACAGCGGCCACATGGCCAAGCCGCCCTCTTGAAATAATTCAGGAATGTTCACAATGGCCTCTCACTCTGGAATGATCCTCACACCTGTCGTTGTATCCAGTTTGCATTCTACAGAGATACTGCATCAGTCACCCAGTGTCATCAGCAAAAAAATCTGACGCTTGCCTAAACGGTTTGCCTAGGCATGGGGTGTGAGCCAACAATGGGGTCGGGCGCGATCGCCCCCTAGTCGATACAATTTTAGGGTAGTCGTTGGCAGAATGCCTCGCACCCATCATAACGGTCATAGTCTAAGCTATGAGGGGCTGCCTTCGGGATCGCTAACGAGGGATGCATACGAGCTGGTATGCTCCACAACTGTTCTAGCCGTGAAGGTTTTGTACAAATGTTGAATAGGTGGTACCGCCAGATTCTCAATCATCCAACCTACCGCTGGATTTTAATTGTTGGAACGCTGGTTTACTTTTTGAGCCCCATTGATCTATCGCCAGACTTTATTCCCCTGTTAGGGCAGGTGGATGATGCTGTGCTGATGACGCTTTTAGTGTCGGGTCTGTTCCAAATGATCAGCGATCGCGTGCGGCCATCCGAGCCTTCCTCTTCTCCAGAGTCTGAGCCCGATGCGGCTAAGGTTGCCCAGGCCATTGATGTGGATGCCGTGTCGATCGATTGAAGACGGTGACTCTGA
>RECH01000382.1 GCA_007694125.1 Leptolyngbya sp. DLM2.Bin15
TGCCAATGGGACAGATGATGTAAATAAAGTTCTGCCTTAGCCGGATGGCGATTCCAGTCCACATACTCCGGTGGCAGGGTCAGGTGGACAAAACCAACCGGGTAGCGATCGCGGGGCAGGGTATGGCGAAAGGCTCCTACCACAATCTGCTCTAGCTCCGGACATTGGACAATCCGCCCATTAACCGCCACATGCACCCAATCAGCCCGGTGGCGATGACAGCGATCGGGCAGCCCTAGCAAAACATACAGGTGGGGATCCTCCCGCTGCACATCCCCGTCACCGCCTTCAGGACTCGCTAAGCCTACCTGTCCATCGCGCAAATCCGACGGCTGCACATCCCGTAAATATTGCGGCAAGATATCACAGCCGCTCTGCCCCGCACTGATCGAAAACCAAGGGCGATCGCCCTGCTGCACCTGCCAGGTAATCTGAGGATGGCACAGGGCCAGCTTCTGCACCATAAGCTGCACCGCCCGCAACTGCTGAGGTAACGAGGGCAACCCCTGCCGCCGCCCCGGCCAATTGCCAAACAGATCCTGCACCGTCACCACCGTTCCCGGCGCGATCGCTACAGTTTGGGTGGCAACCGGCACCCCATCGTGACCATACTGGGCCTGCCAACCATGCTCCGCTGCTCTCGGCCGGCTGCAGATATCTAAGATGGAGAGCTGGGCCAGACTGTGGAGAGCCTCGCCGCGAAATCCTAAACTATTGATTCGCCACAGATCATCACAGGTTTTGATTTTACTGGTGTAGTGGGGTAGAGCAGCTTGCTGCAAGTCCAGCAGCGATAAACCCGCGCCATTGTCCGCCACCTGTAGCCGCCATTGCGATCCCCACACCTTCACGGAAATACGGGTTGCGCCAGCATCAATGGCATTTTCCGAAAGTTCTCGCACCACCGCCGCCAGCGAATCAATCACTTCGCCCGCCGCCATCAAATGGACGACATCCTTCGGTAATGCGCCAATTGCATCCGTCATAGACTCACTGTCATAGACTTACCGTATCGCGCCATCGCCATCCAATTGTCCCATCAGAGCCCCTTGACCATGAGCCCTCACCCTATTCTCCCTTGCCATTTGTTGAGTTTCTTCAAGAAATCCCTCCAAACTATTACGGTGGCAGCAACGACAAGAAACCGTCAACCCCAGAGCCTATAAGCGATCGCCCCTACTGTTGTCATGTGAACAGAGACGACAAGTCATTAAGTCTTCTTGCAAGACCCATCTGCCCTAAGGAGAACTAGGGTTCAATGACGATAGAGGAAGATACATCCATGGGTATCACCTTAAACGATTGAGAACCGATACTGAGCTGCCTTCCATAGCCTCAGTAGGCGGTCTATTCGCCATTGTTGAATGTTTGAGAATTCGCCGCAGAAAGACTATGAACTGGCAATCACAGCTTACTCAACTCATCCTAAACTACTATCGCGAAAATACCGCAGAGTTGCAGCAACTGACCATCCTGCGTCAGTGTAAACTGACACGTCGCTGGCGATCGCTACGGATTGAGTGCCACTCCGCATCAACAGCCCTGGCCCTCCGAGACCTGAGTGAATTAATCCGTGAACCGATTGCTCAGTTGCGCATTGCTCGACACATTAAATTTCTAGTCAAGGGCGATCTGGTAGCCACGATTCCCGTCCAGGCCTGCAAACCCTTGATGCCGCCGTTAGATGCCAGAGGCAATGACGCAGACCTGCTGCTCTAGCTGACCCCTGCAGACTCCAGCAGACCCTATGGACGTCATCTAACCTGGAAACTCCACAAAAAAACGGATCCAAGGACATGTCCCTCGAATCCGCTAGTTGAATGTGTAGATGCATCGTGTAGATGCGCTTCCGCCCAAGGCAGACGAACTGCCGGTGAACGCTGCTACTTGGCAAGAGGCTGAGATGCACCGTAGGCCGATTCTGCCTGAGCGATCGCCTGAGCGTTAGCATTGCCGCTAGCAGCATCGAGCCAACCAGCAATGAGAGCATCAGCAGAGAACAGACCCGCTCCGTTCACCAGGTAGAACAGGAAACAAGCAGCGTAGAGCACCGATAGCTCTAGGTAGGGGATGCTCAATCCAGCTACCAAGACGTGGTGGTACATCGCCACTACCATCGTGCTCAACAGACCCAAGGCTGCGGGACGGGTGAGTAGACCAAGAGCAAGAAGCGGTGCGCCCAGCAGTTCTGTGTAGGCTGCCACATAGCTGAAGAAGATGGGGAACGGCAGCCCAATCACTTGGACGTAGGCCTGGGCAAAGCTTTCGATATTCGACAACTTGTCAAGACCATTGTGAATCATCACCACGCCTGCCACGACCCGAAGAATCGTCCATGCAGCTTGAGATGCGTAGTTGGCAGACAAATTAGATTTTAGAATCGCCGTTGCGGTTTGGGTTAAACGTTGGGTTGTAGTCATGGGCCCCAGGGGTTGCTCTAGATCGTCTACTTATTATTGTAATTAATTTTAATGATTGTTAAGGAAACTCAATCATATTGATTAAGATTAATGTTGGAGTGAAACAGCATGTGTTGGCTAGGGGCGATCGCCTTCATCCCGTCAAACCACCAGGGATCAGCCTAAAACCGGAATAAAATGCCCCAAAACAATAGGCGCAGCCCTCAGGGGAGAGCTGCGCGAATCTGAGTGTATTGTTAACGATTCCTAACTAAATGAGCCTATCGGCCACGATCGGTGATGCAAGGTAACCCGTTTGGTAACGCTGCTAGGGTTAACCAGGTTGGGCCGTAGCAGGGTGGGAAGCTAGGGGCTCCCTATCCACTACTCCTGACTGAGGGTTTGAAGGTGGTGCAAAAGGGCATCGGCTTCCGCCTGAAGAGACAGCAGCTCAGCTTGATGCATGGCACAGTAGGGCAGCGGGGAGGTCGCCGGGATAGATGCGCAGGCGGACGACGTCAGGGCCGATGCAGCGATCGCCTCAGAGGGACGAGGCTGAGAGCTCGTAACCGGTGAACTTGGACGTTCTAGGAGTACATTAGCCATAGAAGCTTGGATAGTCATTTTTACTCACTCACAACATGGCGTATTCTATCGTATCCAACGCAATCGATTGTATACAATATGGCGATCGCCTTCCCCAAGGGTGTGGCAGTTCCTCAACTGTCTGCCCCAATGGTTTCATCGAGCCCGCCAGCCCTGATCCCTAAATTTATACAGGGACAGCAACAGGGCAAGCTAGACTAAAAGTGGGATTCTGTTCAACGAATGATCACCATAGAGAGACATAGATCACCGATACGCTGATCTATCTACTCATCTGGGCTACCCATTTGGATGTAGCATAGGCTACCCTAGTTAGACTCTGCCGTTGGTCAAGAGAGGTGTCATCACTCCGCCCGCTCACCGAACCCAGAGCGGACAAGAATTCTAACGGCTCCGCCACCCGCCTTGTCGGTATTTTGCTGGGCCAGTCGTGTAAAGTATGCTTGAGGTAATGCGTTAACTGCCGTGATCCCTAGTTTTTCTGTTTCTAACTCGGTTGATCTGTCGTCCCGAAGCTGGCCAGGCTTGATTGAAGCCTATCGCCCCTTTTTGCCGGTCACCGAGAAAACACCTGTTGTCACCCTGCTAGAGGGCAATACGCCCTTAATTCCCGCCCCGGCGATCGCTGCCCTGGTGGGCCGGTCGGTGAAGGTCTTTATTAAGTTCGATGGTCTCAACCCCACCGGCAGCTTCAAAGACCGCGGCATGACCTTAGCCATCTCCAAAGCCAAGGAAGAGGGGGCCAAAGCCGTCATTTGCGCCAGTACCGGCAACACATCGGCCGCTGCGGCTGCCTATGCGCGACGCGGTGGTCTACGGGCATTTGTGGTGATTCCCGACGGCTATGTGGCCCTAGGCAAGCTAGCCCAGGCACTTCTCTACGGTGCTGATGTGCTGGCAATTGATGGCAACTTCGACCAAGCCCTCACCCTAGTGCGCGACATTGCAGACGATTACCCCGTCACCTTAGTCAATTCCGTGAATCCCTATCGCCTCCAGGGGCAAAAAACCGCCGCCTTTGAAGTGGTAGACGCCCTCGGTGATGCCCCAGACTGGCTCTGCATTCCCGTGGGCAATGCAGGCAATATTTCGGCCTACTGGATGGGATTTTGCGAATATCGAGAGGTGGGCCGCAGTCAACGCCTACCGCGCATGATGGGTTTCCAGGCTGCCGGAGCCTCGCCCCTCGTCAGCGGTCACCCCGTTGCCCATCCTGAAACGGTAGCAACGGCCATCCGCATTGGTAACCCCGCCAGTTGGCACCATGCGGTGGCGGTGCGCGATGCTAGCCAGGGCGAGTTTAATGCCGTCACCGATGAAGAAATTCTGCACGCCTATCGCTTACTAGCAGCGGAAGAAGGGGTGTTCTGTGAACCTGCCAGTGCCTCATCCGTCGCGGGCCTGCTCAAAGTCAAAGATCAGGTGCCAGAGGGAGCCACGGTGGTCTGCGTACTCACGGGTAACGGGCTCAAAGATCCGGATACAGCCATTGAACATGGCAACAACCAGGTCAAGAAAGGTTTGCCACCTAATGTAGATGTGGTAGCTCAGGCCATGGGCTTTTAGGTTGGGGCTGAGCATCTGACGACTCAGAAGGGCGATCGCTGCTTGCAGCCGGCAGAGGGCGATCGCTTTTTTCCCGAGTCAATAAATCCATGGTGTCGGCCAGGGCGGTGGTTAAGCTCTGGCGCGTATTTTTGTGATCCATTTTTTCTGCCTGCAGCGCCTGCCTTAGACCATCGGCCTCGGCGATCGCCTGCTGCAACGACTCCCGAAGCTGTTCCACGGAGAAATCCTCAAGCTGATCAAGCTGCATCGCCGGTTGTCCTACCACCCCATCAACAGAGCGATCGCTAGAGATCTGCTGTTGTAGCGTTTGCAGTTCCATACCGAGTTGATCCAGCTTTTCCTGCATCAGCCGGGCATCGGTGCGGCGCTGTTGAGCTTCAGCCTGGTAGAGCTTTCGCCAGTTTTCGGCACTAGCATAGGCTTGATCGCGTTCCTTGTGGGCAACCTGAATCTGGTGCTGGAGGGTGCGAATTTCTGCGATCCACTGTTTAACATCTTGCGACATGGTCAGAATACGTGACGACTAAAAGGAATGCGGATCAACGATGGCAGACTGTAGATCTTATGAGAAGACCTTATATAGGAATATAGGAAAAAACCTTGCTCAGCGGTTCAGGAGGCGATCGCTCCCCCGCTACTGCTCCTCCAGCAGAATGAGATGGATGGCATTAGAGCTAGCAACCCTAAGACTAGCAAATTTATCCTGGTTCAGCGTCGTTGTCATCCATGCCCGTTGTCATCAAATCACGGCCATGGGTCGCCTAGCCGGCCAGCAAAACATTGAGCAGCATAGGTGGCGCTGGCAACACAATCAGCACCAGCAACACCAAAGAGAGGAGTCCCAAAAAGTCCCGGTAGTCATTCAGCTCTGTCACGTCATTGAGAGCGGGTTGATCCACCGTCGGCATCAAAAATAGTAGAACAGCCCACACCAAATAGCTAGATTGTACAAAGGCTAGAGCCAAGACTAGGAAACGAGCAACCTGGCCAATCAACGCTCCGGTGCGCTGCCCAAACATGGCATGAACGATATGTCCGCCATCAAGTTGCCCAACCGGCATCAGGTTGAGAGCCGTGACAATTAAACCCAGACAGCCAGCGATCGCCACGGGATGTAAACTCAGAGCCTGGTCGGCCGTGAACGCGCTCCCCAGAGACAACCGAGTTAACAGGGTCAGCAGGAACGACGAGGTGGGCGTGAAGGAGTCAAAGGTAAAGAGGCTAGAGGTTTCCTCCAACGGCAGAATAGCAGAATGGGCTAATCCCCAAATGAGCAGGGGAATGGTCATCACAAAACCCGCCAGTGGCCCAGCAATGCCCACATCAAACAAGGCCTTGCGATGGGGAACCGGCGATCGCATTTGGATAAAGGCCCCAAAGGTACCAAAGGGAAAAATGGCAGCGGGCGGCACGGGAATGAAGTAGGGATAGGTGGCCTGGATGTGATACCGCCGAGCCGCTAGATAGTGAGCTAGCTCATGGGTACCCAGAATGGCCATAATCGACAAAGCATAGGGCAAACCCGTCCATAGCATAGAGGCTTCCGGCGTAAACTCGCCATCTGGGGGAAGCATGAGCCGAGCACCAGCCAAGGTGGTGGTCAGCAGAGTTGCCAGCAAAAGCCCCAAGGCCAGCACCGGACGAGACACCGGCGACGTATCTTGGGTGCTGCTCGCCGCTGGATTGGCTACCAGCGCAAAAAATGGCTTGCCCTTCGTGCCCTCTTGAAAAATCACCAAGAAGCGATCGCCAAACTGAGCCTCAACATTTTCTCGAATCGTTTTGTAGGCTACGTCAGGGGAGGTGCGGAGTTGCCCTCGACAAATGACAGCTTGGGGGCGATATTCCAAGGTCTGTAAGTAATAGACCGACCAAGAAAAGCAGTTGCGCAGTTGCTTCTCCTCCTCCTTGTCAATGGGGCGAACGGTTGACTGTGGAGCAAGGGTGGATGGATGGGCCAGCAATCCATCCGTGGTAGAGAGATCATCAGCAGGGCGTGACGGCTTCGGTGCATCCGGCAATCGACCCCACTGCACCAAAAACCAGTACAGCATGGGACACACCAAAAAGGGGATAATAAACAAGGCAAAGGGCATTTGCTCCTGCTCCCCGTTCACCACCAGCCAAGCCATCCAGATAAACGCTGGGGCCATCATGACCGCCCAGAGTAACCAAATGGGAGTGCGGGTAATCTTGGCGACACTGCGCTTAACCACCATATAGGTGAATAGGCTCAGGGTGAAGAAAACGAGCATTAGAATAATAATTGTGCCGTCTGTCATGCCATCTGTCTCAAAGCGTCGATGAGCGGAGGAGGGGAAACCTGCATCAACCCTGCTAGCAGAGTTGGGTTTAGACCCAGTGGACTAGGGAATCCTCGGTTAGGTGTTAACCAGGGCCGCCGAGAATAGATGACTCTCCCAAGGAGATCAATCGTCCTATTTTGTGAAGGGTTCAACTCCAGCTCTAAAATCTATCCCTAAAATCATGGTAAGAAATAAATGCGGCTAGACTCTAGTGCAATTCAGGAATCTTGCTGCATTTTGTGGCGATCGCCCTCAGCAGGCTACTAAAGTTCCACCGAAGTTCCACATTAACAGTTGTGCCCGTATCGCGTTTGGTGTTTTTTGAGTGTGCTATGCCAACATCGTCTAAATCTCCCCGTCCAGTGCTTGACCATGTTGACACCCTGTTTGCATTTCCTCCAAACCGCGACACCATGGGCGGAACAGCCTACCTCATCCTAGACCAGATCGATCGCCAACCGGCCAATATTCTGGTGGATTGTCCAGCTTGGGACGCAGAACACCTATCCTTTCTCCAGGCCCAGGGTGGGGTTCAGTGGCTAGTGATCACCCATCGAGGTGGCTTAGGCAAGGTGAAAGACATCCAGGCGGCGCTCCAGTGCCAGGTGGTGATCCAAGAACAGGAAGCCTATTTACTGCCGGAGGTGGAGGTGGTGTCATTTCACCATGACCTCACCCTCGGCCATCACATTCAGGTCCTGTGGACGCCCGGCCATTCTCCTGGATCATCCTGCGTTTATGACCCAAGGCAGGGCGGTATTTTGTTCACTGGGCGGCATGTATTACCCGATCGCCAGGCCCATCCTGTACCATTACGTACCGCGAAAACCTTCCACTGGCCCCGTCAGCTTCGCAGTGTGCAGGCCCTGCGCGATCGCTTCACGGAAGACACCTTGCACTACATATGTCCCGGAGCTAATACAGGATTTTTACGAGGGCAGCGGGCGATCGCCGATGCCTACCGTCAGATAACAGCCATTGATCTCGACCAAGCGCAGGCTGCGCCCATACTGCTATGACAGACGTGTTGACACCTCAGCCACCGCAGGAGACAGACTTGACCAAGCCTCTCCTCAACACCGTCTTGCGGTTTTCTACCCAAGCCTTGGAAGGGCTAGATGGGCGATCGCCTACCTTGCCAGAGCCGGTTGCCAAAACGCTCAACGCCTTAGTGAGTATGGTTGCGCAACTCCAGGATCCTGACAGCGGCTGGCCCAGCGACCTACCCCAAACGCCGGAAACTATCGCTCCCTACGTGGCGGAAGAAATTGATCGGGTGCTGGATGCTTGGAGCGAGACCCCTGCTAGTCCAACCACCTCACTGCTGGATGCGATCGCCCCCGGTGGATGGCCCTGCCATCCTAGCCGCTACATAGACCTGGAAACCTGGCGATCGCGCCTACTGTGGACGGTCATGCAGGGCAGTGCGATCGCCATGCAATGGATGGAGGGACTAGAGGGAACCGTCATCCAGGGCCATGACGCTGCTCCGATACAGGGGCAGGTGCGCCTCGTTCCCTACGGCATTTTGACCCTAGACTGGCCAATCGCCTTCGATCTCACCACTCAACAGCCTCCTGCGGCCCTCCTTGCCCCCCATGTGCTCATCCAATCGCAGACAGCAGAAACCCAGGGACTCGACCAAACGCCACGCTCTGTCGAGGACTTGCTAGAAACCTTGCTCGATGGTTTGCGAGTGACCACACCTCGCCTCAAAGCCCTCCTGGATGGACAAACCGTAGACGTGCTGCAGCCTGGACGGGCTTGGCAGAGCGGGCAGATTCAACTGCAATTTGGTTTTGAGTTTATCCCCCACGCCGTTTCCACCGTCCATGGGGGCGCTACACCAACCTCGTCCCCCAGTCTGGCAACCCAGTTTACCCTTCAAGAGCCAGAGCGAACAGCCTTAACGGCAGCCGTGATAGACCACCAGCGCCGAGGGGCGATCGCTCAACGGGCCGAGACCTGGGAAGCGATCGCCCAGATGCCCACAGCCCAATCGGTTGGCGACTGGGTATACCAGGCTTGCCATATTACCGAACGTCTCCGCCATCCAGCCCTCACCTATCATCAAACCCTGCTTCACGATACTATTCTTCTTTCCCACTGGCAGCGATGGCTCCTGTGGCATCTTAGCCGCAGTGCCTATCCAGTGATGCAGCTTCTCGGTGGCATTTCCGTGCAGTTGCTGCAACCCGGTACCCCGTGGCAAGTAGGCACCCTGCGCCTCTGGGCCGGCCTCCATGTGATCACGGACGAACAATCCCGCCTCGTCGATCTAACCACCGGGTACCTGCAAGAACAGCCCCATCCCAGCATCCATCCCGACGCCATTGCTCGTCCTGCCTTGGGCGGGCGATCGGACATTATCCCCGTCGATGCGTTACAGAGAGCGGTTTTAGACCAATGCTGTCATACTCCCCTATTGGAGCAACTGCGATCGCCCCTACCCGTCGAGCTATGGGAAGCTGAGAGCGATCGCCCCACCCCAGCCACCTTGCAACTAGACCTCCAGCTCGAATTCTGGGACATCCCTTTGCGCTAGCACCTGACTCCAAATACCAGAAGGCCACATCAGCCCAGAGCCTACGCTGGCTGAGCAGTCGTTTGTCCCAGAGCCATCGCTGGCTGAGCGAAGTCG
>RECH01000291.1 GCA_007694125.1 Leptolyngbya sp. DLM2.Bin15
GGTTCATCACCATAATCCGATCGCTCATGAATTTCACCACCCCCAGATCGTGGGAAATGAAGATGTAGGTGAGCCCAAATTCATCCTGGAGTTCCTTCAGCAAATTCAACACCTGGGCCTGCACGGAAACATCCAGGGCCGAGACCGACTCATCGCAGATGATGAACTTGGGATTGAGGGCCAGCGATCGGGCAATACAAACCCGCTGCCGCTGCCCGCCCGAAAATTCATGGGGGTAGCGATCGATGGCATTGGCCTCTAGTCCCACCCGTTCTAGCAAATAGAGAACCCGTTCCCGACGCTGACGGGCCTGGCGCAGGGTGCCGTGAATAATCATCGGTTCCATAATCGCCGCGCCCACGGTTAATCGTGGATCGAGGGAGCTGTAGGGATTTTGGAAGACAATTTGCAGCTCGCGCCGCAGCATCCGCAGCTCGCGCCCCTGGACAGTTGTGACATCCAGGGCATCGAAGGTGATGCGTCCGCCCATGGAGGGCACTAAGCGCATCAATGCTCGCGCCAGCGTAGTTTTGCCGCAGCCCGATTCCCCCACCAGGCCCAAGGTTTCCCCTGGATAGACATCAAAGCTCACCCCATTCACCGCCATCACGTAGCGCTGGGTTTGCCCCAAGAGACCCCGCACCGGAAAGCCCACCTGTAGATTTTGCACCGAGAGCAGGGGGGAGGATTGGGTGAGGCTGGTGAGGCGATCGCTCACCTCTGCATCGCTGATCTGTTCGCCAATGCGACTCAGATCCTCTTGAGCCAAGGGTTTTTCTTCTAGAATGACGGCACCGTCGGCAGATTGAGACACCTGCATAAAGTCGGAGACGGTGGGCAAATAGCGCATCCGCCGATCGGGTTGGGGGCGGCAGGTGAGCAGGCCTTTAGTGTAGGGGTGTTGGGGTGCATCAAAAATATCAACGACGCTGCCCTGTTCGACAATTTTGCCTTGGTACATGACGACCACGTCATCGGCAATATCGGCGATGATGCCCAGGTCATGGGTAATGAACAGGATGGACATGCCTCGGCGATCGCGCAATTCCCGCAGCAAGTCTAGAATCCGAGCCTGCACCGTCACATCCAGGGCCGTGGTAGGTTCATCGGCAATCAGCAGGGATGGATTGCAGGAAATGGCCATGGCAATCATCACCCGCTGGAGCTGTCCCCCAGATAGCTCATGGGGATAGCGTTTCAAAATTGCCTGCTTTTGTTCAGCGATCGCTTGCATCACCTCTCGCTCCGAAGGCGGCTCGGCTCCGATCGCCTGCTGCTGATCCCGGTAGTCTTGGGCCAGGTCTTCATCACTGGCCACCAGCTTCACTTCCTGGAGGAGATTAATGGCCCGCCGTCGAGCTTCCGCCTTGGGAATATCCTGGTGTTGCTGGATCATCTCGATCAGCTGAAAACCGCAGGTATAGACTGGGTTGAGGCTGCTCATTGGCTCTTGGAAAATCATGGCAATGCGCTCGCCGCGATAGGAGCGCAACTGCTCAGGGGGCAGCGATCGCAGATCCACCGGCTCGGGGCGATCGCCATCCTGAAACCAAATCTCGCCGGAAACCACCTCTCCCGGAGGATTGGGCACTAGGCCAATCACAGCCAGGGACGTGACCGATTTCCCAGAGCCAGATTCACCCACAATTCCTAACGTCTGTCCGCGTTTGACGGTGAAGGAAATGTCATCGACCGCACGCACCACTCGCTCATCGGTACGAAATTGAACCTGAAGGTTGCGAACGTCAAGAATCGTGTCACTCATGGGTATCGAAGGTAATAAACGGGGTGGGACGATTTGTGGGAAAGGGGCTCGATGGATTTCTCGATGGATCTAAGATAAACCTGCTAGAAATCTATCGGACATGCTGGGGAATAGCGTGAAAGAGAGTATAGAGGGTGATAGACACGGTGAGGAGATGGTGGGCGGATGCACCAGGATCAGACCGGTGCGGGCACTGAACGCTAGAGGTCTCCGTCTAACCGTCTAGGGGTTCATCAAGAACTCTCCAGATGAATCCCCCATATCCTCTTAGTCCCTGGGATCACCTAGCTCTACCTATATTGCTCTAATTTAGATGGATCTTAGCAGCGTCGGTAAAGTTCCTGCTGTTCATTCACTCATCCTGAACGGCTGATACCATCCCCGTCTCCCCACCTACCTAGGGCAGTGATGCCCAACCTCACGATATGCATTCAGTAACTAGCCCCGTCCTTTCCTTCGATGATGTACCGTTTTTGGCGATCAATCAACAGTCTCTATCCTTAGGGACGGTGTTGCGCTACCTGCAATTGTCTGGGCGCTTATCACCGCTGCTGCAGGATATTGTCAGCCAGCATCTGGTACATCAAGCTATCCAGACCCAGGATGCAGATCTGCCGGTGAGTATGGAGGCTATTGAAGGGGCGATCGCTCAGTTTCGGCAGCAGCAACGGTTGACCCAAGATCAGGCGTTTACCCGCTGGCTAGGGACGCAGAACATGACCCTTGAGGTGTTTCGCAAGCGGATGATTCTGACCCTGAAGCTGGAGCAGTTGAAGGCCAAGATTGCTGCGCCGGATCTCCTAGCTTGCTTTCAGCAGCAGCAGGGGTTGTTGAGTGAAGCAGACCTCTGCTGTATTTTGGCGGTGGATGGAGCGCTGTTGGAAAGAATTGCCCCATCCCTCCGCGATCGCACCCTGACGGTGGATCAGGTGATCCAAACCTATGAACGCTCGAAGCCTCAGCAGGTGACGGTGCTGCGCGGGCTAATCCAAATTGCGCAACTGCCGGAGGCGGTGCGATCGCCCGTGATGACCGTTCCCCTCGGCACCCTGATTGGCCCGATCCATGTGGGTCAACAATGGGCGCTGCTGCAGGTGGAAAATCGCGTGACGGCTCAGTTAACCGATCAAGTGCGTCGAGAGTTGCAGGATCGGCTGTTTCAGCGCTGGCTGGCCCAGCAGCTTGAGCAAGTCATGGTGACCCTCGGCCCCAGCCTCGACCGGCAGGAGGCGATCGCGCCCCTCAGTCGGCTCACTCTGCCGATTAACGAAACCGCTTCATGAGGCGATCGCTGGCCAGGGAGATGACAATATATAGCACCGGCACTACAAAGAGGCTCAGGAACGTGGCGATGAACATACCGCCAAAGACCGTGGTACCCAAGGATTGACGGCTAGCGGCCCCAGCTCCGGTGGCAATGGTCATCGGGAAGATACCCAGCAAAGTGGAAAAGGCGGTCATCAAAATAGGTCGCAGGCGTTCTCGGGAGGCTTCCAGGGCCGCCTTGGTGATCGACATGCCCCGTTCACGCAGTTGGTTGGCAAACTCCACAATCAAAATGGAGTTTTTGCTGGCTAGACCAATCAACATCACTAAACCAATTTGGCAATAGAGATCATTTTCCAAACCGCGCAGGGCCTGGGCCGAGAGCGCGCCTAAGACGGCTAGGGGCACTGCTAGGAGAATGATCAGGGGATCCAGGTAGTTTTCATACTGGGCGGCTAGGACAAGAAAGACGAAGACGAGCCCTAGACCAAAAATTAGGGGTGCTTGTCCGCCAGATTCGATTTCTTCGCGGGAGGTACCGGCCCATTCATAGCCGAAACCAGGGGGAAGCTGGGCGGCTAGCTCTTCCACGCGGTTAATCGCATCACCCGAACTATAGCCAGGGGCGGGCGATCCAGAGATCTCAATCGATCGGAACAGGTTGAAGTGGTTAATGGTCTGGGCACCGGTGGTGGGTTCAATATCAATCAGCGAACTGATGGGGATCATCTCACCGGCCTGCGATCGCACGTAGATTTGCTCAATATCCTCAGGGCGCGATCGAAACTGTTGATCGGCCTGCACATAGACCCGATAGTTGCGTTGCCCCAGGGTGAAGTCATTCACATAGCGGGAGCCGATCGCTGTTTCTAGGGTGCTGAAAATATCGTCAATGTTGACGCCCAAGGCCTTAGCCGTATTGCGATCGACGTTGACCAAGAACTGGGGTGAATTCGCCGAAAAGGTGGTGAAGACCGCCTGCAGGCCGGGGGTTTGGTTAGCCTGTCCTAGGAACTGGCCGGTGGTGGCCAGCAGATCATCGAGGGGCCCGCCACCCCGACGATCCTGGAGCTGGAAGTTAAATCCACCAAACTGTCCTAACCCCTGAATCGTGGGAGGATTCACCGGAAAGACTCTGGCTTCGGTAATTTGGGAGAATTTGCCAAACAGTTGCCCAATAATCGCTGTCGCCGATTGACCGGGCCCCGTCCGGTCTTTCCAGGGCGTCAGGGTGGCAAACACAATCCCGCTGTTGGCGGTGCTGCCGCTGAAGCTAAAGCCCCCTACGGCGAAGGTGGCCACCACTTCAGGAATTTGCAAAATCTCGTCTTCAATCTGGGTCAGCACATCGCTGGTGTAGTTCAGCGAGACACCTTCCGGGGCTTGCACAATGGTGATGAAGTAGCCTTGGTCTTCCTCCGGCAAGAAGGCACTGGGCACGCTGGTGTAGACGAGAGCTGTGAGCCCCAGCAGCACAATGAAGACACCCACCATTAAGCTGCGCACCCGCACCAGCCGCCCTAGGACGCTACGATAATTCCGCTGGGTGCTATCTAGGAAACGGTTGAAGCGCTGGAAGACATGGCCGAGCCAGCCCTCATCATGGCGATCGGGTCTGAGTAACAGCGCCCCAAGGGCAGGGGTGAGGGTGAGGGCTAGGAAGGTGGAGACCGTAATAGAAAAGGCAATGGTCAGGGCAAATTGGCGGTAGAGGGCTCCGGTGGTGCCTGGGAAGAAGGCCACGGGAATGAACACGGCCATCAACACCAGAGAGGTCGCCACCACCGCTCCCGTTAACTCCCGCATGGATTCAATGGCAGCTTCTACAGGCGGTAGCCCCTCGTCTTGAATCAGACGGCTGATATTTTCCACCACAATGATGGCGTCATCCACCACCATACCTGTGGCCAAGGTCAGCCCAAACAGGGTGAGGCTGTTGATGGAAAAGCCAAACAGGTTGACGAAGATGAAGGTGCCGACTAGGGCAGTTGGAATAGTAATGGCGGGAATCAGCGTGGTGCGCCAGTTTTGCAAAAAGATGAAAATCACGAACACCACCAGGGCGATCGCAATCAGCAACGTCCGCACCACCTCTAGGAGAGATTCTTCAACATACAGGGTGGTATCAAAGGCAATTTGGTAGCGCATCCCTGGCGGAAAGGTTTGGGACAACCGTTCTAGCTCCGCCTTGATCGCGCCGGCAACCTCTAGGGCATTGCTACCAGGAAGCTGAATGATGCCTAACCCCACAGCCCGCTGTCCACGAAATCGCAGGAGGGTGCTGTAGTCTTCGGCTCCCAGTTCTGCCCGGCCGACATCGCTGAGGCGCACTAACGTACCGTCATCCCCCCGTTTCACCACCAGGTTCTCAAATTCCGACACATCCGTTAGCCGGCTAACGGCACGCAAGTCAATTTGATACTGTTGTCCGTCATCTAGGGGCGGTTGCCCAATGCGGCCAATCCCAGTTTGCAGGTTTTGCTCATTAATGGCATTCACCACATCCTGGGGCGTGAGCTCCCGAGACGCTAGGCGGTTGGGATCGAGCCAGATGCGCATGGCATATTGGCGTTCCCCAAAGATGATCACATTGCCAATGCCGGGAATGCGCCGCAGGGCATCCACCATATACAGGTCGGTGTAGTTGCTGAGGAACACGTCATCATATTCATCATTCTCAGCAAACAGCCCGATCGCCATCAAAAAGTTGCTGTTTTCCTTATTGACCGTCACCCCGGTGCGCTGCACGCTTTCCGGCAGGCGCGGCTGGGCTGAAGATACGCGGTTTTGCACATCCACGGCGGCAATATCGGGGTCGCGATCGGCCTCAAAGGTGACAGTGATGGAGGTGGTGCCACTGTTGCTGCTGCTAGAGGTCATGTAGCGCAGCCCCTCAACCCCGTTGATTTCACGCTCCAAGACGTTGGTGACGCTACTTTCTACCACTTCCGCATTAGCGCCGGTGTAGTTGGCCTGCACCGTCACCTGGGTGGGACTGATGTCTGGATATTGGGCGATGGGCAGGATGGGAATGCTGATCAACCCGACGAGTAACACAATAAACGCACAGACGGAGGCAAAGACTGGGCGCTTGATGAAAAAGTTGGCAAACATGGGCTGATGAAGGGAGAGGAACGAAGGTGAATCGGTCTCAAGCTCAGCAGAGGCAAACAGCAGGCGAGGATCGGGAAGGTTGCGCTAACCGCCCACGGGTTAGCTCTTGGGATATCTGAGGATAGTGAGGTTATGGGGTGGCGTCTGGATCCGAGGTCGTATCGTCGGCGGACTCTTGCTCCTGAGGCATAATCGGGATGCCGTCCGACAAGTTGAGGATGCCTGAGACAATGAGCTGCTCGTCGGGTTCTAGCCCTTCTAGAACCTGATAGCGATTGCCTTGGATGCTGCCCAGGGTGACCCGGCGCTGTTGGGCGATCAGAGCTGGGCCCTCGCTTCCATCCTCGGAGGGGGGTGGGGCAACGGCAACATAGACGAAGGTTTGTCCGGCAATGCGGGCGATCGCTTCTGTGGGAATCAAAATGCCATCCTCTTGGCTCCAAATCATTCGGGCCCGCACCGATTGGCCATCCAGCAGGCGGCGATCGCCATTGGAAAAGGATGCTTTGGCTAAAACGGTTTGGGCTCCTGGCTCCACTTGGGGTGAGATGAAGCTGATTTGCCCTTGGCGCAGAGCATTCCCCTGGGTATCGACCAGTTCCACCCGCAGACCATTGCGCATCGCTGGCCGCCGTTCAATGGGTACCGATAGCCGCAGCTCTAGGATTTGATCCTGGGTCACGCTTGTGAGGATATCGCCTCGGCTGACAAAGTCTCCCACTTTCGCCGGAATGTCTCCCAGCATGCCGTTGAAGGGAGCCACCACCAGGGTATTTTGCAGACGAGAGTTGGCACTGTCGGCATCGGCCTGGGCACGATTCAGGGATGCTTCGGATTCCTCTAAGTTGGCACGCGCAGCATCAATGCGTCGCTCTAGGGCATTGAGACGGGCGATCGCCGCATCTAAATTTCGCTCAGCCAGATCAAGCTGCTGCTGGGAAAAAGCCCCTTCTTCTACCAGTATGGAGGCCCGATTGAATTCTTCCTCCTGCAAAGCCACCTCAGCCGCCTCAGCCATTCTATCGGCTATGAGGGCATCCAGCTCCGACGTAGCACTAGACCGCCTGGCTTGGGCCGAGTTGATGTTAGCCACCAACCCTGCGAGATCAGACTGGCGCTCATCTGAACTGAGCTGCACGATCGGTGTGCCAGCTTCAACCTGCTGCCCCGGCTCCGCATAAATCTCAATGATGCGCCCCTCAATCTCAGGTCGGAGGCTCACGGAGTTGCGGGATTCTAAATTGCCGATGAACTCCGACGACTCTTCAATGGGCGATCGCTCGACTGTTTCTAGCTGCACAGGTAGACCGCCCTCCGGCATCATCATGCCCTGGGATGGGCCACCCGCTTGGCTGCTCATCCACCAACGCCAACCCATTCCACCTCCCACCAGCAGCAGAATAATGCCTAACCCAATCAGCCACGGGCGTTTGGATGTGCTGGATGGTGTGGATGATGAAGCTCCAGCATCGGAGGAGGGACTGAGGGCAGATTCTTGGGTTGGGTGAGTCATGGCTTTGATATTGGCAAGAGGGCGTCTCGAATACTCAGTCATCCACCGGCTTCCTAGCAGATCACAACCTGTCATCAGGTCAGCTATGGAAGGCGTAACAGGTCACCTTCAGCCAGCAGGATAGTTTCGCAAAGGGTAGGCAGACAATCCAATTGCCCGCAAAACTATTTCTTGGCTCTGGAACAGCTCTCGATCCATGGGTTCACTACATCTGTTTATTAATAGTAGGAAACCTCTAATAAACAATCCTGCTACCGGGTGAGCTCTAAAGGATGATCTCCTTGGACATCGTTCCTGAAAAGCCCCAAGGAACCTAAGCCCTAGGAGATATAAGCCGCCTGAGGCTCCATGAAACCACAGACCATCCCCAACGGCAGCAGCAGCCTAATAGCCTCTACCCCTGATGGATCGACAAAACTTCTGTAATCCTGATTCTCACGTAGGCTGGGTTAGCGTCAGCGTAACCCAGCGAAATCTAAGCTAGTACTGGGTTTGACGTTGCTCAACCCAGCCTAGGCAAAAAGATTGGTCAGTCAACCAGCCCTAGTACCGCAAGACAGAAGAACGAAGACAGAACAACGAAAAGGACTTCCAGGACACACAAGGTTTCCCGTCTCAGCAAGTAGGCGGGTTACTGACGCCTCAGAGTACTAGTCCGTCAGACCGCTTAGTTCCCCAGGGTGGCAAGTAGGCTGATTCTGCCCTTTGGAAGTTTAAAGTTTTGATGTTTATTGATGATGGATCTAGGATGAAGCCCGAAACTTATGATATGCGATTTAAGGCTAGTTCATAGTATTGCTTGACGTATAAAGACTCAGTAAATCTTACAGAGTTAAGGACATGATCGATACAGGTTTAAAGATATGGATTGAGTAGCGAAAAAGTTCTATGTAACTTATAGATAGATATCGACTGTCCAACGTTAAAATGAATACCGTCTCTCCATAGCTAAGGATGTATGACTGGTTCGAGAGAAAGCTATCATCCTTGGGCGATCGCGCCCTGAAAGTCTACGAAGATATACGGATGAAGCATCAGCCTGTCTGACGAGATGTGTCTTTCTGGCGTTAAGGCAGGCCAATCTAAAGCATGTATCTTTGAACTTTATCCATGCTTTAATAAGGGTTAACTCAGTCTGTAGAAGACGATTAAAACAAACAGGATCAAGACGAGAGATTGTGTGAAATTCCTGTGAATTACAACCATTTAATCTGGATAGAATGTGATGATTAATAACAGTTTGACTTCAGCTAAATAGCGGATATAGATCTCAAGATTGGTATGCTAAATTGAGCAAAGCTAATGAATGATGAACTGCTGCGTTCAAGTCTAAAACATTCAACCCGTCGATGAATGACCCTTGAATGAATAGTGATTGTTGTCTAAATGTTGGCAATTCATCATCTATATCCGTTGTTGTTCCCCTCACCCAAACGCCATGAAGACTGGTTCCCTACAGCAACAAACCGAAACCTCTGAAGTCGGTGTGTATGATTGCGAGATTCACCTCAAGTTTCGATTGGTCGAAGATAAAGAGGTGATGGCTGTTGATGCTGAGCAGCTCCTAGAACTGCTGCTAGAAGCATTGTCCTGCGGCCCTGACGATTGCCTAGAAACCCTTGATACGGTTGTCCAGGTTCAGGAAACCTCTGAAGTCAATGCATCTCCTCGAATGCGCCGTCAGCTCATGCGCCTGCGCAACTCACTAGCCTAAATTCCAAGACTGGGAAATCTGCCCAAGAGACACCCCTAGGTCTGCAGAAGGGGCGATCGCATCTAGGGAGCATTGTGATATCACAACCCGGCTTAAACCATGCCTCCTGCCCGTCGATCTAGAGCCCATCTAGAGACATACGCTGCATCGGGCAGAATGCCTATCCGTGGCATGGTGGTCTAGCATCGCTCAAGAGGGTATCTTGATCCAAAGGTCTTTAGGGGTCTGAGATATTGGCCACCGTCTGAACAGCCCTATCCAAAAAGTTCAAAAAAGATCTGCCTAAGGTATTGACACAATTTGCTAGATTCGCTACCTTAATAAAGGAGATTTTAACGCGCCCCCATCGTCTAGAGGCCTAGGACACCTCCCTTTCACGGAGGCGACGGGGATTCGAATTCCCCTGGGGGTATTAAAGTTCCAAAAAAGGCTTGAAGATATTACATCTTTCAAGCCTTTTTTAATGGATTTGCATGATACAACTCAGTATTTGATGTTGATGTGATATTGATGTCTCTCTAAGCAGGATTTGTCTCCCTCACAAGCCAAGCCTGCACCTAGATTGACCTGGATGCATGGGATAGCCGGGCAGTGAGGATGATTCTTCGCAACCCATGGGGGAGCCCGTGCTGTGCCGTAGGCCAGCGTCGGGTCTGTTCACAGCAAACTAGACAGCCTGGGGGGAGTCTTCGGGTTCAGCCTGTTCAACTCTGGGCAACTCTAGACAATAGCCTGCCCCATAGACCGTTTTGATGTACTTAGGATGGCGAGGATCGGGCTCTAGCTTGGTGCGCAGATGGCGAACATGAACCCGGATGGTTTCAATGTCGTCATCTGGGTCATACCCCCACACTTCTTTTAAGATTTCGCTGGGGGAAACGGTTTGCCCATGGCGCTGCAAGAGGCAGTGGAGCAGCTCAAATTCTAGGTGGGTGAGTTTAACGGTTCGGTCAAACCAAATGGCTTCTAGCCGCTCTGGAACCAGGGTAAGCGGTCCATAGTTGAGGATTTCGGTATGTTTCGCAGCCTGGGGAATGCGATCGGTGCGGCGAAGCAGGGCCCGCACCCGTGCCAGCATCTCCTCAACTTCAAACGGCTTCGTCAGATAGTCATCAGCCCCCGCATTAAAGCCTTCCACTTTGTTTTGGGTTTGGCCGAGGGCGGTGAGCATGAGCACTGGGATGTCGGCCGTGCGCTCGTCCCGCCGCAGACGCTGGCATACCGTAAAGCCGTCCACTTTGGGCAGCATTAAGTCCAGCATGATCAAGTCAGGTATCAGTTGCAGCGCCATGGCCTGACCTTTAATACCATCCGCTGCCTGACTCACATCATAGCCAGCCATTTCTAGGTTGACAGCAACCAGTTCTGAAATTGCAGAATCGTCGTCGATGACAAGTATCCGAGGCATCACTAATGGGTATTTAACTACAGGTTATTCTAGCGACTTGGCAAAGGTTTGTATAAGAAAAATAAGATTCTTGTACAGATTATAAGCATGATTGCTCAGGTTTTTCGATGCTGCAGGATACGAAGTGGCAATTGTTTCTAAGCCTGTAGGCGATCGCTCCGGTGCTTGCAGTTCCCACAACATGATGGACTTTGTTGCGAATTGTCACGATCAGTGACGCGTGGGCGCGATCTGGCCGCTGGGTGAACATGGGTGGCGATCGCTCCTGAACGGGCGATCGCTATTGAACCGATGACTCATGGCGATCGCTGACGAGCTCGGCCGATCGGGCGACGGTTTTCGGGTGAGCGGCACACCAATCGAGCAGGCGATTCCATGCCCACCACGGATCGCGATCGCCCCAGAGATCCTGACAGGCCTTGCTGCTGAGGTAGCCAATATGACCGCCGTAGCGGGTGAGCCAGAGGGTTATGGCAGGGTTGCCACGGCAGGCCTGCTGGAGATCAGCCATGATGCTGGGGGCAAAGAGAGGATCGTCGGCAGCGTAGAGAATCAAGGTGGGATGGGATAGGTGGGGCAGCAGCGGTAGAGGGTTACTGGCTTCGTAGTAGTCTTCTACGGTGGCAAATCCTAGGGCAGGAATCACCAGTTCTTGGTCGAAGCCGCGAATGCTGCGAGCCCGCTGAATGGCGGCGGGATCGATGGCTTGGGGATGGAGGTGATGGAGCTTCCAGGCCAGGCGAGTCAGCTCTTGGGTAATGGATCGCTCCACATACCGACCCAGGGGGGCCTGCATCAGGTAGGTGAGGGAGCGGTTGGAGTCGAGATTCGGGCAAATGACCGCAACGCCGCCCACATCCTCGGGCTGCAGGTGAGCATAGGCGCTGAGATCTTGGGCAGCATGACCACCCCATAGGGCCAACTGTCCGCCTAGGGAAAAGCCGGTAAACCAAAAGGGACTGGGAAAGCCCATGGCTTTGGCCTGGTCGGCAATGTGGACAAAGTCTTGCCCCTCATAGAGACCATCGGAGGTGAGGGTGGGCGAGAGTTCGCCGCTTTTGCCATGGGCTCGCCAATCAAACAAGATCACGGCCATGCCTCGGGCGATCGCTTTCCGTCCCAGAATTTGCAATAGCCATTGATTGTCTAAGCAGCCCGTGATGCCGTAGGTGCCAATGATGGTGGCGATCGCTCCGGGTGGTTGCGCGATCCAAGCATGCAGCGGTACGCCATTTGCGCCGTAAAAGATGTGACTGCGGTAGGTAGGCTGCGGTTCGCGGGTGAGCTGCTGCCAATGTCGCTTGACCCAGAGGGCGGTATGCAGGGTCATGGCTAACCCATTTTTCAGCAGCCAGGGAGGAGTGTAAGCCGGGGGATGGGTCATTAAAACCTAAGAACGGTGGGCGAGGGCATAGTTTCGGAAGCGTTCGAGATCGGCCTGAATGGTCGATTCGACCACACGACCCAGGAAGAGATTGTCCATCAACTGCCCCAAAATGCCAGGAATAGCATAGGCAACGGTGAGTTTGACAATGCTGCGATCGCCTCGGTCGTAGAACCGAATAGCGCCGCGATTGGGTAGCCCGTCTACCGACTCCCATTGAATAATTTGATTGGGGGTGACCTTCAAAATGCGGGAGAGCCAGCGAAATTCTAGACCACCAGAGGCTAAGGTCCACCGAGAAAGTTCGGGATCGTCCTCCAAAATCTGTACCGAGTCGATCCATTTCATCCAGCGCGGCATCTGTTCTAGGTCAGACCATAGACTCCAGACATGCTCGACGGGGGTTTCGACTTCAACTTGAACGCTATGTTCGAGCCAATCAGACATAGATAGGTGCCGTGATGAACAACCAGGGAAGGGTGTGGGAAGACGAGTGTAGGAGGAATCGGGAGGAATCGGGGGAGAGATTGAGACGGCCTAGGCAACCAGGGTCAGCTCTTGAATATCGGTGCGATCGCCAAAGGATTCTAGGATGACCTTGGCGGCCCGTTTGCCCGAAATAGTCGCCCCCTCCATGCTGTCAATGTAATCTTGCTGGGTGTAGCTACCGGCCAGGAAGAAGTTGGCGATCGGCGTCTTTTGATCGGGGCGATATTGATCCATGCCTGGTGCTTCTCGGTATAGCGACTGGGCTAGTTTCACCACACTAGACCAGGTCATGGTCAGCGATCGCGATGAGGGAAACAGGTTGTGAACTTGGTCGAGCACATGCTGGGCGATCGCGTCGTTGGGTTGCTTAATAAAGGGATCGCCGGGGGTGAGCACAGCTTGGATCAAGGAACCTTGACCCTCGCGGTAATAGTTGCTGGGGCTGGTGAGCGCTAGGTCGGCAAAGCAGGAGAAGTCAGCATCTGCTGTATACAGCAGGTTATCCAGCCCCGCCGCATGGTCAACTTGGGTGCGCTCGGCGGCATTGCTCAACTCGGTGACCCAGCCGTCGAAACGCAGTTGCACGGTGGCGACGGGAACGGTTTCTAGCTTGTACACATTGTCGAACTGATCCCATTTCCGCCAGGTATCGGGCAGCAGCCGTTGGACACCGGGCACATCGCAGGCGCAGACGTAGGCGTCGGCGGTAATGGTTTCCACGGTGTCACCCTTGGCGATCGCCAGTCCAGTGATCTGAGTGCGATCGCCTTCTTCGCTAAACAAGATCTCGCGCACGCCGCGGCGGGTATGCACCTGACAGCCGCGCTCGCCCAGGTAGTCCAAAATGGGCTTGTGCAGGTAGTCGTAGGGCGAACCTTCCAGCATCCGCAGCACCGATGCCTCGGTGCGGGCAGCAAAAAATTGGAAGATGGTCAGCATACAGCGGGCAGAAATCTGCTCGGTATCAATAAAGCCCAAGGCATAGGCAATGGGATTCCACATGCGCTTCAGGCTACCGTTGGAGCCGCCATGCTGACGAAACCAATCGGCAAAGCTGATGCCATCGAGGTCACGAATGGAGCGCATGGCTCCTTCAAAATCAACCAAGCCCCGCACAATTGGACTGGTGCCTAAAGCGATCGCATTCTGCAGCTTGTCTTGCACCGACAGTTGAGACGTGGTGAAAAAAGCCTTCAGGCCGTTAAACGGCGCGCCGGTGATGAAGCGAAAGTCGAGTGCGCCCAGATTGCCGCCGGAATTCACAAAGGTATGCACATGCTCCTTGAGCAGCAGGTGATCAATCGCGCCCACTTTTTCCATCAGGGCAAAGAGGTTGTAATAGCAGCCGAAGAAGACATGCAACCCCATTTCTAGGTGATTGCCCTCAGCATCCACCCAGCTACCCACCTTGCCGCCCACAAAAGGACGGGATTCAAAGATCTCTACCTCATGCCCGGCATCCGCCAGTTCCACGGCGGTCGAAAGTCCGGCTAGCCCTGCCCCAATAATTGCAACTCGCATCCTTAACCTGTTCCAACCCAGTGACTGTAGTGAACCTAGCCAAACCTGTTGCCGATGAAGCTGAACGCAGTCCCAGAGACTGGATTAACTTCTGCTGAGATTCTTTTTAGATTCTTTACATAGTGTAATAGACCCTGTCCGCTTCGGGAATCACCCGACCCGATTCGGGGCTATCGCAAGCTGGCGCGCTTGGGGTTGGACGATCGCCGGGGAGGACGAGAGGGAGCGATCGCTGGGGGTGGAGCCGAACGGGTGGTATCCGCCGTGGGAATGGTGAAGTGGAACTGGGTGCCCTGGTCACGACCGGCAGACTCGGCCCAGATTTTGCCCCCTAAACCCACAACGATCTGGCGGCAAATGGCTAAGCCCAGCCCCGTACCGCCGGCCGTGCGTCGTAGTGCGCCTTCTTCCTGGTAAAACCGCTCAAACACCGCCTCTAGGCGATTGGGTTCAATGCCGCGCCCGGTGTCGCGAATGGTCACCTCTAGCATGGCTTTGGCATCGCTCGTGGGCTGGGCTTCAATCACCACCTGCCCTTCCGGCTCGGTAAACTTGCAGGCATTGTCCAATAGTTTGGAGAGCAATTCCACCAGCCATTCCCCATCAGCCCGCACCAGCGGCAGTTCTGGTAACGACACATTGGCCGTAATCGTCGGCATCTTGCCTTCCGATTGCCGGGTACGGATGCCACTCAGGGCCAAGTCCACACATTCCTCTAAATCTAGCGGTTCTAGATGCCACTTCACCCGGCCGCTTTCCAGTTGTGAGAGGGTGAGAAAATCTTGCACCAGGGTGCGCATGCGCTCGGCGTCGGAGAGGGCAGAACTGAGCATCACCTGCCGCAGTTCTAGAGGCATATCGGGTTCGCTGGAGAGGCTTTCTAGGCAGATTTGAATCGTGGACAGCGGGGTGCGCAGCTCGTGACCGGTGATGGCAATGAGATTACTGCGGGTGCGCTCTAGGGCCTCAAGCTGTTCATTCAGGTCTTCAAGGTGGGCATAGGACTCGGCTTGAATCAGCGTTGTGCCCAATTGGGTGGCGATCGCTTCTACTAAACTCGTTTCATCCGCCGACCAATCATGGGGGTCAGCCCTACAAGACTGCAATTCGATCACCCCTAGCAGGCGACCTTGGTAGACAATCGGCACCATCAACCACGACCGGATCTGCCAACGATCAATCAGCGATCGCACCGGTTCTAGATCAAAGGCTTGTGCCTGCTCCGTATCGGCAATGGCAACCGGCTCTAGGCTCTCGGTCAACACTTGAAAGAGAGGATTCTCAGCCAAGGGCCAGGATTCTCCATGGAGCGAGGCTAAGCTTTCCTCAAATCGATATTCGTGGTGGATCTGAGCTGCCTGATCCCGAGCCTTGCAGCGATAGATCAAGCAACGGCACACTTCCATGGCCTGCCCCAGTTCTTTGACCGCCACGGCAAAAATTTCCTGAGGATTGAGCGATCGCCGAATAGCGGTCGTAATCAAGTTAGCCAACCGTTCTCGGCGCTCCTGAGCCGCGATGGAGCGGTAGGCCTTCAAAAGCTTATACTGCCCAGCCTGTAGATAGGTGACCAGGCGCTGAGCAAAGGGATCGGGATCAATATCTCGGGGCGGGATCGGGTCATCGGCGAGGAAGTTAGCACGGGCCTGCTCCACCTTCTCGATGATCTCGGGGCGATAGTAGGCGACACGGTTTAATAAAATCTTGGCAGCTTCGCAGCTCACGTGGCGATCAAAGGTCCAAACTCCTTCAAACCGTCGGGTTTGATCCACCGTCATGCCTTCAGCGCCTTGGAAGTCAGAAACGCCCTGGCGCTCGCGGCAGATTAAACAGGCAGAATACCGCGCCCCGATCACCACCAGATGCCATTCGTGCCGCAATTCATCGCTGGCGTCAAAGGCCACCATTTCGTAGTGGTTGCTGCGATTGGAAAATTCGGTTTCGGCGGCGGCTAAGACGTAGACCTGAGGGGTGAGCGCCGCAATGCGTAGGTAGCGGTTGACCTCTTGGCGGTAAAATCGTTCTCGTTGAAAATTAGCAATGACAAGAGGCTGTCCTGTATCTGCCAAGACCTGATCTTCCATGGCATGGGAAAGAGCCGTCAAAGATGCTTTGAAGTACATCTGTGACCGCAGGTGGGGCATGGATTGCAACAACTCTTCCAAGACGGAAGTCGTCATGGTCATCGATCGTCCGCGTGTGTGATTTGAGGGCGGGAATAGGGAGGTTTGGCCAACCTCTGGGCGTCGATCTCCGTCGCATCTAGCGATCGCCCTGGCGATATGTCGCTACGTTGAACCTTGAATCACGGCTAGTCTGTGGTTGGGAAACCCAGAGAGGCGGTGACACCGAAGTCATGCGTGAGCTAGCCAGAACACCACAAAATGAGTATCCCACCATTGTGCCACTACTAGTGTCTCAGAAGGACACCCGTCTCGCCAAGCATAAAGGGGAGATCAATGGATGGGGCGGTTGTGAGCATCTTGTCACCAAGCCAGCAGTGGATGCTGTCCCTAGGGGCGATCGCTCCCCTAGGGCGAGGAGATTTTTCCTGTCGAGACCCATTACGCAGGGCACGGTTTGCTGTAGAGTGACAATATGTATGATGACGATGCTAGCGTGTTAGACCCTGCCATTGCCGCCGATAGCCCACTGGATCATCTCGAGGCGATCGACGTATCTGAGGATGACAAGCCAGATCCGGACGTAATGCTGCCCCTGCTAGACGCGTCCGACAATCAGCAGCGCATGTTGGCCACCCGAGCATTTTGTGAACTAGAGGAACCGCGTGCCGTTCCTCAGTTAATTAACCTTTTGTCTGATACCTGTCCGCTCATCCGGGTGAGTGCTGCCTATGCCCTCGGACGCAACCCTAGTCCCCTGGCTGTTGATGCATTGATCGCTCAATTAGAGCAGGATCTGAACGGCTATGTTCGCAAGGGGCTGGTCTGGGCCTTGGGCAACTGCCGCGATCGCCGCTCATTGACCCCCCTCACCCATGCCCTGCGCACGGATATTTCCGCCGTGCGTCTATGGGCTGCCAGCGCCCTCGCCCAAATGGCAAATCTGGACTATGAGTCGGTGATTGCCGCTATTCCCCCCCTCATTGAAGCCCTGCGGCGTGACCCCGTAGCGGCGGTGCGCAGCAACAGTGCCTGGGCGATCGGCCTCCTGTGTCGAGAGCTGCCGTCCAACGTAATTTATGCCACGGCCATTGACGCCATCATTGAAGCCTTTGCCGAAGACGAAGACATGGGTGTTCGCGATGATGCCCGTCTCGCTGTGCTCAAAGTAGGCGATCCTCGTGGCCTCCAGGTGATTGAAGAACTTGAACAAGATGGGTTAGTTTAGCCCACCTGAGTTTCTAGGTGAGTAGGGTGGACAGTTCGTAGTAGCGCGTCCAGTCTAATGTGGTGGGTAGCTCTCATGGCGCTTGAATGAAACACCAATAGTTTGAGCAATTGCTTTGCCCATCATTTTACTTTAGACGCGCTACTACAACTGGTTACGGGGTGGCTACGGCAGATCTGGGGGCGATCGCCTGGGAGTACCGTGCTGAATATGGCTGCAGCTTAGATGTTTACTGACCGCCAGCACATGACCTAAAAACTGTGCTGGCTTGTCGTAGGGCTTGGAGGAACGGGGTCGGTTTTGCACTGCACCAGACAGACTTAGGGCTCGTCCGTAGGAGATCATGAAATCGTGGTAGACCTTATCGTGATCAGCCTGGGGTGCGGTTCTGAGTAACACCGATACGCCTTGATAGATGGTGTGACTGATGTCTTGAATGGAAATCTGTGCCTCAGGGTTTTGGGTATCTGTGCGGCGGATGGCTTGGGCAAAGGCATACCAGTTGAGCCCATGACTAAACGAGAGCTTGACGGTGGCTAAGGTGCGCTGCATCAGGTTTTCAAAGGCCAGACCCGATAGCTGCCCGCGTTGGGGAAAGCGATCGCCCTCTTGTAAAAAGATGTAGTCACACACGCCCTGGTCAAAGCAGGTGTCGCTGTTGATCTGCCAATGCTCGATACAGGCAGCGGTGAGTTTTGCTCGGTGGAAGTTGGTGCCGAGGGCTTGGATGCCCTGTAGGTTGCTGTGGGCGAGGTTGGCTTCGGCAAAGTTACCTTCGCTGACGTCGGCATAGGCCAGGATGGATTGATAAAAATTGGTGCCATAGCAGTTGCCCCAGCGCAGGTAGGCATTGGTTAAGTTAGCCTGCTTAAGATTGGCTTCTTGAAGATTGGCCCAGCGCAGGTTAGCACCGCGAAATAGGGTGCCGATGGCGTAGGCCCCCTCTAGGTTGACGCCGCTGAGGTAGGCATGGCTAGCATCGGTGGCAATCAAGTCGGCTTCACTAAAGTTGGTGTCGCGAAAGTCGGCATTGACTAAGGAACCGTCACGTAGGCTAGCGCCGCGAAAATCACTTTCCCAAGCGATCGCCCCTTCTAAACTAGCCTGTTGCAACTGGGCATCACGACCATTGGCATAGCAAAGGTTCGCATGGCGCAGGTTGGCCTGCCGCAAGATGGCTCCTCGTAGATCGGCATGGGCCAAGTTTGCTTCAGACAGATCGATGCTGCTTAAGTCTTGCCGGCGTAGGGATGCATGGGATAAGTCAATAGGAATACGAGGATGATCCTGCCGCCATTGATTCCAGACGGATGGGCCGGCTTGAAGCTGGGCAAGGTGCTGTGGATCTGCCATGTCACGTGGGGAAGATGAAGGGGAGCTACGAGGATAATAGGTATCTAAGACTTGAAGAATGTCAGAAACCTATCAGCGGTCGGCATTCTTCAAGAGCCGTCTTTTTCCCGAGGCTAATACTGCCTTGGGGTGCTACACCTTTCTTCACAGGTTCAACGCCATAATCCGGCATCCGACAATATGCTGAAGTTATTTCAGCATATCCACGTGTTTCGCCAGCGTTTTCATACCTCGTATTGATCAGGGCGATCGCTCCCATAGCCTCTCTATCAACCGTTCCCCTGGGATCACCTAATCCAGCAGCCCTTCTGGCGGTGTAATTTCGATCCGCTGCTGCTCTAAATCCACTACCGGCACGATCGCTTCCACGAAGGGAATCAGCAGGGGCGGCGTTTGGCGTTTTTTGGCGCGAGGGGTCTTGGCAGACTTACGGCGATCGGGATGGTGGGGGATTGGTTCCACCGGCTCCTCGGGTGCTGGCGTTCCGGAGGAAGGACGCTCCACCACCAAAATGTCGTGCCCGGTGGACATCACATCCACGACGGTGCCGACCAGATCCTGGCTGTGCTGGTCAACCACGGTCAGACCAATCAAATCTGCCACATGAAACTCATGGGGGGCGAGGGGCAGGCGATCGCTCTCGGGCACCAGCAGTTCATGATCGCGCAGGGTTTCTGCTTGGGCGCGGCTGGTAATGCCCTCTAGGCGAATGACATAGAGATTCTTGCCCTCGACATAGCGCCCAGACTGCAGATGCACCAGAGTCGGGTCGCCACCCTTGGGCGATCGCATCCAGCGTTGCCCCGGTTCAAGAAACCGTTCGGGAAAGTCGGAGCTTGGGTAGACGCGCAGTTCGCCGACCAGCCCTTGGGGCGCGACGATTTTGCCAATTTCAATCCAGTCAGAGGGGTTGGGCATAAAAGACGAGGAGAAGAGCAATGGGATACCAACAACGGGGAGGGTAGACGGAGAGGGTGGAGCGATCGCACCTTGCGTGACATAATCTCTAGGGGGTAAATCTTCCTCCTGCTGATGGCCCCATTGATTAAGATACATGCCTCCTTCACCAGATTGGACTCGTCGTCACATTCTTTCGCTAGCGGACTTCACCCCGGCGGAATATAACACCATCTTACAAACGGCCGTCAGCTTCCGTGAGGTTTTGTCGCGCCGCACCAAAAAGGTGCCCGCCCTGCAAGGCAAAGTGGTCGCCAATCTGTTTTTTGAATCCTCCACCCGCACTCGCAGCAGCTTTGAGCTGGCCGCCAAACGCCTCTCCGCCGATAGTCTCAACTTTGCCCCCGGTACATCATCTCTGACCAAGGGAGAAACCATCCTCGATACCGCCAAAACCTATCTAGCCATGGGCACCGATTTGATGGTGATTCGCCACCGCGATGCCGGCGTGCCGACGGCGATCGCCCAAGAGATGGAGCGCCTCGGCACCCAGGTGGGCGTTCTCAATGCCGGCGATGGCCAGCACGAACATCCCTCCCAAGCGCTGCTGGATTTATTTACCATGTGCTGCTGCTTAGATGTCGATGAGCCTCGCTTGGAACAATTGCAGGGCAAGAAAATTGCCATCGTCGGTGATATTCTGCACTCACGGGTGGCGCGATCAAATCTTTGGAGCCTGACCGCTAGCGGTGCCGAGGTTCACCTCGCCGCCCCACCCACCCTCCTGCCCTCCTACTTTGCCGAGATGATCGCCGCTGCCACCGATCTGCCTCGCAGCATCACGCTGCACTGGGACTTAGAACCCGCCTTAGAGCAAGCCGATTTTGTGATGACCCTGCGGCTGCAAAAAGAGCGCATGACCCAGCATCTCTTGCCCAGTCTGCGAGAATATCACCAGCAGTTTGGCATCACCCGCGATCGCCTCCGATTATGCAAACCTAGCGTGCGCCTGCTCCATCCCGGCCCCGTCAACCGTGGCGTAGAAATTAGCTCCGACCTGATGGATGACCCCCTCCTCAGCCTGGTGTCTCAGCAGGTGACCAGTGGCGTCGCTATTCGCATGGCGCTACTCTATTTAATGGCAAGTGGACAGGAGTGAACCATGCTCAGAAACTTATGGAACAGCGGCTTGGTAGGACTGGGCTATATGCTATCGCCCCTGTCTTGGTGGAATGACTTGTTTTTTAATCTGCCGATTGCCTATGCCGTGGGCTATGCGGCAAGTTGGCTCAACCCCGCCTGGTTTCTCCCCGCCACCGCCCTTGGCTACTGGCTATCCAATGTCTTAGGCATTGTGATGATGCAATGGGGCGCAACCGGCTTCGTCGGGCAACCAGAAACCTCTAATCCCAAACGCGCGCTGTTGATTAGCCTGGGTCTTTCCACCGCCTACACCGTCCTCATCCTCGGATTGGCCTACTTCCATATCCTCGACATCCCCGACGCCATCCTAGCTCAACATCCCTGACCAGACTCCATACCCCAACTCCATACATCTACGGAGAATGTGAGTCGTGCTTGATAACCGGGTATTGTAAAACTGAACAGCAGGTAGCCACTCGACATTGGATCTGAAAACGATGCTCCTACCATCCAGGTATTCTGTAGGTGCCAGGTTTTCTCACCTCATGTAGCCGTAGATGATGCTATCTGTTTGTGGCAGTCAATCTCAGAGGAAAACAGGAATGAAGGACGGTGGCCTCATTGTGTTTGCAATTGTAGTCGTTGTGATTGCTGGATTGGTGGTTCATGCACAAGGTCGGATAGACGCCTGCAAACGTCAAGGACAAAAAACTATCACTTGTGTTTTAGGATTCTAGGCAACCCCACTCGTGATCCATGGCTCAGGGTAGAATAGCGCACAATAATAGTTGTATTGCGCTCTAGGCTATTGTCGATGGATGTATCTCGATCTCAAGTATTGCAAGCTCCCGCCTTGGCGGGTGATTACGTCGCGATCACCTTTGCGCCGCTGTCCCTAGACGAGGTCTATGCCTTAGCCGATGATGGAGCCAATGGAGCGATCGTGGTGATGAGCGGCATGGTGCGCAATCAAACCGAGGGGCGTCCGGTGGTGTCTCTGGAATATCAGGCCTATGAGCCGATGGCTATTCGCGTTTTTCAGCAAATCGCTACCGATATTCGCCAGCGGTGGCCCGTCACCCATAGTGTCATCCACCATCGCACCGGACGCTTGGCGGTGGGCGATATCAGTGTCTTGGTAGCCGTCGGCAGTCCCCATCGTTCTGAAGCGTTTGCTGCCTGCCAATATGCGATCGATACGCTCAAACATAATGCTCCTATCTGGAAAAAGGAACATTGGGCCGATGGATCCAGTAGTTGGGTGAGTATTGGTGCCTGTGAGCAAGTAGACGGAGTATGTTAGTGGATCACCTCTCTCTGATCATATCTGTGATCCTAGCCTAGCGTTCATCAAGTAGGAAAGCGATCGCCACCCTGCACACTAAGGGATCGCGATCCCTCACCAACCCAGCTCCGTTGAGCATTCATAGATTCTTAGGCAGGGTCAGCAGATGGTTTGTCCATCAGCAAACCAACGCCCACCAGCGCTGGGATGATCATGACTATTCGCAAGCCTCTAAAAGCTATGAGCTCACTTGAGTTAAGAGCCATCGTCAGAGCAGAGTCTGCCAGCAAAGAATTTACGAATCCCTCAATCAGCACAAAGATGAAGCAGCCATAGGTGGCGATCGCTGCCCATCTTGACCAGGTTTTATCTAAGCTAATGCCAACGATTGCTGCAATTCCCACCACTGCCATGACACCAGAACGAATGACTTCTACACCAGAGACGTCTGTGTCTTCATACGTGCCCAAAACAGTTGTGATCACCAGCGTGCTCGATGTGAAAGCAATGAATGCCAGATAAGCTAGGTTGTACCATTTCGTCGTGCGAGTATAGAGCTTTGGCTGAGAAGAATTTGTCATAGATGAGCTTAGAATTAGATGAACTATCTTCGCAACATACCATGAGCGATCGCCCTCTAGATAGTCAGGTCAAGAGCGATCGCCCGACTCCCTTATCAACCCAGTCCCGCTGAGCATTCACAGCTCCTCAGACCGGGGCAGCAGGTCGTTTCTTCATGAGTGAATTTATGCCTAGAAGCGTGACAGCGAGGATGAGAAGCATCATGATTCTAGAAGCTTTGAGCCCACCTTCGCCAAGGGTACTAGATAGATCAGGTTGTAGGAAGGAAGACACAAATCCTGCAATGAGGATGAAGCTCAAGAAGCCATAGGCGGCGATCGCTGCCCACTTTGCCCAAGCTTTATCTAAGATGATGCCAACAATGGCTGCGACTCCCGTCGCGGGTATGATGCTGCCTAAAACAACTCCTGGGATAGAGGGACTTGGCGTGATGACCACCGTGCTCCATATGAGAGTAATTAATACTAGGTAAGCTAGGTTATACCATTTGGTTCTTCGAGTATAGAGCCTTGGTCGAGAAGAATTCGTCATAATTGTTGATCCAGCAAGGTAAGTAGACGCTACGCATTGTGGTGTCTGTTCTATGAATAGCTTATTGTCATGAGTCGAGGAATAAATGCAACACTTCGCAACATGCCATGGGCGATCGCCCGTTAGCTATTCAGATAAAGAGCGATCGCTTCCCGGTTCTAACCTATTGGGGACGCTCCATGACGCTGGTTAATCGTTCAATTGCCTGGGTGAGGCGTTCCTGAGCGACGATGGCAGGATCCGGCGGGGCTTCTGCTGCTTCCACCTCTTCCGCTCGCTTCACGCGATTTTTCATCGCCGTAAACGATCGCACTACCAAGAACATACAGAAAGCAATGACGATAAAGTTAATAATGGCTGCCAAGAACAGACCATACTGAATACCCGCTGCACTTAGATCCGCTAGCTTATCTACGCCCGCCGCCTGCATCGCTGGATTAAGGATAGCAGGCGTCAGAATGTCTGCTACGAGGGAATTAATCACATTGCCGAAGGCACCGCCAATGATCACCGCTACAGCTAGATCGATGACGTTGCCCCGCATGATGAAATCGCGAAAATCTGAGAAAAAGCCACTAGTGGCCTGTCGTCCGCGCCGAATGCTCATAAGAGTTGCATCTCCTTAGGTTGCCAGAGTTTGATATCGAGATAATAGTAGGCGAGATCAGGACAAATGTCAGGAAATCCTAGGAACTGGATGCAGGAGAGCCAGAGACGATAGGAGGATGGTGGACTAGGTGAGATCGGAGATAGCTAGGATCGTCTCGATGACATCTTATGATCTCCAGATGTTAGAGGGCGATCGCTCTCAAATACTGGATTCTTCCTCATAGGGTGAAGGTAAGGAAGCTTCATCTTTCTGGGAAATCAGTTCAGCTTTTAAGACCTGAGGCGGGCGATCGCCTGTGGGCGCACGGGATGGATCACGGCGATCGCTGGTGGGTGCCGGTGAGGGTGGCGCTTCTTCGTTCCAATCATCCCAACCTTCTTCGAGTTCCTCAATCTCCTCAATAGGTGCAGACGGCTTGGCAGACGCTTTCGCTGGCGCGGAACGCTGAAATAGGTTTCTCAGACGACCCATGGGGCCGGTCGCTTTTTTGGGCTGGGGTGCAGGTGCTTTGGTCTGAGGTGTTGGCTGAGGCGTTGGCTGAGGCGTTTTGACCGTCTTGGTCGGGGACGGGTCGGGTTGGGTGGTGGTGGTTTGGGGTGGCGTCGGCTGAGGCGGTCTGGCTGGACTAGGGGGACGAGAGGGTGGTGGAGTGGCGCTGGAGCGCTGAGGTGGGCGTTGGTTGGGCTGGGGCGATCGCGGCTGGGACGCTGGCGCTGGAGATGCCGTTGCTCGGGACGCGCTCTGAGCCGCCCTCACATCTGGTTTCTCAGGGCTGGGGGATGGCTGGTTGGATGTCTCTGGTTTGGGGGCCTGGATAGGGTTTGATGGAGTCGGTTCTGATGGGGGAGCGCCTGCCTGGATAGGCTCTGTCTGGATAGGTTCTGCCTGGATAGGTTCTGATAAAGGAGATGGGGTGGCCGATGGGGTGGGAGGGATAGCCTCCGGTTTGGCGACAGGGGGAGGGGCGATCGCTGCTGTGGCGGTGGGTGCCGCAGCAGACTCGGTGGCAGCAGGGGCAACCGGCTCAACCTGGGGAACTGGAGGAATCTCGGTGGCAGAGGTATCGGCAATTGGCGCGGCTGGACTGGCTGACGGGGCCGGTTGAGCCGGCGGGGTAGCTGGTGGCGCAGCCTTTTGGGTGGACTGCTTGCTGGATTGCTTGCTGGTCTGCTTGCTGGTCTGGCGAGTCGGCTGACGAGCGGATGTTGCAGGTTGCCGCTCCAAGCCTGGAATCACGGTAGCGCCGTCTGGCAAGTCGGTTTGCTGCTCAAGGGGGGTAGTTTGTCGGCGCAGGATCAGCAGTTGCCATCCCAGCCAGAGCAACAGCACCACGCTGGCCGTTTGCCCCACCAAGAGGCCACCCTGGAGGCGATCGCCATAAATCCACAGTGCCAAGGCATAGAACATGCCGACGCCGCTCCAAGCTATATCTTGACGGCGATGGACTTCTGGGATGAAAAATGCTGCCATGTAAAACGTCAGGCTTCCCAAACCCACCAGTATCGCTAAACCATACGCAAACATATCGGCATCCTCGATGCAGCAACGGACGACTCAAGCCCTAAGGGCAACGCCCCAGTCTATCTCTATTTTGCCTGGCCCTTGCACGAATCACGAGGATTGACTATCCACGGAAATAGAGGATCACCGCTTGGAAGAGACCGATGGTGAAACCAAGGATGCCGCCTAGGTTGACGATCGCTTGCAGTTCATTGCGGACAATGCCTTGAATGGCAAGTTCCAAGTCGCGGGGGGAGGTGGCCCGCACTCGGTCGATGATCACTTGGTCGATGTCGAGAATGGGAATGGCCTGGGCCACAATGTTTTCTAAATCGCGTTCTAGATATTGCTCTAGCACCAGCGCCAGTTCTTTACTGACAGGTTCTAGGGACTTATAGACGGCATCTGAGGTTTGCAGGCGGTTCAGCAATAGGTCGGCGGTGCTGTCCCAATCCACCGATTCGCCCAACCCTTCCAAGAGATCGGCACCTCGGTTGCTCACATAGTCGCGCACGGTCTCGCGCATGGTGCTGCGCAGTCGGCGGACGGTGGAGACTGGCAGGTTTTGCATGGAGAGGTTTTGCAGCCACTCGGTCAACCGCCCTTTGATGCCCAAGGCCTGAATGAGCTCGGTGATCCGGGTGTTGGTGGCCTCTTTTTCGTCGAGGCAGTAGGTGCGCAGGCGGGTGAGGGTGTTGCGTAGACCAAAGAGGTTGGCGACCACCCAGTAGGTGCCGCTGGTTTTTTCGCGAAAGCCTTCGTCGATCACCTGAATGTTGCGATCGGTGAGGAAGTCGATCAGGGTCACCCGTAAAACATCCGGGGGCAGCACCACGTTCAGCAACCAGTCGGACAGTTGCTCTGCCTGCACCTCGGAGAGCTGGAACTCTAGCAACACTTGGTCAAAAATCTGGTTGAGCTGCGGGGCTAAAAAGTCTTCCTGTCTAGCCCAGACCCGTACCAGACGCAGGAGCGATCGCCCCAGTAAATCCCGCAGGATATTGGCGACAATTTTGCTCGTGCCCCGATCATCCCGGGCCTGGAGCTGTTCTAGGGCCAGCCGCAGCAGCCAGAGAATGGCCGACTGCATCCGCTCGGTTTGCAACAAGCGCCGCGCTAGGTTTTGCAGCTCGGCGGGGGTCAGCAGCGACCCCATAATCGTGTCGGCGATCCGCTTGGCCAAGCGTTCCTGGTTGCTGGGAATCAAGCCTGGGGTAAAGGGCAATCGTCGTCCGGCGATGTAGAGGGGACGATAGGGACGAAATAGCATTTTGATGGCTAGATCATTGGTGAAATAGCCAATAATGCCGCCCACAATGGGAGGTGCAGCAATCAGCAGTAGGGTGGAAGCGTCCAAGGGCAAAAGAGGCGATCGGGATAACTGGGTGCCCTATGACCAGGGCAACTCTATGCTTACCCTATCATTTTTGAACAGATGCCTGTCTTCTACCCAAATGGCGATTTTTACTCAGCTTCGGCGTGATTTACCGAGTCGCGACCAAAACACCCATCAATCCGCCAGCGATCGCGTAGTGAATCGCCTGACGAAAGCCAACCTGGTGAGCGATCGCCCGCTGTTCTGCTCCCACGGGAAAGCGATCGATACTAGGGGCTAAGTAGGCATATTCATCTTCCATGCCTAAATCTTTGGCCATGGGAACGACCACGGTGGCCAAATACCAGCGCTGGAACTGCCGCACTAGGTCACTGCTAGGGCGGTGAAAATCAAGGATAGCCACCGTTGCGCCGGGCTTCAGAACACGGTGCAGTTCCCGCAGGCTATCGGGAATAGAGGCGACGTTGCGCAGGCCATAGCTCATGGTGGCCGCATCAAAGGTGCTGTCGTCAAAGGGCAGATGGAGCGCATCACCTTCCACCCAGGTAATCGGCAAGGGCGATCGCCGCTGGTCGTTGCGCTGTTGGGCGATCGCTAATTGAGAGACAGCAAAATCAACCCCAACTACGTGACCGCTGGGGCCCACCTGCTGGGCCAGAAGTTGGGTCACATCGCCACTGCCGCAGCATACATCCAGACAGGTTGCGCCTGGCATCGCCCCGCTCCACTGCACAGCCATCAGCTTCCACACCCGATGCAGGCCTAGACTCAGACCATCATTTAACTGATCGTAGACGGGCGCAATTCGGTTAAATAATGCCTGGACGCCGTCGGGAGCCACCGGAGACCTCATAGACCAACCCTGGTATATATCTCTGCCATCCTACCGCGTCGATGGAACCATCCTAGAGCTAGCGGCAGGTGCAGGAAATCGCTAGACCAATTTGCTGGGCGGAGAGGTAGAGCAACTGCAGTTCCTCAGGACGGAGCGGACAAAGGTCAACCCACTGTAGCGAAATCACCGCCATCACCGCATCTTGGAAAATAATGGGAATCACCACATGGGACTGAATGCCTCCCTGACCGTAGTGATCAAGCTGGGATAGATCGGGATCTTGGCTGACTTGAATGACGCCCCGAATCACCTGCTGAGCGATCGCTTGTTGGGCCAGGGGATCCTGCTGCAGCCAGTCGGCGGCTTCCGGTTGATTGCTGCTATACACCTCCGTCAAAGCAGCATCGCTCACCATCTGTAAGATGCAGCGATCGGCAGAAAAGCTGCTGGACAAGGCATCCACAATGGTATCCAGACGCGCTTGATGATCCACCGATCGCTGGGTCACCCGCACAATAGCACTGAGGAGATGGGTTTGGGCCTGGGCTCGCTTCAGGTCATCCGATCGCTGTTTTTGGAGTTCGTAGCTTTCCACCGCCCGCTGCACCACCGTTTTCAGCTCCGATGGATCCCAGGGCTTGGTGATATATTTGTAGACCTGCCCCGAGTTAATCGCTTCCACCAAGTCTTCCACATCTGTAAACCCGGTGAGGATAATCCGCATGGTGTTGGGAAACTGCACCACGGTTTTGCTGAGAAACTCCGTCCCCTTCATTTCCGGCATCCGCTGGTCGGAAATAATCACCGCCACTTCCCCCTCCTGGGCCAAAATGTCTAGGGCCGCGCCACCACTTTCTGCCTTGAGCACATTAAAGTGACGGCGAAAGGTGCGGTAGAGCAAGTCTAGGTTGTCTGGCTCATCATCCACCACCAGCATCTTGGGCTTTTTGGCTTGTTCGACCTGTTGCAGTTGTTGGCTAATGTCGTCAATTCCAGGGATCACAATGTCCATCCAGTGGTCTCCTTCAGCAAGTTGGGTGGGGCGAACACATAGGTCTGTACTCACATAGGCCTGTGCTCACATAAGCTGTGTGCTTAACCTGATATATCCATAGGAATTCAAGCCAAGCGATGATGCAACCGGATTGATTCGCGTACGATCCTGAGCAATCATCCCAGTGGACTGAATAGCTCAGGTGCCCCTGCCGACTTATAGTATCAAGTTTGGGTGAGCTACTCCTACATTCTGGGGGCGATCGCTGGCTGGGAGGGGTGTCAAAGGCGATCGCCCCCAATCCTCGCTCCGTCCCTGCCCCCGAGAGCTTATCTACGCTATTCCGGTTGGGGGAAATTGTTCTTCAGTGTAGCAGCGCCCATCGATCACGCCATCTCTCTCTGGTGGTGCTCATCTCCATGCTCGGATCCAGCGCCGTTTCAACGTCCCTTGATCGCTCTAGGAAAGGGACGTTGGGTGAGGATCTGGTTCAGGCAAGAGATCTATAGAGCTTGGGTAGAGGAGAGCGATCGCCAGCAAAAAGCCCCCATCTTTGCAGACTAGGGGCGGCACGTGAGCAAGAGGAACAGCGTGCATGGGTCATGCAAGTGCTGATTCCTAAGCTAACAGTTCAACGTTAAGAACGGTTTTTGCCTAGGCTAAACCTCAGGGATAGATCAGGGGCGATCGCTCCTGCCTAGACCCAGATCGTCGTCTAGAAGAAGGCGGGCTGGTGGCGAATCAGGCTGAGAAACTCTTCGCGAGTTTTGTGATCTTCTTGAAATACACCCACCATGGCGCTGGTCACCGTCCAAGAGCCCGGCTTTTGCACACCGCGCATCACCATACACATGTGGCTCGCTTCCATAACCACAGCCACCCCACGCGGATCGAGAATGGTCTGCACCGCTTCTGCCACCTGGCGGGTGAGCCGCTCTTGCACCTGCAAGCGACGGGAATACATTTCCACAATCCGTGCTAACTTACTTAGCCCAACAACCTTTTCGTTAGGAATATAAGCGACATGCACCTTACCCATAAAGGGCAACATGTGGTGTTCGCAGAGGCTGAATACATTGATGTCGCGGACGAGCACCATTTCATTGTGGCCCTCATCAAAGATGGCTCCATTCACCAACTCCTCTAGGGATTGCTGATAGCCACTGGTGAGAAAATGCATGGCCTCGGCAACCCGCTTAGGGGTCTTGAGGAGACCTTCCCGTTCTGGGTCTTCGCCAACGCCCAGCAGGATGGCCCGCACCGCATCCATCATCTGCTCTTTAGCTTCTTCAGTTGTGGGGTGGGGGGTGGAAGCTTGACCATTAATGGTATTGCGATCGGGACGGGTTTCAGGCAATGGCTTAGCCTCGCTAGGCGTTAGTGAATTGGCAAGCCCTTTGCTATTGAGGCCATTCGAGTTATTGGAAGAGGCAATAGTCATGAGCAAATGTGCAATAAAGAACCTGTTAAACGGGAAACGATGCGGGCGTTACTCCACAGTTGTTGCCCTAGAGACGATGTCCTAGGTTGACGCAGCAACGCCTACGCAATATTTCAGAGTTGACTGAAATGCTAAAGTGCGCCGGCACTGGGCATCACCACGAGTTCATCGATGACGGCCTGAGCGGGCAGCAGCGCAGCCTGGACAATGGTCTGGGCTACAATCTCGGGGGTTAGCATACTGGTACGGTTAAAGTCAGCTTGCACCGTATCGGTATCCCAAATGGGGGTGTTCACAGCTCCGGGGGTGATCAGCGTGACTCGAATACCATGACTGCGCTCTTCGGCGGCCAGGGTTTTGGAGAGGGCAATCAGACCAGCTTTACTGACATTGTAGGCACCCCAGCCGGGAAACGCCTGATGGCCAGCAATGGAGCCTACGTTAAGAATGGTGCCCTGTTGGCGATCGCGCATGGAGGGTAGAATGCCCTGAATACACTGGAAAACGCTGGTGAGGTTGAGGGTTAAAACGTCCTGCCAGTCGCTCAAGGACGTATCCACCAGCGTGCCGGTGTAGCCCATGCCAGCATTGTTAACCAAGATGGTAATCGGCGCACCCTGCTGGGCGATCGCCGCAATGGCAGGCTGAATCTGCTCCAGGTCGGTGAGATCCATGGGATAGATCTGTACATCAACCTGATGCGATCGCGCCTCATCGGCAACCTTGAGGAGTTTATCTTTAGAACGGCTTAGTAAGACTAGATCCACACCGGCTTGGGCAAAAGCAAGAGCCGTGGCTTTGCCAATGCCACTACTAGCTCCAGTAATTAGAGCCCGGTGGCGCTGTTGAATATCCATGAACAAGTCCGAATGAACATCAGTGGTGTCATAGGAAAAAATTGCTCTCAACGGTGAAGAGACTCGGTCTAAATAAGGTGTAAACCGCTAACCCTTGAGTGCAGACGTCACCACGATTGACTCAGATGATTGTGAGCCGGGGTTAATTGCGAGGGTTCGCTCATGTGGGATGTAATCTTGAATCACGAGGACGGGAACGATTTGCTTCTCCGTAACGATGGCGCTCTAGAAAACCATGGAAGACGCTCTGCGTCTGCGGCTAGCATCGTTATCTTGTCCCTGCCTACATCCTAGGGAGAGCGTGAACTAGAATGCAGACAACTCAATTGTAAACAATTATTGCTAACCACCTTTGGGATTATAACACTGGCATCGAGCCCTGCGGCAGGTTAACCCTGGCTAACAGATTGAGATTCATCAATGATGAGTATAGCGATCGCCCCCGCTTGCTGAGCATCTAGTACTCTGGGGCCTCAGCAACCCGCCTACTTGCTGAGGCGAAAAACCTTGTGTGTCCTGGAATTCCTTTTCGTTCTTCTGTCTTCGTTCTTCTATCTTGCAATACTAGGCGGCTGGCACTTGAAAAACGCCAATCTGCCGGAATTTTTGATAGCGGCGCTCGCGGCGCTCGGCACTGGTCATGCGGTTTAAGTCTGCCAGATGCCGCAGCAAAGCCGCCTTGAGGCTGCTCGTGGCCGCCACTGGATCGGCATGGGCTCCCCCAATGGGTTCTGGTACAATTTCATCCAAAATACTCAGGTTTTTGAGATCCTTGGCGGTGATCCGCAGGGCTTCGGCGGCCTGGGGAGATTTGCTAGCATCTTTCCAGAGAATGGCGGCACAGGCTTCTGGGCTAGCCACGGTGTAGACCGAATGCTCGAACATCAACAGGCGATCGCCCACGCCCACACCCAAGGCACCGCCGGAGCCACCTTCTCCAATCACGGTGCAGAGGATGGGTACGTCGAGGCGAAACATTTCCCGGAGGTTATAGGCGATCGCTTCCCCCTGCCCCAACCGTTCTCCTTCCACCCCTGGGTAGGCTCCGGGGGTGTCGATAAAGGTGAGAATGGGCATACCAAAACGGTTGGCATGGTTCATCAACCGCATGGCCTTACGGTAGCCACCGGGGGAGGCCATGCCAAAGTTGCGGGCGACGTTATCCTTGGTATCTCGTCCCTTTTGGTGCCCCAGCATCATAATCGGCCGACCATCGAGCCGACCAATGCCGCCCACCAAGGCCTTATCATCCACGCCCGTGCAGCGATCGCCATGCAGCTCAATCCATTCATCGGTCATGGACTGAATGTAGTCGAGGGTGCTCGGACGCCGCGGATGCCGCGCCACCTGCAGCCGCTGGGAGGGCGTCAGACTGCTAAAGATTTCCTGGCGGAGTTGGCTGGCCCGCGTCTCTAGCTGCCGAAGTTGCTCCGAAACATCGACATCGTTCTCTTCGGCAAGGCTGCGGATTTGGTCGATGCGAGACTCTAATTCGACGAGAGGTTTCTCGAAGTCAAGAAGAATGGGCTTGCGTTCAGGAGTAACCATGGTGGGTGGGGAAAGACCTGGGAAACGAACAACCAATCTGAGACAAAGGGGAGACAGGGGAAGCGATCGCCGGAGCAGCCATTTTCCCTTGCAGTTCTAAGCCGTACCGCTAGGCTGGGCTAGTAAGGGTCGGAACCCGTGCTTGATGGAAGCTTGGCCAATCAGATCCATCTTGTCGAGGGTGATCTGATTGCGTCCCCAGGAAAAGTTGGTGTACAGCTTTTCAAATTCCAAAAGCATCGACTCGGCAAAACAGGCAAATAGCTGTCGTGATGGCACATCCATGTTGACGATTTGCATGATCTTCCAGTCAATATCCAAGGAATGCTCCACAATGCCGCCGTTCAGCACGTGGATCTCGGGGTGCTGAAGCTGGGTGGCCAAGTTTTTGGGATAGCCTCCGTCAATCAGCAAGCAGGGGTGCTTGAGGGTTTCAGGATTAATTTCCACGCCCTTGGGCATACTCGCCACCCAAACCACCACATCCGCTTGCGGCAGCGCCTCTTCTAAGCTCAAAATTTTGCCGCGACCTAGCTCATCCTGCAGCGCTTGGAGTCGCTCTGCATTCCGGGCCACCAGCAGCAATTCTTTCACATCGGTGCGGGCATCCAACCAGCGACAAACCGCGCTACCAATATCGCCCGTCGCTCCGCAGACCGCCACGGTGGCTTGGGATAAATCAATGCCCAGCTTGGGAGCAGATTCTTCCACCTGACGGCAGATAATGTAGGCCGTGTGGGTGTTGCCGGTGGTAAACCGCTCAAACTCTAGCTTGACGTTACGCACCTGCTTAATCTGCTGGAGATTAAAATTCTCGAAGATAATCGATGAGAAGCCGCCCAAGGCCGTAATGTCGATATTGTGCTTTTGGGCGTGGGCCATGGCGTTGATGATTTTGCGAGTGGCCGCCTTAATGCGCCGAGCGGCTAACATTTCTGGCAAAAAGCAAGACTCAACGTAGTACCCTTCGATCTGTTGACCGGTGAGGCTGGTAACTTTGATGGTGTCTACGATTTGCGGCGGAGCGCTACACCAGAAATCTAAGTCCTGGTCGGCGTATTCGGGATAGCCCAAATCATGAGCGACAGATTGAGCGTGTTGAAGACTGGTAAGGTGACCGATGAGACCAAACATGAAGGATCCTGTGCAGACCTATAACTAGGTTGGATGGCGAATGACGTCGTGAATCAGAGGCGATGGAGCCGGATTTCTCAATCGATCAATCCCACACACCATCGTAGACAGACCGAGCCAGTGTCGATCGGTACTGAGTGATCAGTATAACGGCTAGAGCAGGGGAACTGGCGGGGCACCGGCAGACTTTGGAGATGGAGCGATAACCGCAGCCAACACTAGAGCTGAGTTACAGCCCGAGAATGCTGGACTCACCGAGTCCAAAGGTTTTTTGATCATACCAGTCTGGTGCTCCATGGGGGCGATCGCTCTTGGAGAATCCCGCAATTCTCAGAGGAACGGATCGCGGGATGACTAGGGTTACTCGATCCCAAACGTTAGGGATACTACCCATCACCGCGAGCCAGCAGGGGCGCGGCACTCAGGAGGGTTTGGGTGTAGGGATGTTGGGGATGGGCAAAGAGGTCGGCCGTTGCCCCCAGTTCGACAATCTTGCCAGCATTCATCACGGCAATGCGATCGCAGAGGAAGCGGGCCACCCAGAGATCGTGGGTGATAAACAGATAGGTGAGGTCAAAGTCGCGCTTCAGGTCAAGCATCAGATCCAGCACCTGGGCCTGGACGCTGGCGTCCAGCATACTCACCGGCTCATCGCAGATCAGCAGTTTGGGCTGGGTGATCAAGGCCCGGGCGATCGCCACCCGCTGCTGCTGTCCGCCGGAGAGATCGCTAGGATAGCGCGGGTAATATTCCTTGGGATCTAAACCCACCCGCTCCAGCATGGCATAGACTCGGCGTTTGGCTTCCGTCGCATCGGCCAACCGATGCACCAGCAGCGGATCGGTAATGCTCTGCCCAATGGTCATCATGGGATTGAGGCAGGCATGGGGATCTTGGAAAATCATCTGCATCTGGCGGCGCTGCTGGCGCAGGCGCTGCCGATCCATCTGGGTGAGGTCTTGCCCGAGGAATTCGACGGTGCCGCTGGTGGGACGCAGCAGGTGCAGGATGGTGCGAGAAAGGGTGCTTTTCCCGCAGCCCGACTCGCCCACCAGCCCCAGAATTTCCCCTGGATACAGATCTAAATCCACCCCATCTACAGCCTTGATGGTACGGCGGGGCGATCGCGTCAGCAGGCGAGCAATGGGATTATCTTCGAGGGTGAAATGCTGTTTGAGATTGCGTAGCTTGAGAATCGGTTCCTTCGCGGGCTCCTGGGAGGCGATCGCTCCTTCGCTGGCCTGGAGCAATCGAGCAGCCTGGAGCAGCGATCGCGTGTAGGGATGCTGGGGGCTGGTCAACACTGTGTCTACCTCGCCCATCTCCACCAGCTTGCCCTCATACATCACCGCTAGGCGATCGCAATATTCTCCCACCAGAGCTAGGTCATGGGAAATCAACAGCAGCCCCATTTGGCGCTGGTCGCAAAGGCGGGTTAGTTCGGTGAGGATTTGGGCAGAAACGGTGACGTCCAGACTGGTGGTGGGCTCATCGGCCACAATCATTTTGGGTTCGAGCAGCAGGGCCAAGGCAATGGCCACCCGCTGCCGCATACCGCCGCTAAACTCATGGGGATATTGCATCCAGCGGTTGGCGGGAATGTTGACCGTTTCCAGCGCTTCCACCGTTTTCTCCCGCAGTTGCCTTGGGCTGAGGTGGGGGCGATGGGCGCGCAGGGTTTCCATACAGTGCCACCCCACGGTCATCAGCGGATTCAGGCGGGTCATGGGGTCTTGGAAAATCAGGGCGATCGCTTCTCCCCGAAACCTGCGCAGGGCCGGGGGCGATAGGTCAAACACCGACTGCCCCTGAAACAGCACCTGGCCATCCACCTGGCTCTGGGGTGGCAGCAGTTGCAGCACCGCCCGCCCCAGGGTAGATTTTCCGCAGCCGGATTCTCCCACCAGCCCCAACCGTTGCCCAGCGGCGATGGACAGCGATACGTCATTCACGGCCCAGTCCTCGGTCGAGGCCTGGCGGTGCTGGGCGCGGGAGGAGGGCGGATAGGCAACCCGCAGGTTTTGAATCTGGAGAAAATCCTGGCTCATACAAGACAATGGCGGAACTAACCGGGATGAACCCAGGGGCGATCGCCCACTGGTTTGAACGCAGCTAGACGCAACTAGCTTGGACTCATTATGTCGGAAAGTCGTTGACATCCTCCCCGACCTAAAGGCACGGGGATTCTTCGCCACGCCCTAACCTGC